>NZ_CAXHZL010000012.1:0-146715 GCF_964022235.1 uncultured Limimaricola sp. | reverse complement strand
ATAGGGTCAAAAACTATTTGCATCACGGGCGGCAACCACAGAAGTGTCCCGTCACGTGGTGGACTTTCATGCTGCGCTGACGGTGTAACCGGGGTGGCCATCGAGGACGTCGGTTATGGTGGAGTTTGCGGACTTCAACCACGGACCGAGGGAGACCCCGATGACCGACACCAACATGCCCCTGATCGAGCTGCTGCAAAAGCATGATGAGGGCGACTTTCTCCGCGCTGTGACCGAGGCGGTGCTCCAGACGTTGATGGAGCACGATGTCGAGGGTCTGATCGGCGCTGGTCGCTACGAGCGCGGCGACGGCCGCCAGACCTATCGCAACGGCTACCGTGATCGTGAGCTGAAGACGCGGCTCGGTGCCTTGAACCTGCGGGTGCCCAAGCTGCGGCAAGGCTCCTACTTCCCCGGCTTCCTCGAGCCCCGCCGCACCTCGGAGAAGGCGCTGGTGGCAGTGATCCAGGAGGCATGGATCGGTGGGGTCTCGACCCGGAAGGTCGACGATTTGGTGCAGGCGATGGGGCTGTCGGGGATCTCCAAGAGCACGGTGTCGAAGCTCTGCAAGGACATCGATGAGCGCGTCCACGATTTCCTGGATCGTCCCCTGGCTGGTGACTGGCCCTACCTGTGGCTCGACGCCACCTACCTGAAGGTGCGTCAGGGCGGACGGATCATCTCGGTCGCAGCCATAATCGCTATGGCCGTGAACACGGATGGACGCCGGGAGATCATCGGTCTCAGCATCGGCCCCTCGGAAGCCGAGACCTTCTGGACTGACTTCTTGCGGAGCCTGAAGAGCCGGGGCCTGGCGGGCGTGAAGTTGGTCATCTCCGACGCCCACACCGGCCTCAAGGCCGCGATCGCCCGGGTATTCGACGCAACCTGGCAGCGCTGCCGGGTCCACTGGATGCGCAACGCGCTCGCCCACGTGCCGAAGGGGCAGCACACGGTGGTTGCCGCCGCGATCCGTCAGGCGTTCACCCAACCCGACCAGAAGGGCGCCATCGAGGTCTGGCGCCACGTGGCCGACCAGCTGCGTCCGCGCTGGCCGAAGCTCGGCGCGCTCATGGACGAGAGCGAGGCCGACGTCCTCGCCTACATGGCTTTTCCGGCTCAGCACCGCACGAAGTTGCACAGCACCAATCCACTGGAACGTCTCAACAAGGAGGTGAAACGGCGGGCAGATGTCGTCGGCATCTTCCCGAACGAGGAGTCCATCATTCGCCTGATCGGTGCAGTGCTCTTCGAGCAGAACGACGACTGGCAGAGCCAGCATCGCTACATGCAGGTCGAAGCCTTCGCACTCATCGATGCGGCGCAGATCGACCCGCTTCTCAGCCTATCAACACAGGCCGCCTGACCGATGATCCGCAATGACCATCCCGGAATTTACACCAGCTTGACGGACGCGACCCCAGCATGCCGTAGTAGTAGCTGCTGAGCTGGGGCAGCTCGCTATCTTCGAACCGGTTGCGCCGGATCTCGCGGTAGATCGTCGAACGGTGCCGTGATAGCCGCACCGCGATCTGGGTGATAGACATTTTCGCCTGGAGTAGGTCTTCGACCAGCCGCCGTTCTTGCAGATCCAGCTCGCGGTGGGCCATCTTCCAAACTCCTGTGTTTGCGACAGGATAGAGCGTTGGTCGCAACCCAGTTTAGAAAGTGCATCGCTGTGAGCGATACTTGAACCGCGACTCCGCGGCGGGTTCAGGGTAGGGCGCTCATGGCCTCTTCTCCAGCATCTTCGCCCGGAACACCTCGGCGGGGGTCCTCCATCCGAGGCATTTGCGCGGCGTCGCGTTCAGGCGGTCGCAGATCTCGCGGATGTCGTGGTCGGAGAGTTGGCCGATGTCGCGTTCCCGGGGCAGCCAGCGGCGGGCACGACGGTTGGTGTTCTCGACCGTACCTTTCTGCCAGGGCGCAGAGGGGTCGCAAAACCAGCTGCTCGTGCCGATCTCGGCCTGGAGATGCGGCCACGAGACGAACTCGGTGCCCCGGTCGAAGGTGATCGATCTGCGCGCTGGCTGAGGCAGCGCACGGATGGCCGCGATGACCTTGTCCATGACAGGCCGGGTCCGCTTGTCGGCGTTCTTCAGCAGCACGGTGAAGCGACTGACGCGTTCGACGAGAGAAGTCACGTTGGCGGAGCCGAACCGCTGCCGGAACAGCATCAAGTCAGCCTCCCAATGACCGAACTGGGAGCGCTGTGCCACGGCTTCGGGCCGGAACAGGATGCTGACATCACGGTGGAATTTCGGCGGATGCCGCTTGCGGGCGCGTCTCGGACGCCGGGCCTTGCGGTGGGTCGGCAGATACCACCACAGCTCTTCGCGCAGGCCTTCCTTGCCGTAGATGTAGCGATAGATCGTTTCCTGGCAGACCCGCAGCGGCGCGCGCTCGATGCGCATCCGGCCGGCGATCTGCTCCGGCGTCCAACCATCCTTGATCCGATCGACGACCTGGTCACGTAGCTGCGGATGCCGGATCAGCTTGCGCTGGCGGGCGCGGCGATCGCTGGTTCTCAGCTGAGCGGCCATCGCAAAGTAGCCCACGACCTTGGGCATGCAGGGATCCTGGAAATGGTTGCGTCGGAGCTCGCGAAAGATGGTCGAGCGGTGGCGGCGCAGCACCCGCGCCATCTCGTTCACGGATACTCTGGCATGGCGCCAGCGCTCGATCTTGCGGCGCTCCTCGAGCGTCAACTGCGCGTAGACACGTCCCATACTGGAAAACTCCTGCTTGATAGGGCATTGTTTTCAAACAAGAGTCGCAGTTGGAAGTAGCGCGCGCCGCTCAACTCAATCTATGCGTGTAATAAGCGTTATGTATTATGAGGGAGGTTTCGGCTCGAACCCGACCTCGTGGCCAATGCAGCAAAAGCCCAGATTCAGCCCGAAGCGTACACGTAATCTGTTGATGTTGTGCCCAAGAGGCAGCCACACGACGGCCAAAGAGCAGCTGTTCGCTAAACTCATTGCCATCGACAGCAATCGCGGACCTGGCCGTTTTCGACCTTATAATTGCTAAGGAAATAATTTAATGGATGCGCCCCTGATATAATATTCATCGATCCTCCTGTTCTACCAGTTCGTTTCGAAGTCTATTTTATCGTCAAGGTGTGTAAGGTGAAGGCGTGGAAAATGGACGCCCTCGGGCGCCTCTATTCCCATGTGATTGAGTCGATACAGTTCGATAGACAAGTGCTCGAATAGGTCAGCGCATTTCGCAAATATATCCTCGTTGATAAACTCCTCTGGCTTCATGTCCTCGGAGTTTCGCGGCACTGGGTATCGCCCGTGGTAAGGGACCACGTTGGAAAGCAAGCTCAATATATCTCTGTCTGATTCAGTGAGCTCCACTGTTCTACATCGCTTCGACAGAGCCATAAGGTCATGCCCAAGTAACTCCTTACTCAACTTACCGCCTTCCAAACGACTGGTGTCTTCAGAAATTAGGATGGCCTTTAACATGTTTTCGAGAGCAATGCCGTATAGAAGCAGAACAGGGCGCGAAACCAAGGGCCTTTTCTCGGTTCTCTGGGTGCCGTCTGCGCTTTGATAAAGATAGGCGACGAACTGTTTCTTGGAGCGATTGAAGATGCTGTCGGCAGTCTCTGCCAGCTCGTGCGCATAGCTAAACCAATATTCAGGAGCCGCTTGCTCAACAAAATCCCTCTTGCGATCAGTCATGAAAGGTCTTCTCACCAGGCCATTGAAAGTATCTTGACGTTAAGGCTGAATCCTTCAGTATTCGTGCCGGTCTGACAAGGGCAATGACGGCGGTGCGTCGGCTTTCTCTGGAGCGCACATCTCCAAGAATGTCTCGAACACATCCGTTTGAAGATGGAGAGAAGTCCCAAGCGGTTCCGTGCTGAGATAAATCTGATAGTCCGCTTTGGGTCTGATGGCGTCTACGGAGTCGACGCACAGTACGTATTTTGCAAAGAGCGCTATCTGCGCATTGCGGCCGCACATTCTGCTTGCAGCGAATGTCCGAGTTCCCTGAGCTACAAGGTTTTCAGATCGTTAGAAGTGGTGCTGCCTTCTGAACAGGGGAGTGTCCTGAACTTTGTGTATCCGGGCCGGCCCATGCGGTTTGGGATACTCAAGCGTCGAAGCGCTCGCCGAACATTATGGCGAACTGATTTCGGGCCGCAAACCATTCCCGAACATTTCGCCCGTCCTTCTCGAAGTTGCGGATGGCGAGGTAGATCAGCTTGGTCGCGGCCTCATCCGTTGGGAAGGACCCACGCGTCTTGATCGATTTCCGGATCACGCGGTTCAGACTTTCGATGGCGTTGGTGGTGTAGATGATCTTGCGGATCGCCGGATCGAAGGCAAAGAACGGGATCACTTCCTGCCATGCCCGACGCCAGGCCGGCGCGATGGAGGCGTATTTCCCGGCCCATTTTTCCTCGAAGGCATCAAGCTCGGCCTCGGCCAGATCGGCGGTCGGGGCGCTGTAAATTCGGCGCAGGTCAGCGGCCACGATCTTGCGGTCCTTCCAAGAGCAGAAGTTGAGGCTGTGGCGCACCAGATGCACAATGCAGGTCTGGACCATGGCATCCGGAAAGGCGGCGGTGATGGCCTCGGGGAAGCCCTTCAGCCCGTCCACAACCGCGATCAGGATGTCCTGCGTGCCCCGGTTCTTCAGCTCGTTCATCACCGAGAGCCAGAACTTGGCGCCCTCGTTCTCGGCAATCCAGAGGCCGAGAACCTCGCGCTGGCCATCACGGGTGACGCCGAGGGCGACATACACCGCCTTGTTCTTCACTGTCCGGCTGTCGGCGTCACGGATCTTCACGCGCAGCGCGTCGAAGATCACGATCGGATACATCCGCTCCAGCGCCCGGCTCTGCCATTCCCGAACCTCGTCCAGAACGGCGTCGGTGACGCGACTGATCAGGTCGGGCGAAACCTTCAGGCCATAGAGATCGAGCAGATGGGTCTGGATGTCCCGGACCGTCAGGCCGGCTGCGTAGAGCCCGATGATCTTGTCGTCCATCCCGTCGATCCGGGTCTGGCCTTTCTTCACCAGTTCCGGCTCGAAGCTGCTGTCGCGGTCGCGGGGCACCGCTACCGGCATCTCGCTGTCCTGCCCCTTCAGCACCTTGGTCGAGGCGCCATTCCGGCGGTTGCTCTGACCCGGTGGAGCTTCCTTGCCCTCTTCATAGCCAAGATGCGCCGTCAGCTCGGCGCCGAGCATCCGCTCCATGAGCTTGATCTTCAGCTCTTTCATCAGCCCGGCCTCGCCGAGCAGGTCCTCAGGGCGCTCTACGCCCTTCAGAAGTTCGTCCAGCAGTTCCTTGGAGATCGTCATGCATGCTTCCTTTCGAAGAAGCATGGACCGGATCACTCATACACAGAAGATCTGACACTCTCCTGAACAGCGGGCCATAGCTTCCCACATCTGACCTCTCCGCTTACCTCATGCCCGTGCCGGCAGACCTCGCCGTATCGGAGTGTTTGCTCTATGACACCAGACGCCGGTTGAACCTGACCGAAGACAGCAGCGACAGCCCGATGATCATCGCGCCGAGCAGCCCGGTGATCACCTCGGGCACGTGGACGAGGCTCTGCGCGAACATGATCACCGCCAGCGCGAGGATCGAGTAGAACGCACCATGCTCGAGGTAGCGGAACTGGCTGAGCGTCTTCTTCTCAACGAGCATGATGGTCATCGAGCGCACATACATCGCGCCGATCCCGAGACCGATGGCGATCAGGAACAGGTTCTGGGTCAGGGCGAAGGCGCCGATGACGCCGTCGAAGGAGAACGAGGCGTCGAGCACCTCGAGATAGAGAAACGCGCCCAGACCCCCGGCGCGGGCGGCGCTCTGCATCTCGCTTTCGGCGTCGAGCACGTGGCTCAGCGTTTCGACCAGCATAAAAACCACGAGGCCCATGATCGCCGCCTTGAAGAACACCGCCTGCTCGGCCAGCCCCAGCGCCAGCCCGAAACCCAGCACCACGGCGAGAACCAGACCGTAGGTGACGCCCTTGATGGTGCCCATCCGGCGCAACCGGTGCTCGATCCCGCGCAGCCAGTCGATCTCCTTGGCGTCGTCCATGAAGAAGTTCAGCGCCACCATCATCAGGAAGGTCCCGCCGAAGGCCGCGATCGACAGATGGCTCTCGTTCATCAGCCGCGCATAGGTGTCGGGCTCGGTCGCCGCGAGGCGCACCGCCTCGAAGGGCCCGACACGTGCCGCCACGGCGACCACGGCGAGCGGGAACACGATCCGCATGCCGAACACCGCGATAAGGATGCCCCAAGTCAGGAAGCGCTGCCGCCAGACCGGGCTCATGTCGCGCAGCTTGTTGGCGTTGACGATGGCGTTGTCGAATGAGAGCGAAATCTCCAGCACTGCCAGCACGGTGCCCACCAGCAAGAAGGACAGCGCGCCGCCGAGGCTGCCCTCGTAGCGCAGCCCGAGCCAGAAGGCGGCCACGAGGCCGAGGATGGTCACCAGCAGCGACCAGCGGAAATAGCGCAGCATCTCGGTCATGGGGGTCCTTGCTGTCTCGGAGGAGATGTTTCGGGGATCGGGTCAGGCCTGCAGCGCGAGCCGCTCGGCGCGACGGCGGGCCTGCACCTCCGGGTCCGGGTCGAGCCCGGCGGCCAGCAGGCGCTGGGTGTAGGGCTCGCGCGGGGCATCGAAGATCTGCCGCACGCTGCCCTGCTCGACGATCTCGCCCTGCTGCATCACCAGCACGCGGTCGGCGAAGTCGCGCACCACCGGCAGGTCGTGGGCAATGAAGACGAAGGCGATGCCCAATTCGTCGCGCAGCCGACCAAGTAGTTGGATCACCTGCGCCTGGATCGACACGTCGAGCGCGCTTACCGCTTCGTCGCAAATGATCAGCTCGGGCTCGAGCGCCAGCGCTCGGGCGATGGCAATGCGCTGCCGCTGACCACCGGAGAACTGGTGCGGGTAGCGGTCGGCATGTTCGGGTTTCAGCCCCACCTGTTCGAGCAGCTCCTGCACCCGCGCTCGCCAGCGGGATTTGGGCAGCACCTCGCGGTGAATGGCCCAGGCCTCCGAAATGATCTCGTAGACTGACATGCGCGGGTTGAGCGACTGCGTCGGATCCTGGAACACCATCTGCAACTGCCGTCGCACCGCAGCCATCTCGCGCGGCGTCTTGGTCAGCAGGTCCTCGCCCTTCCACAGAGCCTGCCCGGCGCTCGCCTCCTCGAGACGCACCACCAGCCGCGCCACGGTCGACTTGCCCGATCCACTCTCACCCACCACGGCGAGGCATTCACCCGGCATCACATCAAACTCGGCACCCTTCAGTGCGGCGAAGCCGCCGTACTCCTTGCGCAGCCCACGGCAGGACAGAAGCGGTGTCACCGGCGACCGATCGGCTCGCATCTCGCCGCGCCCCGGTGCCGCCGAGATCAGCTTGCGCGTATAGGGGTGGGTAGCGTTGTGGTAGAGGTCGTGCGGCGTGCCGGTCTCGACGATGCGGCCACCTTCCATCACCACAGCCCGGTCGGCGATTTCGGCCACCACGCCGAGATCATGGGTGATCAGCAAAAGCCCCATGCCCGTCTCACGTTGCAGCTCCTCGAGCAAAGACAGAACCTCGGCCTGCACGGTCACGTCGAGCGCGGTGGTGGGCTCGTCGGCGATCAGGATGTCGGGTTTGAGTGCCAGCGCCATCGCGATCATCAGGCGCTGCCTCTGGCCACCCGAGAACTGATGCGGATACTTGCGCATCGCCGCGTCGGGGTCGGGAAGACCGACCCGGGCAATCAGCTCACGCGCCCGCCCCCGCGCCTGGGCCGCAGGCGTGCCGTGCGCGGTAGCGGTTTCGGCGATCTGCCGGCCGACCGGGTAGACCGGGTTCAGGTGGCTCAGCGGGTCCTGGAAGATCATCGCGATGCGGCGGCCATTGATGTCGCGCCGCGCCTCGGCGCCAAGCGTGAGCAAGTCGCGCCCTTCGAACAGGATCTGACCACTGGTGATCTCGCCGGGCGGGCAGTCGATGAGGTTCATGATCGCCGAGGCCGAAACCGATTTGCCGGAGCCGCTTTCGCCGAGGATCGCCAGCGTCTCGCCGCGGTCCAAGTGCCAGGACACCCCCTGCACGGCCTGCACCGGCCCGCGCGCGGTGTGAAAGCGCACCGAGAGATCGCGCAGTTCGAGAAGATGCTCAGCCATTGCGCTTGCCTCCGATTTCGAGCCGCCAGCGCTGGGTCGGGTCGAGCGCGACCCGCATCCAGCCCGAGAGCAGGTTGAGCGACATGGTGGTCAGGATGATCGCGAGACCGGGCCAAAACGCGAGCCACCAGGCCGAGGTCAGGTATTGCCGGCCTTGGCTCACCATAAGCCCCCAAGTGATCTCGGGGGCCTGGATGCCGATGCCGAGGAAGGACAGCGCGCTCTCGGCCAGCATCACGAAGGCGAAGTCGAGCGTGGCGATGGTCAGCAGTGTCGGCAGGATCACCGGCAGGATATGGCGGAACACGATGCGCGGCGTCGAGGCTCCCATTACCAGCGCCGCTTGGACGAACATTCGCTCGCGCACTTCCAGCACCTCGGCACGGGTGGTGCGCAGGTAGATCGGGATCCGGGTGATCGCCAGAACCAGGATCAGGTTCGCGACCGAGGGCGCCAGCATGTAGAGCACGATCACCGCGAGAAGCAGCGATGGAAACGACATGATGACGTCTGCCGTGCGCATGATCACCTCGCCGGTCCAGCCGCCGCGATAGCCGGCGATCAGGCCCAAAGTGGTCCCGATTGCCATCGAGAAGACCACCGCCCCGGCGGCAATCAGCAGGGTATTCTGCGCGGCCACCACGATCCGGGCCAGCAGCGGGCGACCGAGTGCATCACCACCCAATACGTAAAGCCAGCCGCGTGACAGGTCGAAGGGCGGTGCGTTGCGCGCCCGCAGGTTCTGGCCGCCCGCGGCATCGCCCATGAGCCATGGCCCGACAAGGGCACAGCCGATCATGGCAAGGAGCAGCAGCGCAGCAGCAAAGGCGAACTTGTCGGCCCAGAGCATCGACCCGAGGCGCAGCAGGGCGGGACGCTCTCTCATCGCGGCAGGCTCCGGGGTGGCGGGGACGGTGGTGGTGTCGGACATGTCACGCGCTCCTTCAGGTGCGGATGCGCGGATCGAGCAACGCGTAGGCGATGTCGATCAGCAGGTTCATGACGAAGATGGCCAGCGCGGTGACCATGATCGCGGCGAGGATCACGTTGAAGTCGCGCTGCAGGATCGAGTCGATCATCAGTTTGCCGACACCCGGAAAGCCGAAGATGGTCTCGACCACCACGGCGCCGTTCAGGAGCGCGGCGGCCTGGTCGCCGATCACGGTGATCACCGGCAGCATGGCGTTGCGCAGCGTGTGCACGAAGATGATCGGCCGGTTGCGCACGCCCTTGGCCCGGGCGGTCTTCACATAAGCCGAGCCGAGTGCTGTGAGCATCGCGCCGCGCACCACCTGCACGATCAGCCCGAAAGGCCGGATGAACAGCACCGCGATCGGCAGGATCCAGTGCCAGACCGTGCCGGTGCCGGAGGTCGGCACCCAACCCAGTCCCACCGAGAACACGACGATCGCGACGATGGCGATCCAGAAGTCCGGCGCCGAGGCCCCGACCAGTGACAGCATCGAGGCCAACCGGTCGAAGAGCGAACCAACCCGAAACGCGGCCAGCGAGCCGAGCACGACGGCGGCAACAGTCACCAGGGTCATGGTGATCAGGGCCAGCTGCAGCGTCCAGGCAAAACCTTCCAGCACCACCTCGATCGCCGGACGCGCCTTGCGGATGCTCTCGCCGAAATCAAGCACCGCCAGGTCACCGACATAGCGACCGAACTGCACCAGCAGCGGATCGTTCAGCCCGTGGATTTCGCGGAAGTTCTGACGCATCTCTTCCGAGGCATCGATCGGCAGATAAAGGGCCGCCGGGTCGCCCGTCAGTCGCGACAGGAAGAAGACGAGCACCACGAGGCCGACAAGCGAAATCAGGCTCGAGACGGCGCGTTTTCCAATCATCCGCTGCATGGCGGTCCTCCTTGGGGTTGGCCCGCGCACCATGAGGCGCGCGGACCGTCAGGCTCACTTCAGGCCGATCTCGGCAAGCTGAAGCTGGCTGTTGGTGGCAATGGTCGGTTCGAACTCGACCTCGGGGCCGACCCGGGCGAAGCCTACCATGTGGAACAGCAGCACGTCGGCCACCACCTCATCATGGAGGTAGGCAAAGAGTTCGGACCAGAGCTGCTCGCGTTCGTCACCGGTGGCAGCGGTGGCGGCAGCGATCAGCTCGTCTGCGCGCGCGTCGGCGATACCGGACTGGCGGCCTTCCGAGTCGTATTTGAAGAACATCGAGAAGACCGGGTCACCGCGCGAGTTGTCGTGCTGCGCACCGACCAGGATCGGGCCGCGGTCGTCGACATAGGGCTTGGAGTAATACTGCTCATGCTCGGCCACCTCGACCATCTGCAGCCGAATGTTGAAACCGGCCTCGGAGAGCATCGCCTGCAGCGCCTCGTAGAGTTCGGTGGCGCCGGGGAAGTTCCCGGTGCGCCCGACCAGCAGGATCTCGGTGTCGACCGGCACGCCATCGGCCTTGGCTTCGTCGAGCAAGGCTCGCGCCCGCTCGAGGTCGTAGGGCGGCGGGGTGATCTCGGCGTTCCAGCCGATGGTGGTCGGGGGCACGATCGCCGTGGCGATTTCGGTGCCTTCGGCCAGGATGGTGCCGATGAAGGCCTCGCGATCGACCGCAAGGTTCAGCGCCTGCCGCACCCGGATGTCGTCGAGCGGGGTGACCGAATGATCGATGCGCAGGTAAGTGGTCTCGGAGTTCGGATAGGGCTTGTCCATCGCCGGATCGGTTGCCTCGATCGCCGAGATCGAGGGCGCGATATCGGCCTCTCCCGCCTGCACCATCGCCGCGCGCACCGCCTCGTCGGTGCGGAAGAGATAGTTGGCGCCGGTCACGGCGGGCTGCTCGCCCCAGTAGTCGTCGCGCCGCTCGAGCCGGATGTTCTGTCCCGGGTTCCACTCGGCCAGGGCATAGGGCCCGGTGCCGATCGGCTCGCGCGTGAACTCCATCGGCGTCTCGGATGGAACGATGGTCAGCAGCGACAGCATCAGCGGCAGGATCGGCTGGGCCGGTTCGGTGCGGAAGTCGATGGTGTGGGCGTCGACCACGGTGGGGGTGATCTCGATCCCCTCGTAGTAGCGCGAGATCTCGCAGGTGATCTCGGGACTCTGCGCGCGCTCGAAGCTGTGTTTCACATCTTCGGCGTCGAAGTCCGAGCCATCCGAAAAGCTGACGCCCTGCCGCAGGTTGAAGCGCCAGGTGTTGTCATCGACCTGCTCCCAGGTCTCGGCCAGGCGCGGCATCACGCCGCCATCGCCGCGCACGTCGAGCTCGGTCAGCGTCTCCGAGATGTTTTGCAGGACGATCCGACCAATGTTCGAACGGGTCGCCATGCAGGGCTCGACCAGGTCGACCTCCTCGCCCAGCACGATGGTGACATCGCGCTCCTCCTGCGCGAAGCCGGGCACGGCCGCAGCGCTGGCCAGTAGCAGGCCGGTGATCAGCGATCTAGGTGTCATGTTTTCTCCTCCCATGAAGAACTGTGGCGGGTCACCGGCGTTGTGCCGGCAGCCCCGCCCGATGCGTTTTCAGCCGTCCGCCGGCCGTGACCACGAGTGTTCCGGTCAGGATGACCGCCGCCCCGATCCAGGTCGCGAGGCCGGGGCTTTCACCGAAGGCCAAGTACCCGAGCGCGGCCACCATCGGCAGCCGCAGGAAATCCACCGGCGCCAGCAGCGACGCATCGGCCAGACCAAAGGCGCGTGTCATCAGCGCCATGTTGGCCGCGCCCAGTACGCCTTGCAGCGCCAACAGACCCAGCACCTCGACCGATGGCGTGGTCCAGACCAGAGCTGCCGGGATCGCCGCAAGCGGCACCGTCACCACCAGGTTCCAGGCGACCAGCGTGCCGGTATCGTCATGCGCCGACATCGCCTTGAGCATCAGCTGCGCCACGGCGATCAGCGCCGCTCCGGACAGCGCGTAAAGCAGTGCCGGTGAGGCGGAGCCGCCACCCGGCGCGATCAGGATCAACGCCCCGGCAAAACCGGTGGCGATGCCGAAGATCCGCAGCGCATCGAGCCGTTCGCCCAGCCAGATCCAGGCGCCCAGCGTCAAGAACAGCGGCGCGGTGAACATGACCGCCGTGGCGTCTGCCAGCTCGGCGCTCGCGAAGGCGGCGTAGAAGGCCACGAGCGACAAAAGCTTGATGGCCGCCCGGAGCAGGTGCAGGCCGCGATAGCGGGAAAGGCCGAGGCCGCCCCGCGCGATGATCCAGGGCGCCAGGAAGGCGAGGCCGAAGGCGCTGCGAAAAAAGCCGATGGCGAAGGGATGCATTTCTTGCGCCACGGCTCGCACCAGGGCGGCGTCGGTCGCGGCAAGCGCAGCGGCGGTGGCCGCCATGCCAATCGCCGCCGCGCTTGCCGTGCCGCCCGCTGTTGCGATGTCTGTGGCGTGATCTTGCATGAGTCCCTCGCTGGGCCGATGTCGGGCATATTGGTAAAGTTGCAACCACCTGTCAAACGGGATTATCGGAAACCGCTTAACTGCGGACTAGATCAACAACAAGCGACTGATAACGTGTTGATTTATGTTGCTGCGAAGAAAGCCGGGAGCCGCGCCTCAAACTATTCAACTTGACAAGTGCGTAACTTGAGCCCCATTTCAGGGCCAGATGCAGGCCCGGAGGAGACAAGATGACACCTGAAGAGATCGCTGCCCGAATGACCGGCAACCTGCAGCCCCGCCCCGGGGGCTCCGAGGCGGTCCTGCCCGCCCCGACCGTGCAGAACCATGCCGCCTTCCTCGCGCGACTGCCCGATGGAGCGTTGGCCTGCGCCTGGTTCGGCGGCTCGCTCGAGGGCAAGTCCGATATCTCGATCCACGCATCCCTTCTCGAGGAGGATGCGGAGGGCTGGGGTCCTGCGAGCCAGCTCACCGATGACCCGAACCGCTCGGAGCAGAACCCGGTGATCTTCTGCGCGCCAAGCGGAGAGATCTGGCTGTTCAACACCGCGCAGCCCGCCGGCAATCAGGACGAAGCCCGTGTCTTCGTCCGGCCGCTGCGGCGGCAGGGAGACCGCCTGATTTCGGGTCCGGCGCACGACACGGGCTTGCCATCCGGCACCTTCATCCGGGCCGCGCCCGTGATCCGCGACGATGGCGCCTGGCTGTTGCCGCTCTTCCTTTGCAATGCCCGCCCCGGGATCCGCTGGACCGGCGCCCACGACACGGCCGCCGTCGGGGTCAGCACCGACGGGGGCGATAGCTGGCATGTTGAGCCGGTGCCCGATTCCGTCGGCTCGGTCCACATGACGCCGGTCCCGCTCGGCGGCAACCATCTGGCCGCCTTCTATCGTCGCCGCCAGGCAGACGCGGTGCATCGCTCCGAAAGCAGCGATGGCGGCCGCAGCTGGAGCGCGCCCGCGCCGACCGATCTGCCGAACAACAACAGCTCGATCGCCGCAGCGGCACTGCCCGACGGCCGGCTTGCACTGCTTTGCAATCCGGTATCGGCGGCGATGTCGGATTCGCGTCGCGCCTCGCTCTACGACGAGCTCGATGGCAGCGACGACCGGCCCGAGGCGCGCGACGGTTGCCGCCCGGTTTGGGGCGTCGAGCGGGCGCCGCTGACGCTCTGCCTTTCCATGGACGGCGGCCGCAGCTTTCCGCTGCGCCATGTCGTGGAAGACAGCCCCGGTACCTGCCTGTCGAACGACTCGCTCGACGGGCGCAACAAGGAGCTGTCCTACCCGGCGTTGCTGCCGCGTGCCGATGGCGGGCTCGACATCGCCTTCACCCTGTATCGCCGCGCGATCAAGCACGTCCGGCTCGACGCCGCGACGCTGCGCGCGCTTGGTCACTGATCCGCCGCGTTGCGCGCCGGGCATCACGAAAGGAGTTCCGCCATGAACGGGATGGACAGGCCGATCACCCTCTTCCAGCCGCGCCAGCTCGAAATTGGTGCCGGCGCAAGCGGCAAGCTCGGTGACTGGGCGTCAGACGCCGATCGGGTGCTGGTCATCGCCAGCGCCCCCACTGCCGGCTATGTCGAGCGGCTGCGCCTGCCCGGCGTGGTGCGGGTCATCAACAATGTCCCCCCTGAGCCCGATTTGCCGGCCTTCGAGGCGGTGCTGGAGGTGGCGCGGGCGCATCGCCCCGATCTCGTGGTCGGGCTGGGCGGCGGTTCGGTGCTCGACGTGGCCAAGCTGGTGGCGGCATTGTGGGACGGCGAGCAGGGACTGCGCGCGGTCGCCGGGCCGAACAAGGTCGCTGGACGCCATACCCGGTTGGCGCAGGTCCCGACCACCGCCGGGACCGGTTCCGAGGCGGGCATTCGGGCGCTGATCACCGATCCGGAGACCAAGGCCAAGATCGCCGTGGAGAGCCCGCACCTGCTGGCCGACATCGCGCTGCTCGACCCCGAGCTGACGCATTCGGTTCCCCCGGCGGTGACTGCCGCCACCGGCATCGACGCCATGGCGCATTGCGTGGAGGCCTTTACCAACATCCGCGCCCATGACCTGATCGATGGCTATGCACGGCTTGGCATCGGGCTGGTCGGGCGCTACCTCGCGCGCGCAGTGGCCGATGGTCATGACACCGAAGCCCGCGCCGGGATGATGCTGGCTTCCTACTACGGCGGTCTCTGCCTCGGCCCGGTCAACACAGCGGCCGGTCATGCGCTGGCCTATCCGCTCGGCACCCGGCTCGGACTGCCGCATGGCCTCGCCAATGCGATCATCTTCCCGCACGTGCTGGCCTTCAATCAGCCGGTGCGCCCTGAGAAGACCGCCGAAGTGGCCGAAGCGCTCGGCCTGGAGGGCCGCGGCCGCCCTACCCGGCTGCTCGACGCTGCGCACGGGTTCTGCCAGCAGCTTGGCGTCGAGATGCGCCTGTCGGCGCATGGGGCGGAGCGCGACGCGCTGGCCGGTTGGGCTGAAGAGGCCCACGCAATCCGGCGGCTCATGGACAACAACCCGCGCGACATGTCGGTGACGCAGGTGCAGGAGATTTACGAGGCCGCCCTTTGAGGGCGGCCTGCGGCGCTCAGAGCGACAGGTCGAGCGTGCCGCCACCGAACAGTCGGTCGCGCGAATGGGTGACGTGCCGCCGCATCGCCTCACGCGCGGCCTCCGGGTCGCGGTCACGCACCGCATCGCAGATCGCCTTGTGCTCGGCGAACACCTCCTCCAGCGCCCAGGCGCCGTCGGACATCAGCGACTCTCCATGCAGCTTCATGCCGACATGGATGTGGTCCCGCAGCGCTTTCAGCGTTTCCTCGTAGTAGCGATTGTTCGAGGCTTTGGCGATCGCCAGGTGGAACGCGAAATCGGCGTCCTCGCGGTGAAGCCGAGAGCCGGTGGCGTCCGACAGCAGGTGTAGCGCGCGTTCCATCTCCTCGAGCGCGGCGGCATTGCGCCGCTGCGCCGCCAATGCCACGGCGTCGGTTTCAATGGTCAGCCGGAATTCGTAGCAACGCTGGATGTCGGCGATGGTCTCGACCGGCGTATAGCCGAGCGCCGGCTCGCGCTTTACCCGGACGAAATTGCCTGCGCCTTGCCGCGAATAGATCAAACCCTCCTCGCGCAGTTGCTCAAGAGCCACCCGCAGCACGGGTCGCGAGACGCCGAACTGCACCGACAGCTCCTTTTCCGCGGGCAGCTTCTCGTTGGGCCCATAATCGCCGCGCATGATACGCGAGTGCAGGGATTCATGCACTTTCTCGGCCAGCGAGGGGCGCCCGCGCGCGCCGCCCCGGCCCGCCTCCACCCCGTTCACATCCGTCATTTTCCGTCTCCGTCGCATGTCTCGCGCAGCTCGTTCGCGATCTCGCGCAACAAGGCGGGGCCGCCGAAGCCACCCGATTTCGTCAGTAGCCGGACCGACCCCCAAGGGGTCTCGATCCGGCACAGCGGGACCCCTGGCCGGAACTCCGCCAGGACTTCTACGGTGTCGACACCCAACTGGTCCAGAAGCTGGTTGGCCGTCTCACCCCCCGTCACCAGCAGGCTCGCGGGGCGCCGTCGTCGCAACTCAAGCGCCAAGGCCTTTGCAAAACGGGCCCCAGCGACCGCGCCATCGAGCCCTCCGCCGCCATC
Organism: uncultured Limimaricola sp.; assembly: GCF_964022235.1. NCBI lineage: Bacteria > Pseudomonadati > Pseudomonadota > Alphaproteobacteria > Rhodobacterales > Paracoccaceae > Limimaricola > uncultured Limimaricola sp. Next base: position 130,539 of record NZ_CAXHZL010000012.1, on the reverse strand, counting down.
GCTGATCGTCACCATGGCAAGGGGCCCCTCTGGCAGGGCCGCTTCAGGGTTGCCATCCGGCGCTTCTACAACAGGACCCAGTTCGCGTAGTTGCGCGAATTGGGACAACGTCACCGGATCGCGCGAGCCACTCGCGATCACGAGTGGCGCGTTCAGGAATGGCAGCGCGGCCGCCGAGGGGTCCGCACCCTGCCGGGCCAGCGCGACCGCGAGGCCGCGCGCGCCGACCCACAGGACGGCATCACGACGCGCCGCAACGAGCCGGTTGAGGGCGTCCTGCTCCAGGGCGTCCGGCACCTCGATGGGCTGGTCGAACCGATTGGCGATCACGATCGGTTCGGCGATGCCCTCGCCGCTGAGGATACCCTCCCGCTGGACCCGCCCCATATCCGGGATGGCCGGGATCGCGACGACCGACCGGCCCGGCAGCGCGCGCGCCGCGGCACGCGTTTCTGCAGCCACGTTGCCTTTGAGCCGTGAGTCGACCTTCTTCAGCACCACCGGAATATCTGCGGGCTCGAGGGCGCGCAGGACCTCGTCGACCCGGCCTGCGGCAATTCCGGCCGGGATCTCCCGGCTTTGCGTGTTCACGGCCACGACGTCCGGCGCGCTCCGCAGCACATCCGGCAGGGCGGATATCCGGCGCGCCACCAGGACCCGGCGGCCGGTCTGCGCAAAGGCCACTGCCGAGTCGAGGGCTCCAGTCAGGTCGTCTGCAATGATCAGGCAATGCGGCATGAGCTACTCTTTGTTCACATGACATATTTACATACCTACATAGCTCGCTCAAGTGCTATAAAAAGCTGGACATGGACGAGATATACAGCTCCATGCTCCTGACATGTTGCAAACTGGTAATTGTCGCGCTAGGAACGGGCTCGACAGCATCTGGCCAATGGAGATGGCGATGACCCGACCGATCGTGATCACGATGGGCGACCCTTCCGGGGTCGGCGCAGAGGTAACCGTCAAGGCCTTGGCCGAGCGACCCGAGCCACTGCGCCGCTCGACCGTCGTCATCGGCGACCGCGACACGCTCCAGCGCGCGGCTGAAATCTGCGGCCTCGGCCTGCCGATCGTCGAGCCCGGCTCGTCCGAGGATGGTATCCGCGTCGAGCATGTCCCGATTGAAGGGCTGCCGGGACGGTTCGGGGTGCTCGATCCAGCCTGTGGCGAGGCAGCCTTCCGATACATCGAACGCGCCGTACGCATGGCCGAGGCCGATGAGGCCGCGTGCATCGTCACCGCCCCGATCAACAAGGAGGCGCTGAACGCGGCCGGTCATCACTATGACGGCCATACCGGCATGCTGGCGCATCTCACCGGCTCGAAATCTTCCTGGATGCTGCTCGCGTCCGAACGGCTCAGCGTCGTGCATGTCTCCACCCATGTCTCGCTCAAGGATGCGATCGGCCGCGCGACCATGGAGCGGGTGCTTGAGACCATCCGCACCGGGCATCGACACCTGCGTCGCATGGGGATCGAGGTGCCGCGGATTGCTGTGGCAGGAATTAATCCGCATTGCGGAGAGAACGGGTTGTTCGGCACCGAGGACGACATCTCCATTGCCCCTGCCGTGGCGCGGGCCCAAGCCGAAGGGATCGATGTGCAGGGACCGATTTCGGCCGACACCGTCTACCATCGTGCCTATCAGGGCGCCTTCGATCTCGTGGTGGCGCAGTATCACGACCAGGGCCACATCCCGATCAAGTTGGTGGCTTTCGATACAGCCGTGAACGTCTCGCTCGGCCTGCCGATCGACCGATGCTCGGTCGACCACGGTACTGCCTTCGATATTGCCGGCACCGGGCGGGCGAACCACGGCAACATGCTCTCGGCACTGGACTACGCGGCGCGCATGACGGGCGCCGCCCGCGCGGAGGAAGCGGCATGACCAGGACCCGCCACGCCTATGTCGCGCTCGTGACCTGCTTTCGGGACGACGAAACGATCGACTACGCTGCAACGCGGGCGCAGGTTCGCAGGCAGGTCGCCGCCGGCAACAACATCATGTGCGCCGGCACCAATGGTGATTTCACCGCGCTGACCTTCGATGAAAAGGTCAAGCTCTGTGCCGAGGTGGTCGACGAGGTCGCCGGCCGCGCCCGGGTCATCGTCAATGCCGGTACGCCCGCCACCTACGAGACCACGCTGCTGGCCCGGGAGTTCGACCGGATCGGCGTTGACGGTATCGCGGTGATCACGCCCTATTTCATCGCATGCACCCAGGATGGGCTCGTGCGTCACTTCTCCACCGTGGCCGACGCGGTGCAGACGCCGGTTTATCTCTACGACATCCCGGCCCGCACCCAGAACCACATCGAGCCCGATACCGCGCGGCAACTGGCTGGTCATGGCAACATCGCCGGGATCAAGGACTCCGGTGGCGCGCAGCAGACGCTGGAGGAGTACCTGGCCGTTTCGCGCGAGCACCCGGGGTTCGAAGTCTATTCTGGCCCTGACCACCTCGTGCATTGGGCTCTCACGGAGGGCGCGGCGGGCTGCATTTCGGGACTGGGCAACGTGATGCCGGAGACGCTGGCGCAGATCCTGACGGCGTTCAACGCCGACGATCCTGCGGCGGCCGAAGCGGCACAGGAGCGCTTTTCGGCCTTCCGCAAGGACCTCTATGGGCTTGGCTATCCCCCGGCACTGGTGAAGCGTGCCCTGTGGCTACGCGATCCCTCGGTCGGGGCGAGCCGCCAGCCTGCCCTCCTGCCGGATGCAAAGCAGGATCGACAGATCGCGGAGATACTGGAGCGCTACGGTCTCTGAAGAAGACAGGCATCAAGAGGGTCCCGTCAACGACTGCGGGCCATGGAGGCGGGTCTCGAGTCGATATCCGTGCCCGGGCAGCCCACGCCGAAGACAACGCCGGAGGCGTACACGCTGATCGCCCCCGTCCCGCCCTAAAAGCATGCAGGACAACCCATCACAACCGCGCTTGGATTGCCGCTATACGCGCTGGCAGGTCGCTCCGCGCGTGTAGAAAATCCACGATGACGAGCTCGTCAGGCATGTCGAGGAACACGAGGAAATGCTCGCCTGCGCGTGTATAGCGCAGGTCCATTTCGCTGTTCTGACCGAGGAGTCCCGAGCAGTCGCGGCTGGCGGCGCGGCCAGCCGCCAAGGCCGCGCATCGATCGAGCAGTTCGTTTTCGTAGATCTCGGTCTGCCGCGGCCCGAACATCTCCAGCGTCCGCAAAGCGATGTCGGCAAGGCTCTCTTCCGCTCGTGGCGTGAGCCGCCAGGCCTTCATCCTTCGGCGTGTCGCTGCCGCGCCTTCGCAAACGCGCGTCGAACGGCCTGTTCGCCCGAACCGGGCGCCCGGGCGCCGGAAAGAGCCTCTTCAACGCTCGCGCCCAGCCGGGTGCGCAGCGCAAGGCTCTGGCGCTCCTCGGCCTCGAGAAGGCGCAGACCCGCGCGAAGCGCCTCGCTGGCATTCTGGAACCGGCCCGAAGCCACGAGAGCCTGCACATACTTATCTTGCTGATCTGTCAGAACGACATTTCGCGTAGCCATGTGCCTCTCCTCTTCAAGCCGCTGATTGGCATATTATGCCAACTACAGCGCTGCTTCAACGGCTCCTCATTTACCATGCCGGCTTTCCAGGGCATCGCGATCCGGATGCGGTTGCGCTATTACCACCGCGGGCGCGATCGGCGCGCTGTCTTACGGAACCCGGCTCGTGACCACCTCGCGCATTCACGCCCTCTCGGAAGCTGCCTCTGCGTTCGTCTGGACCTGGCTGCCGGGGGAGATCAGGCCCGTACCGGCCGGCCGGCTGCATGGCGGCACCGAATGCCGCCATGATTTCGGCTATCTGCCCGATTATCTCGACCGCCCGAATGCCATCGCGCTGGGTCCCGACCTGCCCCTGGCGCCCGGCATGCGGGCTCTTCCTGGGTCCGGGCTCAAAGGAACGCTGCGCGATGCCCTCCCGGGCGCCTGGGGCCGACGCGTGACACGTGCCCTGCAGCTCGATCGCCACGGCGCCGACGTCGGTGCAAACACAATCGGGGACATCGCCTACGGGCTGCTCGCGGGCACCGACGGGATCGGGGCCCTGTCCTTTCAAGCATCGGCGACCAGCTTCGAGGCACGGATCGCGCCCAAGGCAGAGCTGGAAGCCTTGGCCGAGGCCGTAGACCGCGTCGAACGAGGACAGTCCCTGCCGGCAGAGCTGGCGGCATCGCTCGTCCATGCTGTGGCGATCGGTGGAGCAGGACCCAAGGCGCTCGTCGAGTTTGACGGGCGGCCTTGCATCGCGAAGTTCGGCAAGAGCCACGAGCCGTATGATGCGCTTCGGGAAGAATACATCGGGCTTCGGCTCGCACGGCTGTGCCATCTCGACGTTCCCCATGTTGCGCTGCGCCGCCTTGGGGAGCGTCAGGTGCTGCTGATCGGGCGCTTTGATCGCGAGAGGAGCGGTGCCCGACGGGCCATGGTGAGCGGACTGACGCTCCTCGGGCTTGGAGAAGCCCCGGTGCGCGCTGCGCGCCACGAGGATTTCATCGGCGTGGCCCTTGGCCTGGCGCATGATCCGGATGCGACACGCCGGGAGTTGTTCCGTCGGGTGGCCTTCAACCTCCTCCTGGGCAATGAGATTGGACACGCTTGCTATCAGGTCCTGTTCTGGAACGGGCAGAGCGTCGACTTGGCGCCCGCCTTTGGCTGCGGCCTGCAGGCTCCGATCCCCAAGGTTGTCAGCCACGCAAGGGCAACCTGCGAGCCGGATTGGCGTGCGCGTATGGCATCGGCGCTCGACACGGCACCGCGCTTCGGCCTCAACCCCGAAACGGCGGGCTCCCTCGTGGAATGTCTTTTCGAAGGGATCAGGCAGCACTACGCGGCGGTCGCCTCAGAGGCTGACGTCGCCCGGAGCCGTCCTGCTGCCTGATCGGCAAGACCATCCCCCGATCCATCTCTCGGACTTCTCTGGATGGTTCTAAAGCGGAACTTGCCCCTGCCGCAGTTTCGGGACGTCGATTGCGCCTCCATCACGAAACCTCATCTGCGAGGGCTCGGCGCAAGCACATTCTCCCAGCAAGGGTGGCACAGGCAAGCGAGGCCGCGCCGATGTTCGGCCTGGACCGGGATGCCGCTCCCATCGATCATCGAGCAAGTCCGCGACGGGATTGCCGAGCATGACCCCGCAGCGATGTTCGACCCAAATCCGTTCAGCGCGTATACCGGCGTCCGCATGGGCAACGCGGCCGTGTAACCGCCAGCGGATGCGGTCAGGCCCGCTGGTAACGCGGCTGTACCTTCCGACCTGACCGTCGCTGCCACGAAAAGGATGCCGACAGCTATTCGGCGTCTTCGAGTGCCTCTCGGCGCTCGTCCCTTTTGGCCTCGAAAAGCGATCCGAGGCTCTCACGATACAGCGTCATGCCCTGATCGTTCGCTTCCGCTTCCAGTTCTTCCTCGAGTTCCTCGAGCCGCTCATCCGTGGTGTCAGCTTGGATCTGGTCGAGAGCGGTCGACACCCAATCTTCCGTTGCAGACCGCGACAGCGGCCGACAGGGGCCTGGGCGATACACTGCGACGATATGATCGGCAGCATCTCCGTCAGAGTCGATTGCAAAGCAGGGCTGCCGGTCAATGTCGGACGGCCGAACTGCGCCGAAGATGGCCGACATGGCGTTCTCGGCCTCTTCCCGGGTGCCGTATTCGCCGCGCGCAATGGTTGAGATGTCGTTGGTCGTCCCACACCATCCAGAAATGCAGGGTTCGTGATTGGTGTTCACCAAGGCCGGCGCCGTCGTGATGAAGATCTGATCCTCATCCACCATCTCTTCCGGATTTGGCCCAACGTATTCACTCTCGATGATGTAGAACATCCTGCTTCCTCATATTCATCCCGGAAGGGCGCAGCTTCCCCTTTTCCGATGTTATTTTTGTTGCGTTGCAGTCACCTCATTGCAGGGCAACCGGCGGTGCTATTGCTGCATGCCCTTTTATTTCTAGCGCGACCGCAGCGCAATGACAAAATCTCTAGAAGCGTCATATCGCTCGCCTCGGGTCTGCGTGACCCGAAAAAACATGGGCCCGAAATGTTGACAATCCTCGGCGTGAAGAAGATGTATATGTATACCATCGGAATGGCGATTTACGGCGGCAATCCGGCCAAGACTGCAGCATCCGCTCGCGGAATGCCGGAGCACGATCAGACCAGGTCCTGTAATCGAGCGCACCTGCTCGTTTTTGCCGCGGCGGGCGCCTCCGTTTTCCCCGGGCTTGCATCTCAAGCCGTTCGCCCGACTTCATGAAGTCCATCATCCGCGCCGGACCCCATGAACTCGATCCAGGATGCGCTGTCGATATTCAGCTGGTCCCGCATGACCGGCACCCCTCGCTCAATGGCCTGACGGAGAACCCTTTCACAAGCTGCGTATTGGATCAGGAAGGCCGAGCGATCGAACCGGATCATCGGTTTGACCTTGGCGAAAAGGTCCCGGCCGAGCGCCTGCAGCGCCTTACGCGAGCATTCCGCCGCCCCTTCCCCCAGACGCCTGTCTCCGCCCTGTTCGAGCTTTCGGCCGCAATGCAAAAGCGCTTCCAGGCGCAACCGGTCATCGATGATCCAATGACCGGCCGTGCACATCCATGCCTCGCCGGCTATGTGCAGATGAAGCTCCTTGAGAAAGCTCTGCTGCACGATGTTGGTGTTGGATGGTGATAGCATTATCTCCTGCCCCGCGATTTCCTCGGTTTCCGGCAAGGTATTCAAAAGACATTTCAGAAAGGTTCAGGGAAAATCCTTTTCCAAGTCAGGCGGCCCTGTATCGATCCTTTCTTACGGCCCAGAACTCGGTTCCGTCTCTCGGTCTCCAGACGCATATCAAAGGATCTCATCTTTGTTGAGGAGAGGGCAGGAATTCATTCCCCTATCGCGCCACAGGCGTTGATATATTTCCGCCTTCGATCAGGAGGCCTACGTCCCGAACGACGTCCTCGATATCCTCCTCGTAGAGGAAATCGTCTGCCTCTTCTTCAGTGAGAAATATCCGGAGCATGCGATTGGATGAGATGGGTCTTCCGTCTTGGAGTGCCGTTTTCTCCTTCAGGGCGATATAATCGCCATGGGCAGACCTGTATTTCGTCCGCTCCGTCCAGATCGGCTGCTCCGTCTCGTCATCTTCGATGTAATCCCATTCCAGGATGACGCCGTCAAAAACAAGGTCAGGGCGGCCCCGCGCCTGAAGGCAATATGTTCGGTAGTCATTTTTGTCGATCCTGACCCATGTCTCGACATCCTCGGCTCCGAGTACGGAGGCATCAAATTCCATCAGATCAGGCCTGAGTTCAGCGACCCGCGCGCAGACCTCGTCGATATCCGCATCGGACCCGGAGTCATCGAGAAGATGAAACCCTATATGATCCAGGCATCTCTTTCCGGTAGAGAATGGCCGGACATCGGCGAGTGAAGGCATCCCCTTGGGATGGCAGAACATGGCGACAGTCTGAAATGAAGCGCCCCGTGTAATGAGTTCGTTGGTGATCCAGCCGCTTGCCATCTCCGGAGGAACGCGATCCCTGTTCGGCGTATAGATGTACTGCGTCTTCAGGTGAGCTTTCTCAAGATGCCGCTCGAACTCGTGCATGTGCAATGTCTTCATGTGACGTCCTCCTTGGTTCACCCCATCGATCCTAGAGAGGAATGATTAGAGAAATTCCAAAGCGGAGGACGTCTCCTGGAGATCCGGTGATGGAGGCGGGAACTTCTTTTCCCTGCCCCCTCCTGCTTATTCGGGGCCTGGAAACGGGACCTTCGAGCGCGTTGGCCACACATCCCAACACGGCTTGCAGAAGCACAATTCCCAATCGACCGGGTGGTCAAAGCGCGGGGTATTGCCACACAGCTTGCAGGTATCTGCGGCCCGAGCCTCGGCCCGCTCGATGATCGGCTCGATCCGGTCGTCTTGGCACCAGTAGAGGACCTCCAGGCGACCCCATTTTTCGCGGATGTTGCAGATCGTGACCTCGATGTTCTGCGCTTCGATCTCGGCCAGCATGTCGCTGACGAGCGCTGCCCAGCCGGGGCCAATCTCGAACCCCCAAAAGCGCGACCATGGCGTGCCGTCGTCGAGTGCCGTGGTGAACAGCGTCTCGTAGCGCGCCTCCAGCGGCGCGAGGTCCTCTTCGTATGTCAGCTTACGCATGCGCCATCCCCCGGCCGTTGTCGTTGATGAGCTGCCGCACGAGTTCCGCGAGCACACGGATGCTGCGGTGCCGCGAGAAGGTCTCCTCGAGGAACTCCAGGTCTCCTTGGGTGAGGTGGAAGAACCCCGGTTCCAGGCCGAGACTGTCGGCGTGAGCGCGCAGAATCGATTGCGCCAGCGGCCGGACGTGAGCGACGTCTGGCTGCGGCATCTCGTACACGTCGCAGCGCGACAGCAGCGGCGCCGTGATCCGCTCCAGAGAGTTGGCAGTGAAGATCCAGTTGATATGCGAGGCATCGACCGCCGAGGCGAGGTAGCGCTCGTGGTAGCGTGCCGCCTCGAGCGGTTCGAGCAGCGGCAGAAGGCTCTCCTGGATTGAGCCGTTGGCCGATGTCTGAGCCTTGTCGATCTCGTCGAGAACGATCAGCGGATTAAGCACCTGCGCCGCTGCGATCACCGTTGTCATGATGGACGGCATCGATGACGACCACCCAGCTGACACGCCGAACAGATTGCTGTCGGTCTGACCTGCCACCGACGGCGCCTTGATCGGGAGATCGAGGGCGGCCGCCAAATCGCGCAGGAGCGCGGTCTTGCCAGTGCCCGGCGCCCCGGCGAGGATCGTCGGCCGCAGCTTCAGGCGCGCCTCCCCACTGTCGAAATTGCGCTGCAGCGGGCGCAACAACCCGTCGATGACGGAGGTGGCGTGGGGGTATTTCTCGCCAAGCTGGTGCCGGATCCGGGCGAAGCGGTCGCGATCCCGGTTTTCCCGGTACGGCAGCAGCTTGGTGCAGGCTGCATGCAGACCGGCATTCCGCTCAAGCTGTTTGCCGCCCTCGGGCAGGTTCTTCAGCGCCGCAGGATCGAGCAGGTACCGCCCCAAACCCTCGATCTCGGCTTCGTTCAGCGCGGTCGCCTCACCGGTCAGATCGAACGCCGGCGGGATCGGCTCGGTGGAAACCGGCGGCTGTTGGCGCGCCCGTTCCTCTGCCAGCCGCGCCCGGACCTGCCGCTCGACCTCATGCGGAATCTCGTCCTGCGCAAGCTGCAGCGCCACATCTTGCAATTGGATCTCGAAGAGCTCCTCCTGCAGATCCGACAGATCGTCGCGGGCCCGCTTGCCTGCTCCCGGGTCCGCTTCGGGTCGATAGCGAAGGTTGCAAGCCTGCGCGGCAGCTGCGCGCGCTGCTTCCCCTTGGCGTTCCCACCAGCGGCAGATTGCGCGATGGGCGTTTTGTTCGGCCTCGGCCCGGGCCTCCGGGATGCATTCGGAAATCAGGATCGAAGCAAGGCGCGATAGGCTGAAGTCGTTTGTTTCCGGACACAGCTCCGAAATGTCGCCGATATCCGCGAACAGATCGATAGCGTCATTGTCCCGAGAGGGATCGTCAGTCATCTCTTTTGTCTCCCGTCATGAGAAAACCTCCCCATGCCATCGGCATGAGGGATGCAATCAAAGACGGGATATGAGGATGCGAGCGATCATGGTGGGACGGTAGAAGCCCTTCCGCGCAGGGTCAAGTCGAAAAACCATGGTGTTTATCCGTGAAAGAAGGAGATGGATATTTCCAGGACATTCTCCTTGCAATACCCACTCCAGCAGAATCCCATCATCGAATGATGCCAGTTGGCTCGATAATATCAATTCCGTTCTTCGGTACATGTACCACGGCCCTACCCGTAATTCGTCATCCTGGGAATTCACCCATTGATCTCGGGGCGGCAATTCGGTTTCATTGAGGCACGGATCAGGAAAGGGATTTCCATGCTGGGCCTTCTCAATACCGCAATTCTTCTGTCGCAGGCGACCACCCCGCGCACCCGCGTGGAGCTCGATCCCGAGGGTTATCGAGTGGCCAACGTCGCCGGAGAGTACCTGTCCCGCTGGAAAGCCCGCGCATTGGCGGCCGAGGCCGAGCGTGATGTGCTCGAGGACGCACAGGCCGATCTCCTGACCGAGATTGCGGATCTTGAAGCCATCGTCGCGCATCTGACAGCTGAAAGGGATGCCACCAGATCCGGTGCCATCTGGTCCCCATAGCGCAGCGCGACGAAGCACCCCGAGTTTGTGCTATGCGTCCGCCTCTCGGATCTCTCCGGCGTGTACACAGCGAAAGGAGAGACACATGACGACATCCCCCACCCGTCGCCGGAAGCGCGCCGGCGCTTCCGAGCCTGAGACGTTGAGCCAGACCGCTTGGGAGGCATTGAAGGAGATGGCACGACAGATCTTGAACCTCATCCTCAAGCTTCTCGGTCTGCCGCTGATTGCCACGCAGAAACTCGGCCGCGCCTTGGGCTTGGGGTCCGCCCGCGGGGACACTCATGATGCAGCGGCGGAGGCGGCCCACCGCGCGCGCGAGTTCGAGATGAGCACGCCTGCACCCAAGGCCTCAGAGGCCAGGCCGGATCCGACGCGCTTGGTGCCGGCCATGAAAGCATATCTCCAAGCGGCCACGCCGCATCAGCGCCAGGAGATCGCCGAGCGACTGAAGGATGAACAGATCCTTGCCTATCTTGAGGGGCTTCGTCCCCCTGAGAGGGATGCGTTCCTGCTGGCGTCGCCGAGTGCCTTGCGCCGGCATTTCGACGGCACTGTGGTCCATGCGAGATTGCCGGCGTGGAGCCGGGAATTTGATTACCGGCCGCTCCAGGCGGCAAAGCCGAAGCTCGTCTCGTCGACCACGCCCGCGAACGCAAAGCGGCCGCCATCGGCACCGACCTCGCTGGCCGCTGCCATCTCGTCCGATGGGCTGCAGGAGCGCACCCGGCAGATGATGACGCGCAGGCATCCCGCGGGCGCCTGAGGGGCGTTGCTCTGGAAGAGATGCCGCGCCCCATGGCTCAGCCGGGGTGAGACTTCTCTTCTCAACGACCATGCCGAAGAGAGAACCAGGACGACCGAATGATATCTTCGGTCGTCCTTTCCATCTGTCAGCAGAGCCGAGGGAAGACGGGCTGGCAGATTTCGTGACGCTCCTGCCCGTCAGCCGGCGGCATGGCCGCCTTCGAAGCGTTCGATCAGGAAGTCATCTCTGTCGGCGCCGCTTTCGATCGCATCCTTCATCCATTGCGGCTGGCGGCCTCGGCCCGACCAGGTCTGAGCGGGATCGTCCGGATTGCGATACTTCGCGGGTGACGCGGACCGGCCCTTCTTGCTCCCCTTGGCTGCTATCAGCTCTTCCAGAGTGTATCCGAATTCACGCGCGGCCGCTTCGGCGGCGCTCCGCGCTTGAGCCCTCTTGCGCTCCTGGTAGTCTTGGATTGCCCGGTGCACCGCCTTTCGCAGCCTCTTGAGTTCACTCAAATCCATCGCGTCCAGTTCGTAATCGCTCATCGTCACCCTTTCAGCTGGATGCTGTAATTGCTGCTTTCACTTGATGCCATGCGGCAAAGCCGGATTCGCACAACAAGCGAAGACTATCCGCCAAATAGGGAGTCTGGCCGCGCAAGAAAGGCCGGACCGGGGCAACATGGTTTGCGCGGGTCATTCTCCGCGACGTCAAGCTGTTCCTGTACGGGGGAGGGAATTGGCTCGGTCATCTCGGCAAGGCGAACGCAATGCCGGGCTGAAACAAAGAGCGAGCCGGGATCCGGCCGTAGAGGTGCGGGCGGCTAGCTCCCGGCATTCGTCGCCGCAATGCGACAGGGAGAGGATTTACGGTCGAACTGCTGATGTCGGTGGTTGCGTGCGCTGGTCAGAAAGACCGCACCGGCCCCTCCGGGGTCGTCGGGCGCGTTGGCGGCCGAGATCGCACTGCGGTTGGTTCTGTCTCGGCGCCCGACCAGGGGCGCTACCCCGCCGATATCCTGCGGTCGTTTCCGGACCCAGAAGCGGAGAACGCCCGCCAAGCCATGGGCGCCTGGCCGGTCGGCGACTTGCACTTGTTAAGGCGGGCCTGCCGGGTGTCGTCGGGTTGGCCTCCACGGCTCCCTCCTCGGCGTCGGCCGTCAGGAAGAGACCAAGCTGCAGCGCTTACGCCGCTGAGGCGATCATCGGCCGAAGCGACCACCGCCTCGGGCCGTTACAAGGACCGGGGCCCCGAAAGGTCACGCACCCTCGCGGTGTCTCGGGCCATCGGCGGGCGGGTGCAGCGCGCCTGCTGAGGTGCAGCGCTTCTGGCGGGACATTCGGCGTATAGTGTCTCTCTATTTGCGATATGTCCCACCTGAACGTCGCGGCACGGCTCATGCATGACCTTGCCCCGCGAAGCCGCTGCCTGGTGCGGGCAAAGCTGGGGATAGGCCCGACCCAGGTTCTGCCGGCACCAGTGGCAGCAGCGTGCCGACCCGGACCCACTCGCGCCGGCTCCCGCTCGCTCTGGACCTGCCCCACAACATGACCCACTCACGCGTTTCATTTGGCACCGATGCCCTCGTGCTGACCAGCCGTTTCGACGCGACTTCGCCCGAACCTGATCGGCAAATGCTCGATGCGTGAGAGAAAGATTTGCCCCGATCCGGACGCGCAGGCAGACCTGCGCCCCTGGTGATGCAGCGCCACGAATGATCCCAAGCCGGTCTCGGATCGCTCTTGGGCCGGGCGATATTGCGGCCAGCAGCGACCGGGCAGGACGGGACGGGCGCCCTGCTCGGGCTACCTCGAGCGCACGGCGCTCGGTCCCGCCTTGCCCGGCATTCAGGCGGCCCGCCGTTTCGGGGCGCGATCCGTGTTCGCCGGGCGCTCGTCAGTCTGCGGCTGGAGCGGCTCGACCTGCCACCACGTCACGGGCCCGAGTCTGGCGTCGATCAGTTCTGCCACCTCCTCCCGACGGGCTAGCACCAGCGCCTCGAAGCTACGGGCGCGCTGCCCTCGGCCTGTGCCAGCGGCTGGCCGGGTGTACCGCACCACACAGGCAGGATGTTCTGACCGGCCATGTCGTACATAGTTGCTCATATAGATCGGCTGTCCTGTCAGAACGGTTTGGCGAAACACCTGGTATCGCTTGTCGCGCTGCACTGCCTTCGTGTTGCGCCACAAATCCCCGTGGACCCGCACCAGTTCCGTCGCCGAGAGCGGTAGAACCCCACGATCCAGCGTCCGGGCCAATGCGCTTCCCCCGTCGGCGAAGTCGGACCATTCCTCTACCCGGTCGAACGTGACATCTGGCATGGACGCACCGGCAACGATGATCAGCTTCGGCTGGTACTGTGCCCGCACCCGGTCGACGGCTTGCGTCGTTTCGGCGTCCCGGATTTGGCGTAGCAGCGCTTCGGCTGTGGGGTCCGGGTGATAATCAAGCGCCACTGCATGTCCCGATCCATCCCGCATCCGGAGGCCGTCCCGGCGGCGCCGATATCGAGCAGTTGCCTCGCCCGGGGCCGGCGCGAGAGGCGTAAAGGGACGGTCAAGCGCCACCGCGAACGCACGTGCGAGGCGTTCCAAGCCTTGGACGGGTGGCAAGTTGCGCCCGATCACCAAGCCGGTCGTGCAATCCTCCGCGAGATTGCGACCGCGCAGGGCGCCGAAATGCGCCTTCCGGTGACCTGGCAGCTGGCCGAATGCCATCAGCGCCGGCTTCGACATGGCGATGAAGCTGCCGGGATGGCGGGCGAACACCTGACGCAAGCGATCTCGCAGCTTCTCGGCATCTTCCGGATACCATGGCCGCTTCGTCACCGGATTGTAGCCCGTCAGGCAGAGTGTGCTGAACTGATGTCCGCTGACGAAGATCGCCTCGCCGAGCCGTTCGACCGATATGTGGTGCTGCTGGAGATCCTTGCCGAACCACGCCCGGGCCAGCTCGATGTCGGCCGTGCCGTCGAGATGCAGCAGCGGAGCATCCTCGGGCACGGCCAACCGCGCCAGGGTTTCCGCGACAATGCAATCGATCCCGGACAGCCGAAGTCGGTGCACCGCTCGGAGGGCGGGACCGTGGGCTTGCGCCAGCTCTGCCGCGAAGGCGTCAAAGATGCCGATGAACGGTGTGAGAATGCGGCTGGCATCGCCTTTCAATATCTTATCGAAGCTGGCCGCGACCGCCCCGGCATCCAGCGTGGCGGCAGCATCCGTGGCAACCACGGCCGCGATGTTCGGGCCCGGCCTCCGATCCCGCATGTCTCGCAACGTCTCGGCGGCCTGCCGCAAGACGGTCGCAGGCGAGGTGGCGTGCGGGTCGACGTGGCGGGCGATGCGCGCGATATGCTCAAGACCGTTTGCCGGATGCGCGATCACGGCCTCTCTGACGGCTTGCCTTAGCGGATCGATGCGCGTGCGTAGCAGGTGCAGATGACGCGCGGCCTCGTCTCGCGACACGCCAGGCCAGGTTACGGCGAACGCCAGATCCCGGTCCCATTCGTCCAGCGCCACCGCGTGCTCGCGCTTGGCGAAGTCCCGCGGGCGCTCGTCGAAGATCGCACGGTCCGGACGCAATCCTCCCGGCAGCCCAGTGAAGGCATGATCATGAACGGCGAAGATCACGAGCCCCTTTGTGTCCGCCTTCGCAGCCGGGATGTCCCGCAGCTGTTCGAGATAGGCGCAGTTCGCGGCGAAGGGACATTGCCGGCACATCACTTCTCGCACATCGAGCCCCTGCCGCGCGGCAGCCTCGGCCTGGGGCGCAAGTTGGCACATCTGTCCATCTCCCTCCGGGCGTGGCGCGCTGCGACCCCGCAGCTGAAGCGCGTGCGGAACGAGACCGGCCGGGCGATTGGCTTCGAAGTCGGCATAGGCTTCGGCGCTCTTTTCGTGATCGATCGAATACATGACGGTCAGGTAGCCGTGGCCCTCATGCAGCAGCCCGGGGGTTCCGGAGCGGCCGACCCCCGCCGCCGTCTTGCCGGTCCCCAGAGAGCCCGACTCCAGACATTTCGGCGCAGCTTCAGCCTGCGCACCTGATACAGGACCATCCGCATTGAAGGCCCCTCCCCCGTCTTCCGCCGCGCGCTCCCGCATCAGCCGGACCCAGCGATCGCTGTCCCGGCCCCACTGCAGGATCATCTCACGGATGGAGGCGAGTGCGGGGGCACGGTCCTTGCCCGTGGCCGGCATGGGATGGCGAGGCGACACCGGTGCCAAGGCATAGCGCGCAAACCGATACACCGTGCGATTGCCGTGCGCATGCGAGACAATGCAGGGCTCGTCGTCCGGATGATCCGGTCGGGGTGTGAGGAACAGCGTCGCCTTGTCGAGGCCATAGCTCCTGCCCTCGATCGGATCCGGAATCGGCTGCCGGTCGTACCGCTGGGGATCGTCGAGCAACATCGCAGCGGTGACTTGTCGATCATCCGCGAGATCCAGCAGCATGTCGTCGTCGAGGAGGCGTCTTCGCAGCCGCTGCCCCACCGCCTTCCGAGCGGCCTCACGCGTTATGCCCCGCCGCTCCACCTCCTGCTCAACCTGACGCTCGGTCCAGACCTTTTCGGCCTTCTTGGCATTCGGCTTGATCAGCTTGTGCGCCTCGTTTTGCCTTCTGGCAGCCTCGCGCCGCTCGTCGTCGGTGATGAGGGGCGGCGCGACAGCAATGCCCTCGTGAACGACGGTCGGCGTGGGTCGGCGGACCAGCGGCGGCAGGACGATGGGGGCCGCTTCGAAGATCAGCCGTTCCGGTGACGCGACTGCGACGTCGGTGATCGACCGGATGAGAACACTACCGCTGGCGCTGAGCGCGCACCATGCCAGCCCCTCGGTCCAGGCACGGCACTGCAGGTCTGTCAGAATCTGGCGGGACAGCGCGAGATCGGGAATGAGAATGTAGACGTGGAACCCGCTACTGCGCGAACCCTCCGCGCCCGAACGACCAACACCGTCAGACGACGACGGGCGGATGACATAGGCCGCTTGGCGCGCCTGCGGCCAGAGGTGGAACAATGCTTCGATCGGTCCGCCAAGCCTGTTGATGCGGTCCTCGACATCCGGGGGCATTGACTTGCTGTCGTAATCCACGAGCAGCCATCCCGCCCGCCGTTCCGGGAAATGGAAATGGGCCAGTGACCGGCTGATCTCGCCGGGTCGCAGTTTCGCCTGGGGCCCGATCTGTGCAGTGTCGCCTTGTCGGAGAAGACCGGTCGAGATGGCCTGTCGGGGCGTCAGTCCCTCCAGGAGCTGGTTCAGGGCGCCAGCGGTTGGTGCGGCAACAGTTTCGGCACGGCCGCGCGACAGTCTTGCATGCGAGGTCTTGTGGACCTGACCATCACGCAGCTCGAACTGTTTCGCCAGAGGAGCCACAGGGCAAGTGAAGCGTGTGACCTGTGCCTCGCAGGCCGGCATCTCGGCTGCCTGAGGCACCGAGTTCTGGCTGGCTCGGGACAGGTGGGCGGGATCGGAATCGGGAATGGACATGACATTGCTCTCGAGATCGACGGCCGGGCGAGACGGCACAGAGTGCTTCTCGGGCCGTCAGAAAATGGGGTGAAATGGCGGAGGATGGTCGTGCTCGGTGCCACGCAGCTCCGAACTGGCCCGAGACCGATAAGCATCTCGGGCCGCTGTCGGGCTGATGTTCAGGCGGCCTCGTCCTGGCGGCGGGCATCGGCGGACCGCAGCACCTCGGCCACGGAATGTGCCACCACGGTAGCGAGCGTCACCGGCACGGCATTGCCGAGCAGACGCAGCGCCCGGCTCCAGGCCAAGTCGAAGCGGTAGACGTCGGGAAAGCTCTGCACCCGGGCCGCTTCGCGGATGCTCATGTAGCGATACTGCTCGCTACCGAAGGCGATCATGTTTTCGCCACCGGGCACTCCGTGCACCCCGGCCTTCAGGGTCTTCGACGGGCCATCGTAAGGACTCCCGGTATGCCCCGGATACGGACGGGCGCCTGATCGGAACCGATGCTCAAGGGCCTCGGCCTCCGACGTGCCGAATGCCGGCAAATCATGTACGACATCCCTGATGCTGCGCCAGGGCCGCAAGCCGCCGGTTTTGCGCGTATTGCCCATCGTCACCTGCACCCCCGGAGTGGCACACACTCCCTTGACCCGCCTTGGAGGTCGTTCATGCGTGGGCACCGGGGCGGCCCAGCTTGCTGCGAGATCCGAGCGGAAGCCCAGGATGAACACACGTTTGCGGGACTGCGCCACGCCGAAATCCGCGGCGTTGAGCGGCAGCACGTGCACCTCGTATTGCAGCGGTACCGCGATGCCGTAATCCAGGCACGCCTTGAGGCGTTCGGCATGCGACTGCCAGCTTTCGCCGGAATGGGCGGTGACGGTCGGAAGCTGCAGCTGCATGATGATGTGGTCGAGGTAGTCGCGGTGGCGCGGTGCCAACACACCTGGGACATTCTCGAACAGGAAGGCTTTCGGGCGGCATTCACGAACCGCCCGGATCGCTTCCGGAAACATGTCGCGCGGATCCTGCTGGCCCCTACCTTGGCCTCCGCTTGAAAAGGGCTGGCACGGGGGGCCACCGGCGACGATGTCGATACCCCGGTAGGGCCGAAAATCGACCTCCCGGATGTCGCGCTCGAGGATCGCCGTCGTGCCTTCGAGACCGAGGAGGCGCGCGTTGCGCCGGAGCGCCTCGCAGCAATGCCTATCTCGTTCGATGAGTGCCGCGGCGATGACACCGGCCTGTTTGAGCCCAAGGGTCAAGGCGCCTGTGCCCGCGAAGGCGTCTATGCTGTACATGAATGGTGTCCTAAAAATGAGGGAGAGGATGAATTGGCGTTGAAAAAGGGCGTGATGATGCGAGGGCCGAAATAGGCCCCCGCTCCTGTGTGCCGGGACGATCACGCCGCGCGCCGGACGCTCAGCCCGTCGAAACTGCGACGCAGGATGTCCGCTTCGGCGCGCTCGGTGATTTCGATATCCAGTCGTTCGACGCGGGCCGCCGGAATCTCGGCCTTCTCTGCCGAAGCCAGTCGCCAGCCATCTCGTGTCCGGCGCAGGGTGACGACGGTCGTCACGACGTAGTATCCCTTTTGAGCGTAAGCGCTCCCTGGCCCGCCGGGCAGAAAGGACACGCGCGTTCCGGCGCGGTGTCGCTGCGTGACGCCGGCCGTGACCAGGGTGCGCTCGACCCGCTTCGCCAGTGCGAGAATGTCGTCCGCATCGAGCGTGTGGACACGGGCCCGGCCGTTCACCTCATGCAGATGCCGCTTGAGCGCCGCCCGGATTTCGGTGGAAGTGAGCTGGGGGTCGCGGCTGGTGATCGTCAGGGTCTTCATCTGTGCCTCATTGGTTTTCTTTGTTGGGGGAAGCGAGCCGCCCCACGGGGCGGCCGTCCGAACGATTTGCATCGAATTGTGCGGGCCGCCGGTTTCCTGCGGGTTTACGTAGTGCGTGGAGAAACCGAGCTGCGCCCTCCCCTACTGCCGGGGGATCGCTGGGAGCGACGGTGTCCGCCTAACCCTCTCAAAAGCGATAGATCGGTGTCAGGAGCCGCGCCCTTGCAACCGATCGGATGACGACGCTTGCTGTCGCCACGGATCGAGTTTCTGCGGTGCCCCTGCTGAATGTTGACAATGATGCCTTGCGCAGAGCGCCATTTTCGATAGAACAGCGCTTAGTCAGGGACTGGCCATCGGCGGTGAACAGCGTCACCGAGGGCACCTGCCTCGCGAGATCGTTTTCGATCTCCGAGACAGGTTGCGAGTGGGCGAACGCGTCGGGCGTGATCTTACTCATGATGTCGTCCTTGTCTGTGCGCCGACCGTGCAGCCGGGCGGCGTCCCGCGCGGGATTGCGCGAGTTCGAAATGAATGACTGCGGTTAAACCCGTGCTTCGTGATCGGGAGGATGCGCATGTCCGTGCGTCATCCGTCCCGTCACGCTGTACGCGCGCAGGCTTTGCCCTCAGTCAGGTCGGGAAATGCAGGCGACGGAAAGGTCGCCGGAACGGGCCTAGAGAGACATTTGCGCTGCTCCCTTCTGCAAGGTGTCAGCTTCCGCCGCCGCTGCAGGAGACAGCCAGGCTGTGAAGCTGCTCATGCCGTTTGCCGGCCGATCGACCTGATCGACGAAGGCAAGCCGCCAGCCCTCCGGGGCGCGACGCATGAGAACCATGGCCGTGGCTACGGCGTCGCTGGATCCCATGGCGTCAGAATCTGGTCCGTCCGGAATATGCCCGACGATGGTATCGATCAGGTTCTCCTGCCTGATACCCTGCATCAGAAATCCGAGCTCGATGTCATTGGTGAGCTGCACGAGGTCACACCCTCTGGGAACATGCAGCGCACGGCCGGCCCTCCTCCGCATTGCGGCCAGCTCTTCGTCGAGGTTGGCCGCATCGTCCTGGAGATCGGGGGCCGATGCGGCTCCGAAATCGTCACTGTCCTCATGTATAGTCCCTCTCTAGTGCATGGTTCGGTGACCATGCTTGGGAATTGGTTTAATGGATCAAGTACTGAAAAAGAAGCGCTACGAGCGCGGCGGTTGTGTCCGCGGAACTTGTTCTTGGGTGTCTTTGTCAGCCAAAAATGCAGTCCGAAAAACAAAATCTAATGTTGACAATGCATGGGATTGCACTATGATGTTCGCTATATATGCATGGATATCATGGGGTTATTGCGAACGGCGCCCGCGGCGCGTTCATTCTTGAACCAAGTATCCTCAGCCAAACCGAGCCTCGCGAGCGATTCGGCACTTTTTTGCCGACTGACGCAACGTCATAGGCTCTAGTCTCCTATATTTCTCCCGTGGAAGAGGTGGAACTCCCCTTTTCGCTGCCGCCCGTGTCCTCAACCCTCTTAGTGATTCGCGTTCGAGGAGAGGGGATCGCCCTTCATTCTGCACCAAGGTAGCCGCATGTCTTGGGCGGCATGGGATGCCCGCTAAGCCGTTGCGGATGATAGCGCGGCAAGTTCGGTTCGGCTCTTCCAAGCCTGCTCAAAGCATCCCATGCCTCCCGAGCTCCAGTCCCCGTGCCATGACAAGCCCGCTGAACTTCTGCGCCTCTCGGCTCGGTCAGGCGGCGGGCATCACCGAGACAAGGAGAATGCCGAACCTCGCGCACCAAGACGGATCTACAGCGGGTCGATACCGAGAGGAACGCTCTGCTCGATAAGCCAAGGGCGACAGGACCAGAACGAGGAAACAGATTTGCAGAGCCAGCAGGGTTCGGGAAATCTGTTTCCTCGTTCTGGATCCGTGTTTCTTTTGTATGGAGTAACCGGGAGAGAGCGGTTGGCACAGAAAACGGGGGAACGCGCACTGTCGGGAGAATGCCAAGCGATAACTCTCAGCGACCCGTGTCAGCCGCAGGATACGAGCCTGCCCCCGGCTGCAGGCACACGCGGTTCACCAACGGCCGGCCCAGCACCCCACGATGCAGGCGTTTTCCGGAAATACTCCGTCACGCACCGGCTAGAAACGGTGGTGACTGGGGCCGAACGTGTAGCGGCCCAAGAGCATGCATATATGGCGGCCCGGTTGGATCGGCGCCCTAGCGCGCGAGCCGGCAAGGATGTGAGACCGCCACATCACTTCATCGAAATCCCCACATACGACCGGCAAGGCAACCACCAGTCCGAAGCCAGCACAGGCGGCAGCCATTCGGGGACGGCTCGGCCATCAGGAGCGATACAACCAGCGCCCTCCCGTTTTCTGTCCGAGCCCATCACCCTTTTTGCTCGGCGAAGCGCTCTCGCAGCCAGCCTGGTAGCGTGACCCGAAACATGGTCGGCTCGATCCGGCCCTCCGTCGCTGCTCGAGCACCTTGCGGATCGTCTTACCCTTCGGCCTCAGCGCCTTGGCAGGCCAGTTGATGATGGGCGACAACAATCTTGTCCGTAGGTTGTCGCCCGATCTTTACCGCCAGGCTCGGGGCCAGGCGCGCATAGGTCTGGCGCAGCTCGATCCCGGCCTCGGCCGCAAGGGCCACCAGCTTCTGCCGCGCCGTCTCGTAGAGCCGCGCGTCGGTCGGGTGTGCGATGTTCTTTTCCATGACCGTGGTGTCAGACCGACACCTGCTTCAGGCTCTTGTCCGCCACCGCGCCCGAGCTGCGACCAGCTTCGATGGTCTTCGTGAGCAGCCATTCCACGCCTTCTTCGCCGATGCGCTTGCGCCAGCGGGTGAGCGATGAGGGGTCGATCGGCGGGCGGTGCTGAAAGAACGTCTCACCGCAGAAGTGTTGGTAATACGGGTTCTCGACCCAGCGCGCGACCACGGCTTCGTCCGAAAGCCGGTAGGCGTGCTGGAGGTAGAGGAGCCCCGCGATCAGCCGCGCCGGTGTCGCTGGCCGCCCGACCGAGGATGGAAAGAACCCGGCCCATTCACGCTCGAAGAATTCCCAGTCGATCAGCTCTGCCAAGGTCGCCAGCTCATGACGCATGTCGATCATGTCGGTCAGGCGGGGCCGCAGGAGGTCGTCCTGCTCTTCAGCGCGGGGATGAGGCTTCATCACGGCTCCGGAATTCGCAAGGTTTCGAAACACAGCTTACGAAAGCCTGCAAATCATCGCCACAAATTCCGAGAGTTCAGATAGCAAATTCAGGAGCTTGGGAGTTGCTCAGGGCGAACTTTGTAGTGGCCGCAGAAGATGTTCTCGGCCACCGTCAGCTGCCCGAACAGGAGCAGTTCCTGATGGACCACGGCCACCCCGGCTGCAGTCGCATCACGCGGAGAACCGAAGCGCACCTCCGCCCCGCCAGCGAAAATCTGCCCAGCAGTCGGCAGGTGCATTTCCGCCAGCACCTTGACCAGCGTGGATTTCCCCGCACCGTTTTCGCCCATCAGCGCGTGAATGCGCCCCGGCGACAGGTCGAGCTGCATCTGTTTCAGTGCTTGAACGGGGCCAAAGGTTTTCGATATGCCGCGCACCGACAGCGCCGGGCCCGAGGCAACACTTCCCGATGCCGCCGAGGTATCGGCGAGCTGGCGAACATTCATGATCTCTCCTCCCTCGCCCCCGCGCCTCCTTGCACCGGGGCGTCTGTCCCCGGCCCGGAAGGGCCGGGGACAGAGCCTTAGCGCCCGGTGATCCGGGTCGCGATGGCATCTGCCGCGCGGATCGCCTGGGCGACTTTGGCGGCAGTCAGCGGAACGGGCACCGAGTGAATGACCGAGGCCGGGTTCATCGCGGCCTCTCCCACCTGCATCAGGTCGGCATCGCTCACTTTTGTCAGGCCGAGGTCCGCCAGCGTCACCGGCAAGCCGATTGCGGCGCAGAAATGGACGGCCTCCTCGACCTCTTCCGGCCCGCGGTTCTCCAGCACCAGAAGGCAGACGATGCCGAAGGCGACCTTTTCGCCATGCATGAAGTGATGGGTCGGCTCCAGCACGGTCAGCGCGTCATGCACCCCATGCGCCGCCGAAACGCCGCAGTTCTCGAACCCCAGCCCCGACAGCAAGGTGTTCGCCTCGATGATGTTCTCCACCGCCTGGGTCAGGCAGCCGGCGCGAGCAGCGTCATAGGCGGCCAGCCCGTCGCGCATCAGCGTCTCGTGACAGGCCCGTGCGATCTGCTTGCCGGCGACCGACGGCGCATAGCCGTCTCCCAGCCGAAATGGCACGGCCTGCGCCCCATGCTGCAGGAGCACGATCCGGCACTCATCACCTCGGACAGTTTCCGCGCAAACCTCGCCGAGGTCGCCCGCCGCGACATACCTTTCGACATCCTGACCTTCCCGCGTCACCTGCCGCCCCTGCTCGACATACTGCCGGAAGTCCCAACGCTGCGCGGCATCGTCGACCACCTATCGAAACCCGACATGACCGTTCCCAGCCTCGGCCAGTGGGGCGAGGACATGACCCGCCTCGCGGCCCACCCGAACCTTTCCTGCAAGATCTCCGGCATGGTGACCGAAGCAGGCCCGGACTGGACGCCCGCGCGCGTCCGCCCCTACCTCTCCCATGTGGCTGAGGCCTTCGGACCCGACCGGCTGGTCTTCGGCACCGACTGGCCGGTCTGTACCTTGGCCGCCACCCATGCGCAGGTCACCGATCTCGCCCGTAACTTGCTGGGCGATCTCTTCGGTCCGGAAGATCTGGCAAAGATCTTTGAAACCAACGCGGCCCGGTTCTACAAGCTCCCACCGGCCTGACCCCACCTCTTTTAAGTAGGAGGAGCAAGATGATCCTCGGAGGTACTGCGCTCCTCCATCTTGCCGGACCTACCCCGAGAGGGAATTGCCGTAGGCAAGAGAGGGGCAGGCCCTCCTCCAGCCCTCTGTCGATCGGCATCGGCGGTCGCACCAGGGCGATCCGGCCGAAGACCGACACGAGGCCAACGTTTTATACCATTCGGAAGGAGACCTCCCATGGACGGCACGATCCCGGAATTAACCCCCCACGGCAAACACCTCATCGCCGGCGACTGGGTCGCCACCGAAGCGACCTTCACCTTCGAACCCGTCCGCGGTCCGGCACATGATTTTTCCCTTGGCACCCCCGAGCTCGTCGCTCGCGCCTGCGAAGCCGCCGAAGAAGCCTTCTGGATCTACGGCTACACCACCCGCGAAGAACGCGCGCTCTTCCTCGAGGAAATCGCCAATCAGATCGAAGATCGCGGCCCCCAGATCACTGAGATCGGGACCCGGGAAACCGGCCTGCCCGCCGCCCGCCTCGAAGGCGAACGTGGCCGCACCACCGGACAGCTGCGCCTCTTCGCCAGCCACATCCGTGCGGGCCAGCATCTCGAGATCCGCCACGACCCGGCGCTTCCCGACCGCCAGCCCCTGCCGCGCCCCGACCTGCGCATGATGCAGCGCCCCATCGGACCAGTAGCTGCCTTCGGTGCCTCAAACTTCCCCCTGGCCTTCTCCACCGCCGGCGGCGACACAGCGGCGGCACTCGCGGCCGGCTGCCCGGTGGTGGTGAAGGGTCACGGCGCCCATCCCGGCACCGGTGAGATCGTCGCTGAAGCCATTGATGCCGCTGTCAGGAAATGCGGCATGCCAGCCGGGACCTTCTCCCTCATCCAAGGCGGGAATCGCTCCGTCGGCCAGGCACTGGTGCAGCATCCGCTGATCAAGGCCGTGGGCTTCACCGGCTCGCTTGGCGGTGGGCGCGCTCTCTTCGATCTCTGCGCGCAACGTGACGAGCCGATCCCCTTCTACGGCGAACTGGGCTCCGTCAACCCAATGTTCATGGGTCCTGCGGCACTCGCCGCCCGCGGCGAGGCCTTGGGCAGGGGGTGGGCCTCCTCGCTGACCATGGGCGCGGGTCAGTTCTGCACCAACCCCGGTATTGCCGTGGTGATTGAATCGGCCGAGGCCGATGGTTTCGCCGAGGCCGCCCGTGCGGCGCTTTCAGAAAGCGGCGCGCAGGTCATGTTGACCAACGGTATCGCGGAGGCCTTTGCCTCCGGCGCAGCGACGATGGGCGACCAGTCCGGCGTGCAGCATCTTTTGACGTCCATGTGCGACACGCGTGAGGCAAAGCCCTTTCTCTTCAAGGTCGCCGCCGAAGATTGGCTGAGCAATCATACGCTTGGTGAGGAGGTCTTCGGCCCTCTCGGTCTGATCGTGACGGTGAAGGACGCGGACCAGATGGTCGAGGTGGCGAAGAGCTTTGCCGGGCAGTTGACCGCGACGTTGCACATTGACGAAAACGACACCGCACTAGCGCGGAGCCTGCTGCCGGTACTGGAGCGTAAGGCCGGACGCGTGCTGGCCAACGGCTTCCCCACGGGGGTGGAGGTCTGTGACGCCATGGTCCACGGCGGGCCCTATCCGGCTTCGACCAACTTCGGCGCAACCTCGGTGGGCACCCTGTCTATTCGCCGCTTCCTGCGCCCGGTCTGCTACCAGAACATCCCGGAAGGCGTGCTGCCCGACGACTTGGCGTGATACAGTCCTGAAGGGGGAAGGCGCAGTTCCGGCGAAGCACAGCATCATGGCCCACGAGAGCTGACGTTTGGCGATTACCAGTGGGACGGGTTCCGCTCCCAGTGAGCCAAACCATAACGGCTTTGCGTGAATCCATGCCCTGCCGACATAGGAGAAAGCCGAAGCTGGGTTCAACATGTAGCGCCAGGCACTGCCGCACTCGCGCCGGTTGGCGTCAGGGCGGAACGATTATGCCGCGGAGCGCTCTTCGGCACCGCTGAGCAGCAGCCGGATCATGTCGGAGCGGGTCACAATGCCGACAAGCCGCCCATTCCTTTCCACCGGTATGACCTCGCTTCCCTGAACGGCCAGCCGGTTCAACAGAACCCCGACCGCCAGATCATGGGAAACGGCGCAGTCGGCCGCGCGCATGACATCGGCGACGGTGCATAGGGCAGTGCGCTGATGCTGCGCTTCAAAGCCCCTCTCGGCTGCCATCGGGGCGAGCAGATCGGACTGGAGCACGAGGCCGCGCAGCCTCATGCCCTCCTCCACGACGGGGAGGCTCTTGATGGCATGGCTGTGAAAGAGCCGTGCTGCCTCGGTCAACGTCGTGCCGGGCTGCACGGTGATGAGATTTCTGGTCATGATGTCGGCGCAGGTCGTGCCCGCGAAGCGATGCTGCGCCGCCTCTGCCTCTGCGGCTGCGAGCAGCCGACCAAGGTCAGCAATGCCGACATTCGTCGACTGATTGAATCGCTCCAGCAGCGCGCCGAGCTGGTCGGTCGATAGCCCCAGTCGCAATGCGGGATCTTGGGCGTCATCCGCGTCCGGCTGGCGGAATGGGTAGGCCCGGCCCGTTATCCGGTTGTAGATAATGGCCGCAAGAACCAGCGCAGCTGTCGTCACCCCCACGGGCATCAGCGCGAACATCGGCCCGGCCTCCAGCGCCAGCGCCGGGTCGAGCGCCATCAGCAGGGCAACCGCGCCACCGGGAGGGTGCAGAGCGCGCATGACCATCATCGCCACGATCGCGGTGCCGACCGCCATGCCGGCCGTCCAGGGCGCGGGGACAAACCGGATCGCGAGCAGCGCGATCAGGGCCGAGGTCACGTTGCCGACGATTGCGGACCAAGGCTGAGCAAGCGGCGAGTTCGGCACACAGAAGACCAGCACGGCCGTCGCACCGAGGGGCGCCACGAGAAAGAGTTCTGGACCAGCCCAGGTGGCACCAAGGCTCACCAGCGCGGCGCAGAGGCTGATGCCGATCAAGGCCCCGAATCCGGCTCGCAGTTGCTCGGATCTCTGAGACGCCGGCAGCGCGGGATAGAGATGATGCCAGGCTCGCATTCGGGTTTCTCCGAGAGCAGCGCGCGAAGCTGATTGCTTGCGCGTTCCCGTCGGGGTCTGCCTGATTCCTGAGCAGAGGGGAAACCGGCAGTCGGTGCCTGGATGGAAATAGGGACACCCTACCTTCGGCCCGCGGCCTCATCGGGACAGGCGTGCTCCGTCCCCCAAAGCCATCGAAACGCTAATTCTGCCGCAGCGTCCACGGCCATCTGATTGGCTTGAGTCGGAGAAGCCTGGGCGCAAAGGGAAGAGCGGGCCTAGCGCCCCCCCCCTGTCTGTTGCGAATGGAGTAAAGTGGCGGTGCGGAAGGGAGCCCGTCCCCCCCCAGGGTAGAGAGCCCGTGTGGGAGCAAGGGTCCCTTCCGCGTCGCGATCAACCTGAACAGTTGCTTGGGACGGCTGACTCCGATCCCGCATGACATGGACAGGAGCTTTTACCATGCCACAGACCGTCATCGGCTGCGACCTTGCCCGCGGCTGGATCGATACGCATGCCCTGCCGACCAAGGTGGTCGTGAGGGTCAATAACAATCCGGACAGCATTTCCCGCTGGGCCGCGTCCTTGCCTACAAACTCTCTGGTCGTCTTCGAGGCCACCAGCGGCTGCGACACTCTTTTGATCAAGGCACTCTGCGACCGGGGCCTTCGCTTCGCACGGGTCAATCCGCGCCAAGCCCGAGAGTTCGCCCGCGCGACGGGCGTGTTGGCCAAAACGGATCGGGTCGATGCGCGCATACTGGCTGATATGGGGCGCCTATTGCCTCTCGAGGTTACCGCGCCGCCTCATCCGGATCGGGCCCGACTTTCTGATTTCCTTCGTCGCCGCAGGCAGTTGGTCGAAATGCGGAAAGCCGAAAAGGTGCGTCGCCACAGCGCCGGCCAGCCAGCAATCCTGCGCGAGATCGAGACGATGATCGCGCTGCTCGACCGCCGCATTGTCATCATGGATCGCAAGATTGCGGCTCTGATCGGAGACAGCCCCGAACTTACCGAGCATGCGGAGTTGCTTCGCGCCGTGCCTGGGATTGGACCGACGGTGCTGGCAACGCTTCTCGGCGAACTGCCCGAACTCGGCACGCTCTGTCGGCGTCGGATCGCCTCTCTCGCCGGGCTCGCTCCACATGCCCGCGAGAGCGGCACATGGCGCGGCACACGACGTATATGGGGAGGACGACGCAAAGTCCGCGAGGCTCTCTACATCGCGGCTTTGAGCGCGTCCCGCAGCGTGCCGCTCTTGATTGCCATGCGAGATCGAATGAAGGCTGCCGGCAAAGCCCCCAAAACAGTTCTCATTGCCGTTGCCCGTCAGCTCCTCGTCATCCTCAACGCCATGATCCGGAACAAACAGCCCATTCGCCTCTAAGAAACGACACAGTTGCCCCCCCGGCGCTGCCGCTGACGAGGTCGCCCGGCAGCACGCCTCAGCTTGAGGTTGACCTGTATCTATCCGAAGGTATAGGTTTTCTGCGTGGGATGCCGGCTTGTTGGGGCAGTATCCTCTCGGCGGATCAGGAACGCTCCCCGTTGCTCTTCCGTGAAACTGCTGCCCTGGCGTATCCAGTGGCAGCATTTTTTTGCGCGGTGTGAGGAATGGGCAGATGCCCGGCCGCATCCAGCCATCCCCCCAGGAAAGACCAGACGCGGCGCAGAGCGACCATCTTCCTACGCGATGGCGCGTCCCAGTCGACATTGCCCTTCGGGCAGGTAGCGCTGGGTCAGCCCGGCTTCGCGTCGTCCGACTGTCAGCCTTGGTGCCGGTGCTCGTTCTCAAGGCGAGAGGAAAGGACAGACACGAAACTGCGCGCTCAGGTCTAATAACTCGACTGGCGTAGCGCCGCGCTTCTGTCGAATGAACATCCTCATTACCCATGCATTCACTGCATAGCAGGATTGTCTTGAGGGCGGATTGCGGCTGGGTCCCGGATGGTTATCTCAATGCTGTCCTCGCAGTCCTCCCACTCGCGAAGGGCACAAGGCCAGACTCGAGCGCCCTTTCCTCCTCCCTGGGCGGCTCGACCCAGAGCTCCTCGGGTCTCTCCTCCCAGACCCGAGGAACCAGCGGCGGCGTCTTCCTCCCTCCCGGACGCCGCCGTCGTTCTCTCCTAAAGCGGACAGGCGAAATTCCCTGAGCGTTGACTGGGAGCGAGGCCCTCAAATCAGTCGCTCCACCGGGCTCACTATCTCGAACCCGCCGACAAATGATGGCGGACGCGCGTGGCCAAATGGTGTGGCGAACTCTCTGATCCGGACTGCATCGACAGAGGCATGATCCGGCTGATCTTGACGGGTTTCGAGATGTGCCCCTGGCCCGCTTCAGAACCCCGGCGGCAACGGACACCGCATCGGATGATCTGCTATCCGTGCTGGCTTTCCGCGGTTTGTCCGTCTGAAATGTCGGCGGCTGCTCCGTTCAGCCGCGCGACCAGCTTCTTGCTCGCTCTGAACTTCGGCAAATGGGCCTCATCGACTTGAACGGGTGCGCCCGTCTTCGGATTGCGACCCGAGCGCGGGTCACGCCGGCTGACAGAGAAAGCGCCGAAGCCGCGCAGTTCCACACGCCCACCGCGGGCCAGCGTTTCGATGATCTCCGCCAGAACTACATTCAATATCCGCTCGACGTCGCGCCGCAGCAGATGCGGGTTATCGTCGGCAATCCGTTGAACCAGCTCCGATCGAACCACTTTCCACTCCCGTCTGACACGCGATGCTGAACTGTAAGATCAAGTGTGGCCAATGAAAACGCCACCCCTTGAGGTTACGAGTGTTTCCGCTGGGGCCTACCGCATTCGCCATGTCGCAGACCTCGGCACTTTTCGGGAATTGGTCGGCGTCGGCGGCGTCAGTGCTCGATCCGCGGCAGGAACCATGCCAGAAGTCCGGCCACTGGGAGAAAGGCACAGATCTGATAGAGCGTTTCAACGCCGTGACTGTCGGCCACCACGCCAAGCATCGCAGCGGCGATGCCGGCCAGGCCGAAGTTGAGACCATAGAACAGCCCGCCGATGAGCCCGATACGGTTCGGCAGGAGTTCCATGGCGTAGATCAGGATCGAGGCGAAGGCGCTGGCCATGATGAGGTTGATCATCACCGTCAGCACACCGGTCCAGAACAGGTCGACATAAGGCAGCAGCAACGTCAGTGGCAGCGGGCCCAGGATCGAAATCCAGATGATGCGATACCGTCCGATGCGGTCTCCGACTATGCCACCGACAAGAACGCCTACGGCGGCGGCCAGAAGGAAGACGAACAGCATCATCTGGGAGCTGCGGATCGACACCTCGAACCGCTCGATGAGATAGAAGGTATAGAAGGACCGGAAGCTCTCTCCATAGGCGTTCTTGATGAACATCAACAGGGTCAGGACGACGAGACCGACAGCGACCGTCGGACGCGAGTGCTGGGGCGTGTCGGAGCCTTTTCGTGTTTGGGCACGAAGCTGAGCAAATGCGGCGCTGATCCGAGCCTGCTGACTGCCGATCCAAGTGAGCAGGATCATCGCGGTCAAGGCTGCCACGGCGAACCAGGCAAGACTTGGTTGGCCCCAGGGAACGATGATGAACGCGGCCAGCACGGGGCCAAGAGCGCCACCGGTCTGCCCGCCAACCTGAAAGATGCCTTGCGCCAATCCCTGTCGGCCACCGGCCGCGTAGCGCGCGGTTCGGGTTGCTTCGGGGTGGAAGATCGACGACCCGATACCGATGAGGGCCACCGACATCAGGATCATGGCGTAGCTTGCCGCGAAAGCGAGGCTGATCAGCCCAGTGAGCGTGAACATCATGCCGGCGACGGGCGAATATGGCGCCGGGCGCCGATCCGTGACCATTCCCACGACGGGCTGAAGCAGTGCGCCGGCGACCTGGAAGGTCAGGGTGATCATACCGATCTGCGCGAAGTCCAGCGCATAGGAGGCCTTCAGGATCGGGTAGACGGCCGGGATCAACGACTGCATCAGGTCATTGAGAAGGTGCGTGACCCCGAGAACGGACAGAACCGCCAGGTAGGTTCCGGAACGAGCCGCAGTTGTCATGACATCGCCTCTATCCGAGTTCTACCGAGCCGGGTGACCTTATGCGCGGCACCGGCGGCTGCAAGGGGCAGAAGTTGCAACCGCCTAAGCCGAGCTCGCCTACAGAGATCGGCATGCTCATCGTCTGGCGGCCGCCATTCCTGACAAGATGGAGGGTCTCACGAGATCAGGCCGCTTCGGGCCGCCGCGCCTCGGCCCGAATATTCAGGTAGTTGCCGCCGAGGATCAACGTGGCGCCGAGCAGCATGAGCGGTCCGACCGGTTCGCCGTAGAGTACCAGCCCGACCACCGCGATGACCGGCAGGCGGAGGAAGTCGAATGGCATCACCAGTGTCGCGGGCACCGCGTTACCTCCAAGAGGATGAAGGGCGTGCCAGATCGGGAGGCACGGAGGCGACCTCGTCGAGACCGAAAAATGCCATGCAGCCAGCGCCCTCATTCCCCGGTGTATCGATATCCAATTCCGTACATCGTTTCGATCGAGGAAAACCCCTCATCCGCCTGTCGGAACTTCGCCCTGATCCTCTTGATGTGACCGTCTATGCTTCGGTCGATCACACCGGCCTCATCTGCATAAAGAACATCCATCAGTTGGTCTCTGGACATCAATACGCCCGGATTGCTGGCGAGAAAATGCACCAACGCGAATTCCGACTTCGTCAGGGGTACATTCTCGTTGCGCCATTGCACGGAAAAACTGCGTGGATCCATCGCAAGCTTGGTGTGGTCGATGCGAGGCACTTCGGCCTCCTCGAGATCAGCCTCGCCAAGCGACTGCACGCGGGGCTTGCCCCGCTCCGCCAGCCGCGCCTCCTGTCTCCGCAGGTGCGAAGAGATGCGCTCCGTGAGGAGCCGCTGAGAGAAGGGCTTGACTACGTAGTCGTCCGCACCCATCCGAAGGCCGATCGCCTCGTCCACCTCGGTGGCTTTGCCGGACAGCAAGATCACGGGAACCTGGCTGATCTGTCGCAAGTGTTCCAGCACCTCCAGGCCACCCAGCCCGGGCATCTTCACGTCCAATACCACCAGTTCGGGCTCGACCTTCGGGAATTCCTTGAGGATTGAGACACCATTCCGATAGGTGGAAACTTCGAAACCCTCTGCTTCCAGAGCCGCCGAAACAGAGACCAAAAGATTCACATTGTCATCAACAACGGCAATTCTGGCCATACCAAGTATTTCCCCTGCTTGCGCAAACGGAATCGAGCTTAAGAATTTAAGCTTACCTAAAACATTTGCGCGCGGCTGCCGCTGCAGCCATTGTTCGAAACCGCACTGGCAGGGATGAGGTAGGACATACCTTAGGTGGATTAAAGGCCAAAATGACCTCACGGTACAAATTATGCCGATTGACGTGCGCGCTGATCTGATGGAGCAAAGTAGGTTCGGCGATGCCTGTCCGAGACCACTCCAGACATTCTTTCACATCCATTCCCTAGAGGACCCAGCTTTCCAGCCATCCTCATGTCGAATTAGGCATCAGGTCGTCATAATGTGCGCAAATCTGCTGAACCTGCCACAATCCAGCTGGCTATGTCGAAGCAGATGGAGGCAGGCCGAGGCTCGTGAATGGACGGGGTCCCGAGGCGTGCAATCAATCGGAGCTCTCAGGTCCAGCTGAAGATGAAGATCGATCTATCGCGGTCGACAAAGTCTGGATCGGACTCTTGCGCTCTCCCTCCCTCCCGGCCGAGCTGACTGGGGCTGCGCGAGATGATCGCGCTCCGCTCGACGCCGCGGGAGCCGACAGCATGGCCCCAGGCAGCTTGGTGGGGAAGAGCGAGCGCAGGCCGCCCCGACCTTGTCCATCGGAGCGCAATATGGATCATCGAAAAGAGCAACCCCGGAGGTCGGACCTCCGGGGGCTAGGCCGCCTAATGCGGAAGGGTCGGACTTCACTCCGAGAAGTTTGTCCTATGAATCGCGAGCGTGCGCTACCTGATCCACTTGTATTCTAAGCCGCGGCGCGGCCGCCGGGATCGAGGCACTGCTGTCAGTCAAACGCCCCGCTTCCGGTACATCCTTACTACCGCATCCTGGCTCCGGCCGCAAGCGCTAAAATACGCCTTTCTGTGGTTTTTCCATATGATTTCATAATGTTGACAATCCGCCCTCCCCCACTTGAGCCCCAGAATCCCGCACTGGCAGAGGGCTTGGCGAGCCATTGCCCTGCGCTGCTGCACCGCTAGCTTTGAAGCATCTGCGCGTTGGAGGACTCCCCCCATGTCGACGACCCCTGAAGACCGCATTCGCCAGCGAGCTTATGAGCTGTGGGAGCGCGAAGGATGCCCCGTTGACCGCAGCGAGGCCCATTGGCGTCAGGCGGCGCAAGAGATCAACGATGAGGACTCTCAGACCTCACCGGTGTCTGCGAAGTCTCCGATCCGCTCTCGCCCCCGCCGGCAGGCGAGCGAGGACCGCCGAAACGGACCCAAGGCCCATGCATTGAAGGCCGCAGAAGCTGCGGCCAGACAGTATGGCCTGGCCCTTTCGGACATCCTCGAGACGCTATCTCAGGAAAAGAAGAAGGGCCGCAGGACCAGCTGAGGCTCCTTTCCATCCGCAAAGGGGCTTGTGTCCGCCAGGCGAGGTCATCCTCGTCATCTTCGCCTTGGCCGCAGCACGGGCAGGCTTCCCACGCGACGGGTGATCAGGCGCCCGTGTCCGGCCACAGTGAGGAAATGCGTAATCGCCGTCACTGTGCTCACGCACCACCTCGGCCGCGGGATACGGCGAGGCGAGATAATCAGATGATCCGCTTTCACTGGGCGCTCCTCTGCACGCCAAAGGTCGAAAAAGATCTTCCAAATAGCAGCGAGACCGTCCGGTAGGGACGGCACCCATCCGCCCTGGACCAATTCTGTTTGAATTGAGGCCGAACGGTCCGGGGCAGCCCTTTTTAATCTCGGGGAAATCTGGATCCGCTAATTTTCAAGGTGTCATGTATTAGCGGGACCGACATGCAAGGGAAACTGAAATACTATTCTGTGCTGATCGAGTGGGAATATAACTATCGGGAGTCCGGGCTCTACGGTTGGATCGGATGGGCCCGCAGTGAGGACCATGCCGTCGAACTGACGCGCCAGAGCATGGCGCAGGATGAGCCGGGATTCACGGAAGGGCTGTCGCTCGAGGAGGTCGGAGGGGAGGTCCTGGAAATAGTTGAAGGCGGCGGCATGTGGCAGGCTGGCGCCGCTGCAGTCCAGCTTGAGCGCATGATCGATGACGACCGCACACCGACCCGCGACGACCTTCAGAGGCTGCTGTCAATTTTGCGACCGTAAGCGGTGGCTGTCGGGAGAGTTCCTACAGTTGAGGATCGAATTCCGGGGGAATATCCCCCGGATGCGCGTACGAGGAACGTAACCGCCTCTGTCATGCTTAGACCCGATGATCGGGCAGTGAGCTGACTGGGTCGATGGGTCTAGTGCGCCATCGGATTGGAAGGGATCCTTCTTTCACAGCCGCTCTACAGAGAACCGGATGAGGCACGCCTGCTCCGATTTTGATTCAAAGCTCCCTGCCGCCGCGATGGTCGTCCGGTTGCCGGCCGATCTGCGGATCGCTGAAAGTTCCGCAAATGAGCCCCGCCCCCTTTTAGAGGAGCAGGACACTTGGAGACTACGTAACGCCCTCGAGCAGCAAATGGTGCGGGATCAGCTGTTTGTCGCGCCAGCCCACAGGTTGATGTCGCCTTCAACCGCGTAGCGATCGATCTCGGCGAGCTCTACGGCGGTGAAGTCCAAATTTGCCAGCGCGCCAACACAGTCGATGACCTGCTGCGCTTTCGATGCCCCGATCAGAGCGGAGGTTATCGCACCGCCCCGCAGAACCCAAGAAATCGCCATCTGCGCCAGCGTCTGGCCACGGCCCTCGGCAATGCGGTTCAGCTGACGGATATTTTCGATGTTTTCTTCCGATAGGAAGCCTTCGCTCAACGTGGTGCCACGGGCGCCACGGCTATTGGAGGGAACACCGTTGAGGTATTTGTTGGTCAGCATCCCCTGCGCCAGCGGCGTAAAGACGATGGAGCCCATGCCGAGCTCGGCCAGCGTATCCTTCAGGCCGTCGCGCTCGATCCAGCGGTTGAGCATGTTGTAGCTTGGCTGGTGAATGAGGCAGGGCGTCCCGAGGTCCTGGAGGATCGCGGCGGCCTTGCGGGTCATCTCAGCGTTGTAGCTCGAGATCCCGACATAGAGTGCCTTGCCCTGTCGCACGATGCTGTCGAGAGCACCCATGGTTTCCTCGAGCGGCGTGTTCGCGTCGAACCGGTGCGAGTAGAAGATATCGACATAGTCGACGCCGAGACGCTTCAGCGACTGGTCGCAGGACGCCATGAGGTATTTGCGCGAACCGCCATCACCATAGGGCCCGGGCCACATGTCCCAACCCGCCTTCGACGAAATCAACAGCTCGTCCCGATAGCCCTTGAAGTCAGTGCGCAGGATTTCCCCGAACGCCTCTTCGGCGGAGCCTGCGGGCGGGCCGTAGTTGTTGGCGAGATCGAAGTGGGTGATCCCGAGGTCAAAAGCGGTCTGGCAAATCGCGCGCTTGGCGTCATGCGGCGTGTCGTGGCCGAAGTTGTGCCAAAGACCCAGCGAGATCGCCGGAAGTTTCAGCCCGCTTGCGCCGCAGGTGTTGTAGGTCATCTTTTCGTAGCGAGTTTCGCTTGGCGAATAGGTCATGGATAGTCCTTCCATCCTTGGTCTGGCCGGTTGGTGTGGAGCGCAGCGCGCGGGATCGGCGCTCAGGCGTAGGCCTGTTTTGGCTCCCATGAAGCAAAGCGCTTCGTGGAGCGGAAGCGGTTGTATCTGAAGGGCGTCGGATCGACGGTCGGACGGTCCCCTGCCACCAGCTCCGCCATGAGCTGGCCAACTGCGGGACCGGCACCAAAACCATGGCCGGACAGACCTGCCGCAATGTAGAGGCCTGGGATCTGTTCGACCCCGTCAATCACCGGCACACCATCCGCCGTGGCGTCAATTGCGCCACCCCAGGCATGCGTCACCCGCGCATCGCGCAGGGCGGGCAACGTCTCGCGCATCCCTTTCAGGGCGCGGTTGAGCATCCAGTCCGACGGCTCGGGATTCAACACCCGCACAGCTTCGAAGGGGGTCATCTGGTCGAGGCTCCAGCGCTTGCGCGAGATGAGTTCTTCGAAGAAGTCCTTGCCGAAGCGCAGGCTCAGCTCTCGCCAGCTCTTGAGGAAGACGGGCAAATAGTCGGTGAACAGGCGGAAGCTGTCCGGTGTGATCGGTGCGATATTGATGTTGCGCGGACCCACGGTATAGCCGCCGTCCATCCGCTTGCGCAGGCCAAATGCCGCGCCTCCCATGGGGAAATCAGGGCCGTTGTGGAGATTTCCCGAGACAACTTCGACGCGCGCAGCGGCGGCAATGATGTTCAGTTGCGGCAGATGCACACCCATGTTCAACAAGAAAGGGCGGGCCCAGACACCTCCGGCGACCACCACGGCAGAACATTTGATTGTGCCTTTTTCGGTCACGACCGCAGAGACGGCGCCGCCGGTCTTCTCGAAACCGCGCACCGCACATTGAGTGACGATTTTTGCCCCCAGGCGGCGGGCGGCGTCGGCAAAGGCAGGCACGGCGAGCGCCGGTTCCGCGCGCCCGTCCGTCGCCGTATGCAGGCCGTAGTTTTGACCTGGCGCGATGCCCGGAACGATGTCCTCGATCTCGCGGGCTGTCAGTTCACGCAGTGGCAGGCCGTATTCCTTGCCGGTCTTGGCCCATCCCTCGGCCTGTTTGACTTCCCAGTCCTTCTTGCAGACGTAGACGATGCCGGTTTCCTTGTAGCCCGCTTCGATCCCAAAACGGTCCTTGAGCGTGCGCCAGAGGTTGAGGCTCTGGATCGTCAGCGGCATCTCGAGCGGATCACGGCCCATCTGGCGGGTCCAGCCCCAGTTGCGCGACGACTGCTCGGCGGCAATTTCGCCCTTTTCGCACAGGGTGACACGGACGCCCTTCTCCGCGAGGAAAAGCGCGGTTGACACGCCCGCCGTCCCACCGCCGATGACCACCACATCAGTTTCGGCCGGAAGTTCGGACTCGCTCACGACCGTGTTCAGCGAGGGGACGAACCCTCTGGTTTCACTGTTAATCATGATAAATTCTTTGCTCAGGAGTTCGTGGCGTGTCCGCGGGACGGCCACGGATCGTGTACCGTGACCGCTCCTCGTTGCGATGGAAGGTCCGTCAGGCGCCCAGACCGAAGGTCTTCTTGGCGACCGCGGCGCTGATGCGGCCCTCCGCGATGTCGCGCAGGACGGACTCTTCGGGGCGTTTCGCTGGATCACCGTAGCCACCGCCACCCGGGGTGGTGATCGTGACGATCTGCCCGGGCTTCAGGTCGACCATCCCCGCGAAACTCGTGCGCTCGTCGCCGAAGTCGAGCATGGTACCCTTGGCGCTTTGGCCGCCGTCGAGACCCCAGGGCTGCGACGCCACGCGAGAGCTCTCGACGGTGAAGCGGCAGGCCTTCTCGGCACGATAGACGCGCCGGACTCCCATGCCGCCGCGGAACTGACCCAAGCCAGCGCTGTCGTCCACGAGCTCGTAGCGCAGCAGCGTGAGCGGGTATTCCAGCTCCAGCGCCTCGACCGGCAGGTTCGAGGTGTTGGTCAGACCGACATGGATGCCCGAGAGCCCGTCCGCGCCGGGGCGTGCGCCGCCACCGCCACCGATCGTCTCGAGGTAGACCCACATGTTGCCGTCCTCGTCTGCGCCGTTGAAAATCGCGCCGGTACAGCAGCCGTTGCCGGCCGCCATGACCTTGCCCGGAAGCGCCTTGGCGAGCGCGCCGTAGACCAGATCGGTCACACGCTGCGACGCCGCGATCCGCCCCTCGACCGCCGCCGGATGGGCACAGTTGAGGATCGAGCCCTTGGGCGCCGTCACGGTGAGCGGCCGCGCCAGACCCGCGTTCGGCAGGACGGTCGGATCAAGCACGGATTTCACCGTGAAATAGGCCGCTGCCAGAAGCGAGGTGTAGATCAAGTTTAGGCCGCCGCGAACCTGCGGCGGGCCATCGAAGGCCAGCCGCATCTCGTCGCCGGTGACGGTAATGTCGACCTTGAAGGTCATCGCGCCGGACCATTGGTTGCTGTCGAACTGATCTTCGAAGCTGTAGGTACCGTCGGGGATCGCCTTGATCGCCGCACGCATCTTGCGCTCGGCGTAGTCCTGCAGCGCGTCACCTGCGGCGAGCACTTTCGCGGTGCCGTATTTGACGCAGAGGTCGCTCATCCGCTGCACGCAGAGCCGGTTCGCGGACATCTGGGCGCGCAGGTCCGAGATGCGCTCGCGCGGGACTTGGCAGTTGAGCAGGAACATCTCCTGCAGGTCGTTGTTGAGCACGCCCTCCCTGTAGAGGCGGACCGGCGGGATGCGGATGCCTTCCTGATAGATGTGCTCGTGGCCACGGTCGGCGAAGTCCGAATGGTGTGCGGTGTTGACCGCCCATGCCACCAGCGTGCCGTCGACGAAGATCGGTTCCGCCAGAACGATGTCGGGCAAGTGCGTGGCCCCGCCCGCATAGGCGTCGTTGGCCATGAACACGTCGCCCGGCTTGATGTCGGCCATGTCGAAACGGTCCTGGATCGCGGGGATCACGCCGAGGAAGGAGCCGAGGTGCATCGGGATGTGCTCGGCCTGGCACAGGGTGTTGCCGCGGTGGTCGAAGAGCGCGGTGGAGCAGTCGCGCCGCTCCTTGATGTTGGTAGAATAGGACGCGCGCACCAGCGCCTCGCCCATTTCCTCGACGATGCTCTGAAGTGCCGATCCGATCACCTCGACCGTGATCGGATCGATGGTCATTTTTTCGGTCGCGGTCATGCCTTCACCTCCAGGATCAGGTTGAGATAGGTGTCCACGGTGCCCGACATGTCTGGCACGATGACCGTGGTGGTATCCATTTGTTCAACAATTGCAGGGCCTTGGATGACATTGCCGGGGCGCAGCTTGTCCCGCACGTAGACCGCGCAGGACACGAAGTCGCCGGCTTCGGCCATATAGACGTCGCGGGTGGCGATCTGCGCGGCGGAAGCATCGGGACCTTCAACCGGCTGCGGCTTGAACTGAGCCTTATTCACGACACCGGCCGCTTCGAGACGCAGTGTGACGAGCTGTATCTGCTCGCCTTCAGCGACGAAGCCGAAGCGTTGACGGTGCGCGGCCTCGAAGCCTTCCTCAAGCGCCTTGAAGGTCTCGGAGGTGATTGGACCGGCAGGCACGGCGACGGAAAGCTCGTAGTTCTGGCCCATGTAGCGCATGTCCGCAGTCCGCGTCATCACGCGGCGGTCCTCGGAGATCTCCTCGGCATCGAACCATGTGCCTGCCTGTCCCATGAGGTCGGCAAAGCCTGCGTCGATGGAGGCAAGCGCACTGTCTTCAAGCGGCAGCAGGCGTGAGATCGCGAAGTCGGCGCGCAGGTCGGTGAGCAGCAGTCCGAGCGCACAGAGCGTGCCCGGAGTCAGCGGCACGATTATCTTGTCCATGTCGAGCTCGCGGGCCAGCCGTGCGGCG
The DNA here is from genome assembly GCF_964022235.1 of uncultured Limimaricola sp. Taxonomy (NCBI): domain Bacteria; kingdom Pseudomonadati; phylum Pseudomonadota; class Alphaproteobacteria; order Rhodobacterales; family Paracoccaceae; genus Limimaricola; species uncultured Limimaricola sp. Next base: position 91,808 of record NZ_CAXHZL010000012.1, on the reverse strand, counting down.
TGGAGCGGGCCCGCCCCGCCAAAGGCCATCAGTGCGTAGTCGCGCGGGTCATGACCGCGCTGCACGGAAATCACGCGGATCGCCTTCGCCATGTTTGCAGTCACGACCGAGATGATGCCCTGGGCGGTTTCCATCACGCCCAAGCCAAGCTTGTCGGCGAGGCGCTGCACGGACTCGACGGCCAGATCGCGGCGCACCTTCATGCGGCCACCGAGGATCTCGACGGGGTTCAGCGTCTGCAGCACAATGTTAGCGTCGGTCACGGTCGGTTCGGTCGAGCCGAGACCGTAGCAAACTGGCCCCGGATGCGCCCCGGCAGAGCGCGGCCCCACCTTGAGCAGCCCGCCGGTGTCGACGCTGGCAATCGAGCCGCCACCTGCCCCCACGGTGTGGATGTCGAGCATTGGCGCCTTGATCGGGTAACCGTGCACGTCGGCCTCGCCGGTCAGCTGGCAAACACCGTTCTGTAGCAGCGCCACGTCCGAGGAGGTGCCGCCGACATCGAAGGTGATGATGTTGTTGAAGCCGGACATCTTGCCGATGGCCTGGGCCGCTACGACGCCGGTCGAGGGGCCGGAAAGCACGGTACGCACGGGCAGGTTCGCAGCGGTGTCGAAACCGATGACGCCACCGTTCGACTGGGTCAGTTGCGGTGCGATTTCCAGCCCGATCTCGTCGAGGTTCTCTTTCAGCCGGCGGATGTAGCGCTGCATGACCGGGCCGAGATAGGCGTTCACCACGGTGGTGGAGAGACGCTCGAACTCGCGGAACTCGGGCGCGACGTCATGCGAAGTCGAGACGAAGACATCCGGAAGCTCTTCCGCGATCACGCGCTTGGCGAGCTTTTCGTGCTCAGTGTTGAGGAAGCCATAGAGGAAGCAGACGGCGAGCGACTTGATGTCCTGCCCGGCGAGAAGCTGAAGTTCGGCGCGCAGCGCATCGACGTCGAGGGGGACATCGACGGAGCCGTTGTAGCTCATGCGCTCGGGCACCTCGCGGCGCAGGTCGCGGGAGACCAGCTGCTCGGGCTTATCGGCCATCATGTCGTAGAGGTTGGGACGCTTCTGGCGACCGATCTCAAGAAGGTCGCGGAAACCGTCGGAGACGATCAGGCCGGTCTTCACGCCGCGCAATTCGATCAGCGCATTGGTGGCGACGGTCGTGCCGTGACCGAGGAACGATAGGTCCTTGGCGGTCTTGCCAACCTGGTCCATCCCCTCGACGACGCCGGTCGTGATCCCGCGGGAGGGATCGTCTGGGGTCGACGAGACCTTCCAGATCTCCACCTTGCCGCTATCTTCGTCAAAGAGGCAAACGTCCGTGAACGTGCCACCGGAATCTACGCCAATTCTCCAGGCCATTTCTGCCTTCCTACCTTTGGGTCAGGCCGCGCGTGCGGCCGATTTCTGGAATATGTCGCGCCGCGGAGCGACACGCGAGGACGCCGGTTACTGCCGTCGCGGGACGGACCTTCGCCGCAGGTTCATGCAGGAGGCCGGCGTGTCCCCGACCGCGCCCGAGTTGATCGGTTTGCGAAGTTTGCAACAAGATACGATCACAATTCTTCATAACAGGGTAAAGACAGCCAATCTCAACGCCGCACATTCCGTGGCGCGACCGGCCCCTCGGGCCCGTAGCGCCCCGATTCCACCCGGGCAAAGCCGGGTGCTGAGTGCGGTCTCTGCAGGGCTATGGCTAGAGCCCTGCAGAGGATTTTCGATCATCGACGGCATGTACTGCTGCCTTTGTCCTGTGTGGTTTAGGAGATTCGGGAAAAATTCCCGTTACAGTCGTAACATTGCTCATTTATGGATGAATGTGAACGAAATTCTCTCACTTCGGGTCAGAGTCGGTAGTTTCGGCGCTCTACCTGTGCAAGATCACCCAAATACGTCATAATCGCGCGCCGATATCACAACAGAATGCGCGAACGTGAAAGTTTCTTGACGACATGGCCTTGGATGTGCCTGCATGCACGCATCATTGTGCACGCCTCAATGATCGGTGCGGCGCACGTATCCGCCCGAAACGATAGCAATCGCAGGGAGCTTTACCATGACATTCACTCGTCGCGCGTTCATGCGCACCGCCACCGCTACCGGCGCGCTCGTCGCGTTCACTGGCCCCGCCTTCGCCAATGCCCGCTGGGACATGTCCGATGAGTACGGCGCCACGTCCCTCTCTGGTCAGGCGTGCAATTTCTTTGTGGAGGAAGTCAGCAAGAAGGTCGGCGACAAGCTTACTATCAACTACCAAGGCGGCGGCGCCCTCGGCTACAAGTCGATCGACCACTTCGATGCCGTTCAGGATGGCGGGGTGCAGGCGGCGGTCACCCTGATGACGCAACTCGGCGGCATCGACCCCCTGTTCAACCTGTCCTCGCTGCCTTTCATTGCCTCGGACCTCGGCGAGGCCTACTTGCTGTGGCAGGCCGCCCGCGAGGAATACGCGAAGGTCTTCGAAGAGAACAACATGGTGCTGCTCTGGGCCATGCCGAATGCGCCCTCGGGAATCCACGCCAAGATGCCGATCACCTCGGAAGACGCCCTTAAGGGCCTGCGCGTGCGCACCTATGACGTCAACGGGACCCAGACCCTCAAGAACGCGGGCGCGGCTCCGCTGCAAGTGGCCTGGTCCGACCTGATCCCGCAGCTGTCGACCGGCGGTCTCGATGCGGTGCTCACCTCCGCGGATGGCGCGGTCCAGCTGTCGATCTGGGACTACCTGAGCGACTTCACCGAACTCAGCTACGCCATGGGCCTGTTCATGTGCCACGTGAACAAGGACGAGTTCGACGCCCTGCCCGAGGACGTTCAGACCGCCATGCTCGAAACCATCGAAGCCTGCGACGCCTACAACTGGGACATCATCCGCGCCTCGATCGACACGGCCTACACCAAGATGGCCGAGAACGGCATGAACATCACCCGCAGCGCAGACGTGCCGCAGGAGGTCTTCGACTTCCTTAAAGAGGCCGGTGTTCAGGTGCGCGAGAACTGGCTGGCCGAGACTGGCGAGCGCGGCGAACGCATCCTCGCCCGCTTCGAGGAACTTAAGTCCCAGCAGGGCTGATCCTCCTCTCCTCCGCACCCGGCCCAGCGGGGCGCGGAGCCCCAGTAATGACAAACCATGGAGCGTGCAGTGAGTCCCGTAGCGAAGGCTGAACTCCCCGAGATTGAAGAGCACCACCACCCCGACCGCAACGACGATCCGGTTTGGCTTGCCTCCATCGCGCGGCTGTCGACGATCCTCAACCGGACCGCAGCTGTCATCTCGGCGATCCTTCTGGTCGCGATGACCCTGCTCATCCTGCTCGAGATCTGCATGCGAATGTTCTCAACCTCGACCTATATGGCCGATGTTCTGGTGGGCTTCGGCGTTGCCGCGATCACCTTCCTCGCTGCGCCCTGGGCGCTAGAGGAAGGTGCAATGATCCGTGTAACAGCCCTCACCGACACACTCTCCGGTCCGGTGCGCTGGATCGTCGAAGCCTTCGCCCTCGGCTCCTCCGCCGCCATCATGGGTTTTCTCGCCATGCACCAGTGGAAGACAGTGGCGAAGCTTTTCGAGCGCGGCTCGGTCAGCGAACACCTGATTCCGATCCCGCTCTGGATCCCCGAGAGCTTCTTTTTCCTGGGTCTCGCCCTGCTGCTCCTGCAAATGCTCGTACGGGCGCTCCGGCTCGTCGTGGTCGGTCACGCCGAAGAACGCGCCCTGACCCTCTGATCGGAAGATTTCCATGCCCATCACGTTTTCCGCCACGGTCGTCCTTCTGCTGCTCGTTCTCTTCCTCGGCTCGGGCGCGTGGATATTCTCCGGTCTGATGCTGGTCGGGGCCTCGGCAATGTATTTTGTCCTCGACTTTAGCGCCGCCCGCATCGGGACCATCGCCACCAAGGTGATCTCCTCCTCCGCCATCTCGTGGGAGCTTGCCGCCATCCCAATCTTCATGTGGATGGGGGACATCATCTTCCGCACCGACATCTCGCAGCGGCTATTCCGCGGCCTCACACCCATGGTGGCGCGCATCCCGGGCGGGCTGCTGCACACCAACGTCTTCGGCTGCACGGTCTTCGCCGCGATCTCCGGCTCGTCCACCGCCACCACGGCGACGGTGGGCAAGATCACCATCCCCGAACTGCAGGCGCGCGGCTACGACCTGCGCCTCGCCGCAGGATCACTGGCCGGCGCCGGCTCCTTCGGGCTGCTGATCCCACCCTCGATTGCCATGATCGTCTACGGGGTCCTGGCCGAAGTCTCTATTGCCAAGCTCTTTGCAGGCGGATTGCTTCCCGGCCTGATGATGGCAGGACTCTATGCAGGCTATATAGCGCTTGTCTCCCTGCTGCACCCCGAACGTGCCCCGCGCCACGAAGGTACGGTGGACGCCCGCGCCATTGCACGCGGCTTTGTCGAACTGCTGCCGATCATGCTGCTCATGTTTGTCGTGCTCGGTTCGATCTACTCGGGCATCGCCACGCCGTCCGAGGCCGCCGCGGTCGGTGTGTTCGGGGCCATCGCGATCACCATCGTCACCGGTCAGTTCACGCTCAAACTCATGCGTGACAGCCTGGCAGCGACCATCCGCGTCTCGGCCATGATCCTCATGCTGATTGCCGCATCCTCTTTCCTGTCGGCAGCAATCGCTTTCCTGCAGTTGCCCAATCAGATCACGGAAGCCATCTCGTCGCTCGACCTGTCGCCACATGGCGTCCTGCTGATCCTCGCCGGCCTCTACATCGTGCTGGGCATGTTCCTCGATGGCACCTCGATGACTGTGATGACGGTGCCGATCGCGGTTCCACTCATCGTGCAGGCCGGTTTCGACCCGCTGTGGTTTGGTATCTACCTCGTCATCATGATCGAGATGAGTGCCCTGACACCCCCGGTGGGACTTAATCTCTTTGTGCTGCAGGGCCTCACGCAGCGATCGCTTGGCGAAACCGTGCGCGCAACGATGCCCTTCTTCCTGCTGCTGTGTCTCGGAACGGTCATTCTCGCCGTTTTCCCGCAGATCGTGCTGTGGTTACCTAGCCTGCTTTGACGCACTTAGATACCGATAGTCACGTCAAACCGGCCAAATGCCAGATTAGGAGGTCCCCTTGCGCAAGTCAGAGGACACATTGAATGAAGAGATGCTGCCGGCAGAACGTCGGCAACATCTCATCGACTGGTTCAAGCATAACCAAGCGGGTTCCGGTCAGGATCTTGCTCGGATGCTGGGCATTTCAGTATCGACCATTCGCCGCGACCTAGACGTTCTGGCAGGCGAGGGTCTCGTGCGGCGCACCCATGGAGGCGCAGTGGCAATCCGATCGCGCTCGAGCTACGAGCCGTCCACCGATTTGTCGCGGCGAACTGCGGTCGAGGAAAAACTGGCTATCGTGCGCGAGGCGCTCACGCTCATCGAGCCAGGCCAGTCCCTCTTAATCGATACCGGCGCCGTCATTTGTCATCGGCTGGCCGACGAGATCGCAAAGATCGACTTTCCACTGACCGTGATCACCAACGATCTCTACGTGGCCAAGCAACTGACCTACCGCGACAACATCATCCTGATCGTGCCAGGAGGCGCATGTCGTGTCGGCTCTTTCAGCTTATTGGGGGAACCCGGGCTGGGTTTCCTGAAGAATATCCACTGCGATATCTTCTTCACGTCGGCCACCGCAATCGACGAAAATGGCACTTCGGAAACAAATTTGGAGCTGGGGCACATGAAGCGGGCGATGGCCGCCGCCGCAGGAGAGGTCGTGCTCATCGCGGACAGCAGCCGGTTCATGTCTTGCGCCCTGCACCGCACGGTGCCTATCAACTCTATCGACCTCATCATTACAGACGCAGGTCTGCTTGAAGAGGACCGCGCTAAGTTTCCGCCGCACAAGCCCTGCTTCAGAATCATCGACAGCGCACAGATGGATGGCGCGGAGGATGATAATCCGGATATGCCGTCCTGAAATGTGATTTCCACCATGATCACGAGCCAGATGCCCGTCTCCACCTGGCATGACGTGGTTGGCGAGCCGACCTTCGCGGACGCCATCCTCGACCGCATCGTCCACAACGCTTACCGCATCGTGCGTATTCCACGGAAGATGGGCAGCCATTCCACGCCTCGGGCAGTCTGGCCGACGGTTGCATGGAGTCAGGCATGAAGGGTTGGGTCAAGCGGTTTGAGCCTGGCCGCGCGCTTTCACATGCTTTCCCCAACGAGGGGCAACCGATGGGCGTTGTGGACGAGCCGGTCCAGGATGGCGTCGGCCAAGGTCGGGTCCCCGATGGCCTCGTGCCAATGCTCGACCGGGAGCTGACTGGTGACGATGGTAGAGCCTCGGCCATGTCGGTCCTCGAGGATCTCAAGCAAGTCGCGTCGCTCGGATGAGCTCAGAACGGCAAGGCCCCAATCATCGAGGATGAGCAGGTCGGTCCTCGCCAGCGCTTTGAGCATGCGGGCGTGCCGGCCGTCGCCCCGGGCGATGGCAAGCGCCTCGAAGAGACGCGCTACCCGGTGGTAGACGACAGCGCGGCTGTCACGGCAGGCCTTCTGCCCCAAGGCGCAGGCGATCCAACTTTTTCCCAACCCGGTCGGGCCGGTGATGAGCAGGTTCTCGTGGCGGCCTATCCACCCGCCGTCGACCAGATGAGCCATCATGGTGCGGTCGATGCCGCGCGGGGTGCGCAGATCGAGGTCTTCCACGCAGGCAGCCTGGCGGAGCGCTGCGAACTTGAGCCGGGCGGTCAGACGCTTGGCATCGCGTTCGGCAGCTTCCCGGTCGACCAGAAGACCCAAGCGCTCTTCAAAGCCGAGACTGTCGAAGGTGGCCGGGATCTGACGCTGCTCGTCCAGCGCCTTCGCCATGCCCGTGAAGCCGAGGGCGATCAGGCGCTCGGAGGTGGGGTGGATCAGCAAGATGGGATCTCCTTTCAATGGTAATAGCCCCGCCCGCGAATGTTGGGGTGGTGGAGGGGAAACGGCTCGGGTTCGTCCTCGAGGAAGGCGCGGTCGAGCCCGTTCTTCAGGATCGATCTGATCGAGACGACGGAGCGGGCCCGGATCGACAATCCGCGCCGACAGGCGGCATCGAGACGGGCAGGCTCGTAGCTCTTGGCCAGCGCGAGAACGCCGAGGCAGCTCCGAAAGCCCTGCTCAGGGTGGGGGCGGTCGGACATCACGGCCTCGCAGAATGCCGCCACCGACGGGCCGAGCTTCGCGGCCTGTGCCAGCACGCGAGCCGGTGTCCACTCTGCATAGTGACGATGGGCCGATGGCATGTGCTCTGGCACTGTCACATGGCTGCGCCGACTGGGACAGCGGGGATGGCTGGCAACCCGTTGCCCCCTATGGAAGATCTCCACGACGGCACCGCAGACGCGGACATCGACCTCCTGTCGGATCAGGCCGAACGGCACCGAATACCAAGAGCTGTCGACTTCGACATGATAGTCGGGCGCGACACGGGCCCGTTTCCAGCGGGCGAACATATAGGGCTCCGGCGGCAGGCACTGTAAATTCGGCCGATCGATGGTGGCGAAGAGATCGGCACGGCTGGCGCCATAGCCGCGCATGACGCGCATGTTCAACTCGTCCACCAGCCGGCGGATCGCAGCGTTCAGATCGGCCAGGGAGAAGAAGCGCCGGTTGCGCAGCCGTGCCAGAACCCAGCGCTGCGCGACCTGCACGGCCACCTCCACCTTGGACTTGTCGCACGGCTTGTAAGGGCGCGCCGGCAAGATGGCGGTGCCGTAATGACTGGCCATCTCGGCATAGGTAAGGTTCAGGCCCGGATCAAAGCGGTCCGCCTTGAACACCGCCGACTTCAGGTTGTCGGGCACCACTGAACCGCGCCGGGTTTTCCGGAGGCTGATTGGTTTTAGCTACGCGGCCATACTCGATGTTTCCAGAGCCGCGTAGTAGTTCGCCTCCGCTTCCGCTGGAGGGATGCTGCCTATGGGCTCGAGCAGGTGGCGGTTGTTGAACCAGTCCACCCACTTGAGGGTCGCGTACTCCACCGCTTCGAGGCTGCGCCACTGCGAGCTCCTGTCGGAGTGGAAAAACGGCGAGCGCCTGAGGGGGTCGACGCACGGCAGAGCTACGCGGGCGGCTGTCTCGCGAAGGGGATTGTCAACTTGGACGGCGGGAAGATCTGTTACCTTTCCGGCACAGGCTGGTACGCTAGGATCGGGATAGATGAGAGCAAAGGGGAGCGCTGGCTTTGCTCAGAAGCCGAAACTGGCGCGATGTCGTGGCGGAATGCGGGAGAATGCCGTCACCGACCATGTTGAAGCTTTTTGGCCGCGCAGAGGCTGGTCTTTAGCATGAAGCGCACCCGAGACTCGGAGAGGGAGGATCCGGCCACCAGCGAAGTGCTCGCCGGTCTGGTCGAGCGAGTGACATTTCACAGCGCCGAGAGCGGCTTTTGCGTGTTGCGGCTGAAGGCGCGAGGACACCGCGACCTGGTCACCACCATCGGGCACGCCGCCACGATCTCGGCCGGTGAGTGGGTGACGGCCTCCGGCGAATGGGTCAACGATCGGACGCATGGCCTGCAGTTTCGCGCGCGGTTCCTGAAAACGTCGGCACCGTCGTCCCTGGAAGGCATAGAGAAGTACCTCGGCTCCGGAATGGTTCGCGGGATCGGGCCGGTCTACGCCAAACGCATGGTCAAGCATTTCGGCAAGGACGTGTTCGATATCATCGAAGCCGCGCCGGAGCGGCTGCGCGAAGTCGCAGGGATCGGCCCGAAGCGCGCCGACAAGATCACTTCCGCCTGGGCTGACCAGAAGGTGATCCGTGAGATCATGGTCTTCCTTCATCAGCACGGGGTCGGGACGGCCCGTGCGGTTCGCATCTTCAAGACCTATGGCACCGACGCCGTGCAGGTGATGAGCGAGAACCCTTACCGCCTCGCGCGGGACATCCGCGGTATCGGTTTCCGTACGGCGGACCTGATCGCAGAGAAGCTGGGCATCGAGAAGACTGCCATGATCCGCGTGCGTGCCGGGATCTCCTACGCGCTCAGTGAAGCGATGGGAAACGGGCATTGCGGGCTGCCCGTGGTGGAATTGACTGCTTTGGCCGTGAAGCTGCTTGATGTCTCCGCAGACCTCGTGGGGACGGCAATGGAACTCGAGCTGGCAGACGGCACAATCATTGCCGACAGCGTCGCAGGCAAACCCTGCGTCTTCCTCAGCGGCCTCTATCACGCGGAGAAGGCTATTGCAGAGCGGATCCAACGGATTGCTGCGGGCGAGGTCCCGTGGCCCGAGATCGACGCTGAAAAGGCCCTGCCCTGGATCGAGAGTCGGACCGGGCTGTCTCTGGCGGATAGCCAGGCAGAGGCCATCCGGTTGGCTCTGCGTTCCAAGGTGCTGGTCATCACGGGTGGTCCGGGTGTGGGCAAGACAACGATCGTGAATTCGATCCTGCGCATCCTGCAAGCAAAGTCGGTCGAGCTTTTGCTTTGTGCTCCGACCGGCCGCGCCGCCAAGCGCATGACAGAAGCGACCGGAATGGAGGCAAAAACGATCCACCGCCTTCTTGAGTTTGACCCCCAAGCCTTCGGCTTCAAACGAGACCGCGAGAACCCGCTCGAATGCGAGCTTCTGATCGTGGACGAGAGCTCGATGGTCGATGTCCTGCTGATGCAATCCTTGCTCAACGCCATCCCCGATCACGCGGCATTGTTGATCGTCGGCGACATCGACCAACTGCCATCGGTGGGCCCCGGGCAGGTACTGGCCGACATCATCGGCTCGGAGGCCGTTCCAGTGGTTCGGCTGACGGAAGTGTTCCGTCAGGCGGCCGAAAGCCGCATCATCACCAGCGCACACCAGATCAACCGTGGGCGTATCCCCGATCTCGCAAAGCCCGAAGGAGAAACCGACTTCTACTTCGTGCCAGCGTCCGACCCAGAGCAAGCGGTCGCCCGGGTCGTGGAGCTTGTCCGCTCGAGGATCCCGCAGCGTTTCGGCCTCAATCCCATTCGCGATGTGCAGGTCCTGTGTCCGATGAACCGTGGAGGCGTGGGTGCGCGCTCGCTGAACATTGAACTGCAGGCCGCCCTCAATCCCGCCGGCGGCAGCAAGGTCGAGCGCTTCGGCTGGACCTTCGCACCGGGGGACAAGGTCATGCAGATCGAGAATGACTACGACAAGGACGTCTATAACGGCGACATCGGCTATGTCAGCAGCGTCGATCTCGATGACGGAGAACTCGTGGCAGACTTCGATGACCGCTCCGTCGCCTACGGCTTCGGAGAGCTCGACACGCTCGTGCCTGCCTACGCCGCCACGATCCACAAGAGCCAAGGATCGGAGTACCCGGCGGTGGTCATCCCGGTCCTGACCCAGCACTACGCCATGCTGCAGCGAAACCTGCTCTACACGGGCGTGACCCGTGGAAAGAAGCTCGTGGTCCTCGTCGGGCAGCCGAAGGCCGTGGCGATGGCAGTGAAGAACACGTCCGGTCGCCGGCGGTGGTCAAAGCTCGACGAGTGGCTGAGTGGTGCAGCCGGGGGCAGAGCTCAAGTCGCCCCCTGAGGCGGATTCAAAACTGATGGCCATGTCTGAAAAGCGTGTTGGTCATACAGCTATCAGCGGATCCCATGCATCTTCGACCCCCTACTGTCTCCACGTATCTGAGCAAGGCTGCGCCACGACCGCCTATGCCGACCAAGTCGGTCCCATGCATTTACATGCCGGCCACTTGAAGCATGTTTTTTGCCCGGTAGGTCTCAAGCGCCTCATCGGGATCGGGAAACGGATAGACATCGAGCACGTCGGCACCACCACCGAGGGCTGACCTGAAATGCGCCATCGCTTCCCGCGCATCCACAGGGTCGCCACCGCCCAGCTCGTTGAAATCTACCGTTGTGGCCGTGGGTTCTACCTCGCCGGCAGGTGTGAAAACGGCAGTCCAGTGACTGTACGCCGGATCAATCGACATGGGAGCCCTCCCGCTGTTGTCTTTGTTTAACCAAGCTCCGTTGGAGCTGTCAGGAGAGGCCTCTTATCACAAGGTGGCCCACTTGGTCCGGCCCGTGACGTCATGTCACAGCAGGGCGGATGCCCCACAGATCGCAGGCCAGAATCGGCGCGCAGTTCAAAGATCCCCTATGCTTGGCACGAGCCCATCTCCCCGCCGTTCCCCGAAAGATGGCTATTGATACCGCGGGGCTCGGGCTCTGCGGTGGCGTCGGCCAGCGCGCCCCGATTGGGCCACGATCGCGGGCGGAGAGCATCAGGCATGAACCCTCGCGCGATCTCGGATGCGGCAATACGACTTCTCACTCAGACTGCCGCGCTATCCTCGGGCTGCGGTCGCATACCCTCGCTTGAATGTGGCTCGTCGCAAGGCCATCACTACGAGACATCTGCCATCATGTCGGAGGGATCATGGCGAACATGACGGTAAGAAACCTGCCGGACGAGGTTCACGAGCGCCTACGCGCGCAAGCCCAAACGAACGGACGCAGCCTGGAGGCAGAAGTACGCTCGATCCTCGTGCACTCTGTCATTGCATCCAGCGACGGCGGTTTCGGACACCAGCTTCGCGAGCGCTACGGGCGCCACCTCGGGGATGAGCTGGCGGTTGAGCGAGACCAGACCACGAACCAGCTGAGCCTGTTCGATTGATCATTCTTGATACGGGCGTGATCTCCGAGACCCAGAGGAAAGTCCCCGACGATGCTGTCATGGACTGGCTCGACGCGCAGGATCCCACGAACCTCTTTCTGAGTGCGATCACGGCGGCGGAGCTGATCTTTGGCGTTCAGGCAATGCCGAAGGGCAAGCGGCGCGACGGTCTGATGGAGGCTGTCACAGCTATTCTCGAAGAGGACTTTTCTGGCCGGATCCTGCCCTTTGATGGCGCGGCGGCACGGATTTACGGCGCGCGTGTCGCGGTCGCATGCCAGCAGGGCTACGCGATCTCGATTGCGGATGGACAGATCGCCTCGATCGCCCTCTCCCGACCGGGGGCGATGGTCGCGACGCGCGATCCCATGCCGTTCATGGCGCTCGGAGCGGACGTCCTCGACCCTTGGGCGCTTGGCGGGCCGAGACGCCGTTAGGCGACTGTTGTCACTTCCGGGCGCGTGCGGGCCCCTCGGCCCGCCGAGCCACATTCGTTGCTCCTCTGGCGAGGACCATCGGCTGACCAGATCCTCGGCGCGCCGCCGAGGCAGCCAGCAGGGCCGCCGGCGAACATCCGAAGTTTCTCTTCACATAAGTGGGATGACGAGTTCTCGTGAGGCTGCAGGGCATGCCGCTTCGTCGAAGGCGGGAAGGCTTTGGACCCGTCCTTGCCAGCGCGATCCTCCCACCAGGTTGCCCTTTCCGGCCGTCCAACCGGCACTAGAAGCGGAACAGTTCGCAAGAGCGAGGCAGGGCCGCATTCTTCAAGGCAATGGAGAAAAAAGATATTCTCTTCTTGCCCGCCCCCATGATAGCGGATGATAAAGCGGAACTCCAAGGGGGCTTTGAGGCGTCATTTCCCAATCATGACAAAGCTGCGCGACGACCAGGAAACCATCTACGCGGTGGAGCCGCTTCTGCCCGAAGAGGCTTCAAAACACCGGCCCGCCCTCAATGACCTTGCGCTTGAGCTGGCGACGGTTTCGGCGGAGCTGAGCGCCGCCCTGCCCCCGGCGATCCGCACGCCCCTGAGCGGACTGGTCCGCTCGATGAACTGCTACTATTCGAACCTGATCGAGGGGCATGACACGCATCCGATCGATATCGAGCGGGCGTTGCGCCAGGACTTCAGCGCCGACCGGGAAAAGCGGAACCTTCAACTCGAAGCCGTGGCACATATCGCGGTCCAGAAGTGGATCGACGACGGCGGGCTGACAGAGCATCCCCTGCATCCGGAAAGCCTTCGCGAGCTTCATCGGCGCTTCTGTGCGGGGCTGCCGGAGGAACTGCTTCTGCAGAAGGATCCCACCGGCAATCCCCTACCGGTCATCCCGGGTCAGTTCCGGGAAGGTTATGTGAAGGTCGGGCGCCATGTGCCCCCCAGTCCCGGCGCAGTGCCCAGGCTGCTCGCGCATATGCATCGGATGTATCGCATGCAGGGTCGTCTTGGCACCGTTCTGGCGGTTGCCTGCGCGCATCACCGGCTGGTCTGGGTCCATCCATTCACCGATATGAACGGACGGGTCGCCCGTATGGTGGCACATGCCATGTTGCGCGATACGGTGCGATCGGAAGGCCTCTGGTCGGCGTCCCGGGGGCTTGCCCGCAACGTGGTAGACTACAAGGCCCGCCTCGAAGCCGCCGATGCGAAACGCCCCGGCAGCGCCGATGGGCGCGGTGCGCTCTCGGAAGCCCGGCTCGCCGAGTTTGCGCAGTTCTTTCTGCAGTGCTGTATCGACCAAGTCTCCTTCATGTCTGGCCTGATGCGGCCGTCCGAGCTGAGGGGACGCGTCGTGGACTGGGCGCGGCAGCAAGAAGCACGCGGAGGCGTTCTCAAGGGCAGCGATCGGATCCTGCGCGCCGTTTTGATGGAGGGCGAGATTGAGCGGGGAGCGGTTCCCGACATGCTGGGTGTCAGCGACCGTCAGGCACGAAAGGTGACCGCCCGGCTTCTCGAATTGGAAGCCCTGTCCTCGAACAGTCCGCGCTCATCATTGCGGCTGAACTTTCCAGCCACACTCGCATCGGCATGGATGCCAAACCTCTTTCCCGAGAAATAAGGGTCCGGAGACAGAGCGTGTTCTCCGTCGAGATGACAGGACGATTGCTCAGATTCAGGCTTCGACCCGGGTTACATGGCAGACGGGCTCATCATCGTTCGAGGCCAGAGAATGTCCTGACTGAACTCAATCCGTGATTTGAGACACATGTCGAGCGGCCGCGCGATTGGCACCGCCGAGCGCTGTTGCGAAGTCCGCACCGGCTGCAAGCTGCCCGACCAGCGCGCCGATGAAGCAGTCGCCCGCACCATGGGTCGAGACCAACTTGACCTTCTCGGCCGGCAGCGCCGCGTGGTTCTGCCCGCTCCGGAAGGCCACACCATCCCCACCGGCGGTGACCACGACACAAGGGAAGCGCGCGGATAGAACCTCAGCGGCAGCTGCCGCCGTCTCCAGAGACGACACGGCCATACCGCACAGGCCTTCGGCCTCCAGCGCATTGACGACGAGGATATCGACGAGATTCAGAAGGTCCGGACCCATGTCCCGCCAAGGCGCGGCATTGAGGCAGACCGCGACACCGCGCGCCTGCGCCGCCCGCGCCGCTGCGACATTGATTTCTTCGCGCACTTCGTTCTGCAAGACCAGATGGCTCGCGCCGTCCCAAAGCCTGTCTGAAGCCAGGCTCTGCTCCGCGATGTCGAGGTTCGCGCCGGACACGATGACGGCGCCGTAGTCGCCGCTTGCGTCGGCAATCGCCACGCTCATACCAGAGCGCGTCTCCGGCAGCCGCGCCACATGGCTTGTCGATACGCCCTTGTGGGAAAGACGCTCTAGCAGGAAGGCGCCGAAATCGTCATCCCCCACCGCCGATACCATGCGCGCCGCGACCCCCTCCGCCGCGACGGCAACCGCCTGGTTGCCGCCCTTGCCCCCGAACTTGGGGTACCAACGGCTGCCGGTCACGGTTTCGCCCGCCGCGGGACGATGTGGGGCTTCGACGAAGATGTCATAGTGCAGGCTGCCGACAACGATGACGGCACCAGGTGTCCTTGTCATGGGGTGTGATCCTACTTGTTGCGCTTGTCGCTCACCGATCGCATCGTCTTGGCCAGACGCGCCTCGGCGGTAGGGAAATCGCGCTGCGCCACCGCGACGAAGATGGCATCCATGATGTTGAGTTGCGCAATCCGCGCGGCGGCGTTCTCGCCCAGAAGCGGGGAACCTTGAGCGGTCGAACACAGGGTGACGTCCGCGATCTCCGCCAGAGGTGCATTCGAGTAGTTGGTAAGCGCGATGGTGCGCGCGCCGTTGGCCCGGGCAAGCCTGGTTGCTTCGAGCACGGCCGACGTGGCTCCCGAATGCGAAAACGCCACCACTACATCTTCGGGCCCGAGGAGCGAGGCGGACATCAGCATCATGTGCGCGTCATCCTGCACCGTGGCGCGCAGGCCGATCCGCAGGAACTTGTGCGCCACGTCGCGGGCGATCTGCGCCGAACCGCCCAAGCCATAGAAATCGCGATTACGCGCGCCGTGCAGCAAGGTAGCTGCGCGCTCGAACGCCTCCATGTCAAGGATCGACATGGTTTCTTCCAGTGCCTGCACCGCCGTGTTGAACACCTTTCGGACGATGTCGGCCGCGCTGTCCTCTGGCGAGATCTCTGCGTGCAGAGAGGCCACATCCGATTGCCGGTATTCCACCAGCGCCTCACGGAAGTCGCGATAGCCATTGAAGCCGAGCTTCTTGGCGATCTTGACGATCATCGCATCCGAGACGCCTGCTTCTTCGGCCACTTCGCGCAAAGACGTGGTCAGGTCGAGATCGGCGCGCCCTGTCATGGTGTCGACCACCCGCGCCTCGAGCGGTGTCAGCGACGGAGTCCGCATCCTGACCTGAGCGCCGACGGTGCGCGGATCGATCTTCATGGTTTCAGCCTCTCCCCCGCGTGGCGCGGTCAATCAACATGGCGAGGATGATGATAATGCCCGTGGCGAGGAGTTGATAGAACGCCTGAACGTTCATCAGCGTGAGACCGTTTCGCAGCGAGCCGAGGATGACTGCACCCAGCAGCGTACCCACGACCGAGCCCTTGCCGCCCATCAGCGAGGCGCCGCCAATGGCCGCCGCCGCGATCGCGTCAAGTTCCCACAAATTGCCCATGGTGGGGTCGGCCGCACCGAGACGGCCCATCAGGATGAGTGCGGCCACCGAGGCCAAGCCTCCCGACATCACATAGACGGTGATCTTGGTGCGCGCGACCGGCACGCCGGCGATCCTGGCCGCTTCCTGGTTGCCGCCCACGGCCAGAATATACTCGCCAAAGGGGCTGCGGTTGAGGACCACCCAGAGCAGCGCCGCGATCACGCCGATGATGAGGACCGGAACCGGGACCCCCAAGACATCTCCATTGATCACTGCGCGAAATTCCTGCGGGATGCCGAAAATCGGGTTACCGCCCGTGAAGATCAGCGCCAGCGCCCGGTACAGAGACAGCCCGCCCAGCGTGACGATGAAGGGTTGCAGGCCGGCAAAGGCGATCAGCGTACCATTGAAGAGCCCGCACGCCATGCCGGTGGCAAGTGCTGCCAGGATCGCCAGGGGCAGCGGCACTCCGGCGGCCATCAGGGCCGCGCCAGCCACTGCCGAGAGGGCCGCGGCGGGGCCGACGGAGAGATCGATGCCGCCGGAAATGATCACGAATGTCATGCCAAGCGCGATGCAGGCATTGATCGAGGATTGCTGAAGAATGTTGAGCAGGTTCGGCGCAGTCAGGAAGACCGGGTTCAAGCTCGCAAAGACGATCAGGATCAGGACGAGGCCCAGAAGCGTGCCTGCATCGCGCAGGCTCAGCGAGGCGGGCAGGAACGACCGCAGACGGTGGACCGGGGTCGTGGCATCGGAGGTGTCGGTCATTTTGGGGCTCATGCGGGTTCGGCGGCCAGGGTAGGGCCACGGCGTTTCGATTGGGGGATGGCGTGAGCGGCGATTTTCGCCTCCGTGATCTCGGCGCCTGCCAAAGTGGCCGCCACCTCGCCTTCGCGCAGCACCATGACGCGGTCGGACAGCCGCAGGATTTCAGGCAGCTCGGAGCTGACCACCAGGATCGCCTTGCCTTGGGCGGCCAGCCGCTCGATGAGATCGTAGATTTCGGATTTGGCACCGATGTCGATGCCGCGTGTCGGTTCGTCGAACAACAGGATGTCCACGTCGGCAGCGAGCCAGCGGCCAATGATGGCTTTTTGTTGGTTGCCCCCTGAGAACTGGCCGATGGCGCGATCGACATTGGGCGGCCGCAGGTTCATCTGCTGCATCAGCTCGGTTGCCTCTCGCCTGAGCGCGGAACGGCGGATCAATCCCATTCGACTGAAGCGACGCATCGAGGGCAACGCGATGTTGGAGGCGACCGAGCGATCCCGCACGATGCCGTCCTTCTTGCGCTCCTCGGGCACCAACCCGATGCCTGCCGCAATCGCCTCACGGGGCGAACGGAAGGTGTGGGATTGGCCATTCACCTCGATGCGCCCGGATCGGGCTCGGTCGATGCCTGCCACGAGCCGCAAGAGCTCGGTGCGTCCCGACCCCACGAGGCCGGCAAGGCCCAACACCTCGCCCTTGTGCAACGTGAAGGACGCGTCCCTGATCATGCGGCCGTCGCCCAAGCCCTCGACCCGAAGCGCCGGAGTGGCGGTGGCATAACTCACATGGCGCTCGTGCTGGATGTCGCGACCGACCATGCGCGAGACCACGTCCGCTTCACTGGTCTTGGCCAGATCGACCGTGGTGATGAAGCGGCCATCGCGCAGGATCGTCGCGCGTTGGCAAACACGGAAGACCTCGTCCATCTTGTGCGAGACGTAGATGATTGACACCCCCTGCCCGCGCAGGCGTTCGATCAGTGCGGCGAGGCTCTCGAATTCAGATGGCGTAAGCGAGGAGGTCGGCTCGTCCATGGCGATGATCTTCGCCTCGTAGAGCAGGGCTCTGGCGATTTCGACGATCTGCTGCTGTGCCACCTTCAGTTCGTGGATCGGGCGCGACGGATCGATGGAGGGATCGAGATCGGCCAGAATCTCGCGAGCCCGTGCCTCCTGCGCGCGACGGGCGACGAGGAGACCGCCAGCGGTCTTGAGCGGTCGCCCGAGATAGAGGTTCTGCGCAACGCTGAGGGCCGGGATATGCTGCAGTTCCTGATGGATCATCGCGATCCCGGCTGCGCGGGCGTCGGCGGGGCGGTGCAGGTCGAGTTTGAGGCCATCCACGCGGATCTCGCCCGCATTGGCCTTGAGTACGCCCGACAGGATGTTGAGCATCGTCGATTTGCCGGCGCCGTTCTCGCCGAGAAGTCCGTGGACTTCGCCAGGGCGGACTTCAAAGGAGACGCCATCGAGCGCCTTGATTCCGGGGAAGCCCTTCTCGATGCCGTCCACTGCGAGACGAGGGGTCTGGGAAACCATGTCGGATCCTTCCGCATTGAGCGGCGCGCGCAGGGAGGCACGCGCGCCGCAACTGAGGCTTCGCGGTTACTGCGCGAGCAGCGTTTCGCGCAGCGCAGCGGTATCCTCGACGGCATACTGCTCGATATTGTCAGCAGTGATCAGCGCCTGCGGCGTCGCCACCACGCGCGGCAGCTCTTGGCCCGCGATGAGCCGCAGCGCGACCTCCATCGCCACTTCGCCGGTCAACACCGGAAAGCTGTCGACCGTGCCAGTCAGGTCGCCGGCACGGATCGAGTTGTAGGCGTCCGAGATGCCGTCGGTACCGAACACCGCAACCTGCTCCTGCAGGCCGGCATTCTTCACCGCCTCGACTACGCCGAGCGCCATGCCGTCGTTGTTGGCATAAAAGCCGATCAGGTCGGGATGCTGCTGCAGGATCGTCGAGGCCGCGTCATAAGCCTGCTCGCGGCTCCAGTTGGCGGGAACGCTGGCCACCACCTCGAAGCCTTCGGCCTCGTTGATCGTGGTGGTGAAGCCGTCGGTGCGCTGACCGGCGGCGAACACGCCGGGCTGGCCTTCGATCACCGCGAGCTTGCCGCCCTCGGTATTGTCGATGAACCACTGCGCCACCCGCACACCATTGTCGCGCTGCACATTGCCAACATAATGCTCTACCGACGGGATCACCGCATCGTTGACGTTGAGCACGGGAATGCCTTGGGCGCGTGCCGTCTCGAGTGCCGGCTGCAGGTTGTTGTCGGTCTGCGGCGAAAACAGCAACGCGTCGTAGCCCTGCAGGATCATGTTCTCGGCAATCGAGAGCTGTCCAAGCTGATCACCTTCCGACGGTGCGGCCTGATAGGCGAACTTCACGTCGTACTCTTGGGCGAGGTTCTCGTACCCGTCCCCCAATGAGCGCCAGTATTCGTTGGTCAGCGTCTTGGAGACGCCGCCCACCGCAGTGCCCGCCTCAGGTGCAGGCAGTTCGCCAAAGCGCGCATCGAGCTCGCTCCAGTCCATACGATCGGGCTCCTCGTCGGAGTTGAGCGGGGCGAGATCCTGGGCCATGGCGGCGGTGGCCATGCCCAGAACGGTGCCTGCCATCAGCAGGGTTTTGAGGCTCGCGGTCATCAGGTTTCCTCCCTTTACGATGATCGTGGTATTCGTGAAGTCAGCTCATGCGCCGGCCAGAATGCGCTGAATTGCGCGTTGGGCGGCGGGTGAGTTCTGCGCGGCGACGGCGTCGTGCAGCACATTGTCGGCGTCGACGCGATCGGCCATGGCCATCAGCCTCTCAACCATCTCGATATTGGCCGTGCATTCCTCTACCGGGTCGATGCCAGAGGCGTCGGGGAAGGTGTCGAAATAAATGACACCGTCATAGCCGTCGCGGCGGATCTGCCAGAGCAGCTCAAGGGTCGCCTGGGGATGCACGGAACCCACCATCAGACCATCGTCGCGCTTGGCGTAGCCGTCATTGAGATGAACTCCGAGGAGTTTCGAACGGCGCGCGATCAGCGTCGCGGCGAAAGCGGGCATCTCGTCCGCATAAAGCACGTGCGCGAAGTCGAGCGTGACCCCGAGATTGGGCGCACCGGCTTCATCGATGGCGAGAAGCGTCGTGGCAACATCGGGCAACAGAGCAAAGGATCGCGGCTCGTTGGCTTTGTATTCGATGGAAATCATGCAGTCAGGGGCGTGCTCGGCCACCTCGCGGATGGCGCTTACCTCGTCATCCCACATCCGTCCGTAATCACCCTGGAAGCTGTAGTCGAAGCCATCCTGCCCCATCCACAGCGTCATCAGCGGCGCTTCCATCTCCAGCGCCGCGTCGATCCCCCGCTTGGTCAGATCGATCGCTTCACGCCGTACCAACCTGTCGGGGTGGGTGAAGGCACCGAGTTTGAAGGCTGGGTTCGTGTAGTAGCGCATGGCGAGACCGTTGATCCCGAGACCCATGGCCTCGATCTCTTCCTTTACGGCCCGCGGGTCATCTGTGACGTGATCGGGATAATTCAGGTCGACATGGGTGAGCCCCGGGACCCGCGCGGCACGGCGCGCCATCATCAACGCCGTGGGTTTGCCCTGCAGATCTGGCCATTCCATCTCAGCCTTGGCGGCGAAGGAGTTCAGGCGGGTTGCGAATCGTGTCATGGTGCCTCCAGCTTTCTTCACGTTGTTTCGTAAACTTGTGAAGTTAGCAAGAGGGCTTCTACAGCGATTTCGGATGCGATGGAATGCCCAGGGCAGAAAAGGAGAAAATCATGACGCCGTTCCGGGCCATCTCGGTGTTCTACCATGTCGCCACGCTGAACTCCGTCATGGCCGCCGCTGAACAGCTCGGCGTCACCGCCTCGGCGGTCAGCCAGCAGCTGCGCGCCCTCGAGGCGCAGCTTGGTACTGTGCTGGTCACCCGCCAAGGACGACGGATTCGGCTGACCGAAGCTGGCGAACGCTATTTCGAGCTGATTTCGGACCAGGTCGAGGGATTGATCCGCGCAACGGAAACGATGCGCGGCGCTCGCACGACGGCAAAACTCACCATCCGGGCCACCCCGACCGTCTCCACCAAGTGGTTGCTGCCGCGCCTTTCCGGGTTTCTCGAGGCCAATCCAAGCATCGATGTCCGCCTCGATGGTACCAACGAGCCGACGGACTTTGCTCGTGACCCTGTCGATCTGGAAATCCGCCATGGCACGGGGCGGTGGCCCGGGCTTCACATCCTGCCACTAGCAGAGGAAAGCTTCATCCCCGTTTGCGCTCCTCAGTTGGCGCAAGGGGCCTCGATCGGCCCCGAAGATCTAGTTGATCATCGCCTGATTCAGTCGCTCAAGGCGCAGGTGCAGTGGCCCGCCTGGTTCGCGGCACAGGGCCTGCCAGCCCCGAATACGGCTCGGCGGCTGAGTTTCGATCGTTCGCACATGGCGGTGGATGCAGCCGTATTGGGCCTCGGCATGGCCTTGGAGAGCACGCTCATGATGGAAAGCGAGCTGGCCGCGGGCAAGTTGGTTCAACCCCTTCGTGAGGCTCCCCTGATCCGCATCACTACCCAGTGGCTGGTCTGCCCGCCCGCCAACCTGCGCCGTAGCCGGGTGCGGCGCTTCATCGATTGGGTCACTGCCGAAGCGCACTCCTGGCAGGCCGCACAGCCCATGCAGAAAGATTAGAAAATCTAATCTGCCGTCGAGAAAAGTTAAATTGTTCTCAGGCTAGGTGGCGACGATCATTCACCTGTCAGGTCGATACCGGCCTGCGGGGGAGCACCATTAGGACATGTCGCACGTATTGCGGCCCCCCTGCCCATCCCGGCCGCAGAGGCCCGAACGGAGTCCCATATGAATCTTTCGACCATGCTCAGCGAACGCAATGCCGCCGGCCGACCCGTGCGCGTCGGCCTGATCGGCGCCGGCAAGTTCGGCTCGATGGTGCTGGCGCAGGCGCGCAAGATCAACGGCTATCAGATTGTCGGCATCGCCGATCTCGATGGCGCCAAGGCGCGCGCGGCGCTCAAGCGGACTGGCTGGACTGAGGAGGAATATGCCGCGACCTCTCTCTCCGACGCTCATGACACGAGCCGCGCCTTCGTCACCGAGGATGCGAACGCGCTGTGTGCCTTCGAGGGGATTGACTGCATCATCGAAGCAACGGGTCACCCGATTGCTGGCACCCGCCACGCGCTCGCGGCGATCGAAGGGGGCAAACACATCGTCATGGTCAACGTCGAGGCCGACGTGATGTGCGGTCCGATCTTGGCGCGCATGGCACGGGAGAAAGGTCTCGTCTATTCGATGGCCTATGGCGACCAACCCGCTTTCATCTGCGAACTGGTGGATTGGGTTCGCGCTACCGGATTTGAACTAGTGTCCGCTGGCAAGGGCATGAACTTCCAGCCCGAATACCGCTACTCCACCCCCGACACGGTATGGGGCTATTTCGGCTGGTCCGAGGAGTTTGTCGCGAAAGGGGATTTCAACCCTAAGATGTACAATTCCTTCACCGACGGCACCAAGGCGGCGATCGAGATGGCGGCCGTGGCGAACGGGACCGGTCTCGACTGTCCTGACGACGGGTTGGGGTTCTATCCCGCCGGACTGCACGACCTCGCACAGGTATTCAAGCCGGCCACCGATGGCGGGCGACTACCCACTGGCGGTCTTGTCGATATTGCCGCCAGCCAAGAGCCAGATGGTCGCGAGGTGTTCAACAACATCCGCTATGGCATGTTCGTCACCTTCCGAGCCCCCGATGCCTATACCCGCGACTGTTTCGAGCAGTACGGTCTGCTGACGGACAAGTCCGGGTGGTACGGGTCGATGTGGCGGCCATTCCACCTGATCGGCCTCGAAACCTCTGTCTCGGTTCTTTCCGCAGTGCTGCGCGGCGAACCCACCGGTACGCCCCGTGAATTCCGCGGAGATGCGGTGGCGACCGCCAAGGCAGATCTCAAGGCCGGAAGCTTTCTCGATGGCGAAGGCGGCTTTGCCACCTGGGCCAAGGCCATTCCTGCCCGGATCTCGACAGCCCATGACGCGCTGCCCATGGGGCTTGCGCATCACGTCAAGCTCAAGCACGACATCCCGCGCGATCAGGTTGTACGCATGTCGGATGTCGAGTTCACGCAAGATCTCGACGTGGTTGAGCTGCGGCGCCGCATGGTCCGCGAGATGGGGCCAAAACTTGCCGAGGCGGCCGAATGAGCTTTGTCGTCGTGCCTCGCTTCAGCTTGCCTGAGCGGCGTCTCAAAGCTTTTTTGGATGCCGCGCAAGAAGACGCGTCGTGCTCCTTGGCAAACGAGCCAGGCTGCCTCCAATTCGACATATGCGTCGACCGCGGCTCACACCCTGTCGAAGTGCTGTTCTACGAGGTCTACGCCGATAGGCACGCATTCGAAGCTCACCTTCGCACGGCGCATGTCGAGCGCTTTCGGGCCGCTATCCTGCCTGGCGAGGAGGGCACAGTGCAATTCTTTGACCGGATCGCAGCGTGAAACAGATCGCGGTTCTTGGAACAGGGCTGATGGGCGGACCCATGGCGCGCAGCCTCGCACGGGCGGGGTTCACCGTCAGGGCGTGGAACCGAGACATCGCCAAGGCCCGGGCATTGGGACACGGGATCCTTGTGGCCCACACGCCCGAACAGGCCGTGACGGGCGCGGATGCAGTGATCGTCATGTTGTCGTCGGGACCAGTCTGCGAGGAGGTGTTGTTCGGTCCGTCAGGAGCGGCGCGCAAGATGCCACAGGGCACCTTGCTCATCGTTATGTCTTCGATCGCGCAAGACGAGGCCGAGGCCATGGCGAACACAGCCCAAAAGCTGGGGCTGCGCTGGATCGATGCCCCAGTTTCCGGCGGTACGCCCGCAGCCGAGGCCGGCACTCTTTCGATCATGGCGGGCGGGGCCGCTCCGGATGTGGACGCGGCCTGGTCGATCTTCGATGCGATGGGCCGGGTCACCCTGGTCGGTCCCGCCGGGGCGGGTGCACTGACCAAGCTCGTGAACCAGGTGGTTGTGGCAACCACGATCGTCTCGATCTCCGAGGCATTGCTCTTGGCACAGGCGGGCGGCGCAGATCCCGCCCGGGTACGCGAGGCGCTGATGGGGGGCTTTGCGGCCTCGCGGATCCTCGACCTCCACGGAGCCCGGATGATCGCCGACGACTACGTCCCCGGCGGCCCGGCGAAGTACCAGATCAAGGATACTCAGGCAGCGCGCGCCGTCGCGGAACGGCTCGGCCTCGATCTGCCGGCTTTGACGCTGGCGGATCGGCTTTTCACCGACCTCGTCGCGCATGGCGGCGGCGATCTCGATCACTCGGCGTTGCTTCTCGAACTCAGGCGGCGAAACGGCCTGCCCGTGCCGGTGACATCGCTACACGACTGAACTGTCTCAAAAGGGAGGAGACCCATATGACTGTTAAAATCACCCGCCGCCGTATGATGGCGCAGATCGGAGGTACGGCTGCTCTCGCTTCTGGCCTGGGCCTGCAAGCCCGGCCCGTCTGGGCGGCAACCAGCCTGCGGCTTGCCGTGCCCGACCCGGCCGAAAGTTCGGTCGGTCGCGCGGCCACTCGCTTCGCCGAATTGGTCTCCGAGAAGACCGGTGGAGAAGTTGCAATCCAGGTCTTTCCCGACGGGCTGCTGTTCGGGAAAGATCAGAACGCTGCGGTCAACCAGCTCGGATCCGGGGCACTTGACGGGCTGATCCTTGCAAGCTCGGTCTATGCCTCATTCGAGCCCAAGATGAATGCGATCTCGCTGCCCTACCTGTTCTCGGACTACGATCAGCTGCGCGACTATCTCGGCGGCGCCCCGGGGCAGCAGCTTCTCGCTTCGCTCGACCGGCTTGGCATCCATGGGCTGGGCTTCTTCCTGCGCACCTTCCGCAATGTGACCACGCGGGAGACGCCGATCACCACTGCCGAGGATTTTGCGGGCGTAACGTTGCGCACTCCCAACAACCCGCTCTTCGTCTCGCTCTTCAAAGCGCTCGGCGCCAATCCAACTCCGATGGCTTTTTCCGAAGTGTATTCGGCGCTGCAGCTCAAGGCGATCGACGGGCAGGAAAACCCGGTGGAAGTGCCGTGGAACAACCGGCTCTACGAGGTGCAGGGACACCTCAACATGACCCAGCACTTGGCCGACAGCTTCCTTGTCGCGCTGTCGGGACAGGCGTGGGACAAGATCCCTGAGGCGCATCACGCGGCCGTGGAAGAGGCGGCCGCCGAAATGATCGCCGAGCATGATGATCAGGAGATCGCGCAAGAGGCGGAAATCATAGAACAGCTAAAGGGCGCCGGCATGCAGGTGAACCAGTTTGCCGATGGAGAACTGGCGCGAGTTCAGGACATCGCTCGTGGCATCTATTCGGACTACGAGGACCAGATCGGTGCCGAGTTCATGGCCGAGAGCCTCGCGTTCGTGCAGGGCTGATTGAGGGCGGGGCGGTCGGGGAGGCCGCCCTCCACCAAGGGAGGGGCGAAATGAAACGGATCGACCGAGTGCTCTGGCGCATCGTCGACACTGTGATAGCGGTCAGTGTGCTCGGGATGGTCATGCTCATCGCCTTGCAGGTCGGCTCTCGGCTGGCGGGGGCATCCATTGCTTGGACGGAAGAATTGTCCCGGCTGCTGTTCATATGGACGATCTGGCTTGGCCTCGGGACGGGATTTCGGCATGGCGCGCATCCCTCCCTCTCGGTGCTGACCTCACTTCTGCCTGGAGGTGCGGCCTCTGCGCTGAAGCTGCTGCCGCCTTTCGCAGCCATGATCCTTTTCGCTTTGGTCGCCTGGCATGGGGCTGAACTTCTGCGTCAACAGCTGCGCTTCGGCGAACAGTCGGCCATTCTTCAAGTGGGCATGTGGCTCTTTACCGTGCCGCTGGTGCTGGGCGCCGGGCTTTCGATGCTCGGCGCCGCAGTGCATGCGATCGAAACGATCTGTGGCAAGAAGCGCGGCGAACCTGCACAGGCGATCAACGCCGACCAGCTTGCTGATCGCACAGCCAAGTCCGCTGCTCCTGTCATGGAAGGTCACTAGAATGAGTGCGACGCTTCTCCTTGTTTTCGCCGTGCTCGCCATTCTCGGCGTACCGCTCTCGGTTTCTCTTGGCCTTGCCACGGTTGGCACACTCTGGTGGTTCGACTTGCCCCTGTCGATGCTGACCCAGTCGATGGCGACGTCAATCAACTCGTTTCTGCTGATTGCCGTGCCGTTGTTCATTCTTGCAGGCCAGATCATGGAGCGCGGCGGCCTCTCGGAGCGAATTTTCGACGCGGCGGAGGCAGTGGTGGGCCGGATGCGCGGCGGGCTGGGGCATGTAAACATCGCCTCATCCTTCGTCTTCGGTGGCATATCGGGCTCTTCGGTGGCCGATATTGCAAGCCTCGGGCCGATTACCATTCGCTCGATGACATCCCGCGGCTATCCCCTGCCCTATTCGGCGGCTTTGACACTGATCACCTCGACCTTGGCGACATTGGTGCCGCCCTCGATCCTGATCATCGTCGCCGCGGCCGCAGCTGGGCAATCGGTGGGTGGCGCCTTGGCCGGTGGCCTCGGGCCGGGGCTTCTGTTGGCTTTCGCGCTGGCCGGATACAATGTCTTTGCCGCGCGCCGCTATGGCTATGGCACGTTGAGCGCCTTCGATGGGCGCCGAATGCTGCGCGCTTTGCTACGTGCCGCGCCTTCAGTGGGCGCGCCGGTCATCATCCTGACCGGCATGTTTTCGGGTATCGTCACCCCGACCGAAGCGGCAGGTCTTGCCGTGCTCTACACTTTTGCCGTCGCTGCCCTGATGCATCGAGAGGTGGGGTGGCGTGATCTCTGGGACCTTACTGTTCTGGCGGGGCAATCGGCGGGGTCAGTCCTTCTCATCCTGATGGTGGCAAGCGCCGCAACCTTCGTCTTCACGGTGGACATGTTGCCGCAGAAAGCCTCGGGCGCCCTGTCGCTGCTCGGCGGCTCAGGCTTTGCCACTTTGCTACTGATGGGGCTGATCTTTCTGATAGTGGGCATGTTGATGGATATCGTCGCTGCCGCGCTGATGTTGATCCCCGTGCTGATGCCCGCCGCCGTGGCCGCGGGCGTGCATCCGATGCATTTCCTGATCTTCATGGTGGCAAGCCTTGCAGTCGGCCTCGCTTCGCCCCCCGTTGGCACCTGCCTTTTTGCCACGGCCTATGTCTCCAAGGTTCCGGCGGAGAAAATCGTCATCGCCGCTCTGCCCTTCTATGCCATCAACATTGTTGTCCTGCTGCTGGTCGCCGCGCTGCCGCAGATCGTACTTTGGCCTATGGCTTGGCTGACGTAACGCTGCAGGGATACCGCATGGACCAGCGTATCAGAATCGGAAACAGCCGGTCTCTCCCGCCCGATCGCGCCCTACTTTCCGATCAAAACTCTGCGTGCCCCCAGAAGAAAGCGTCAAAGCAAGACCGGCATGTCTTCCAAGCTAGAGCCGGGGATTGCGCTGCCCGCGGGTTATTCGAGCCAGCTGTCGTCGATTTGCGGTCATGCTGCACGAGGCGCCCGCCCTGCCTGACCACGGTGTGGGCTCCGGTGACCACGCAGCTGGGTCCCGCCTTGCTACCCCGCCGGGGTTTTTCGACGCCTGACACTTGAGGGTCGCATCGCGCAGTCTCAGATCCGTCACGATGCACTCCCTTGCCGGCCGCCGACAACATCTCCGTATGCAGCAATGCGTGCTCATCGGGTCACGGCCGTCACCTTGATCGTAGGGGACATGGAAAGTCCGATCGCCGCAGGCCTCGGAAATGCTCCCTGCCGGGAGGATGCCGCAGGGCGAAGGCCGAGGGATGGCGGCGGTGCCTTTCGCCTTGTCCCGCGGCCATATCTTCTATGTTCCGGAAGACGGTCACCCATCTACTTTGTGGTTGCCGGAGGACAAATGCCAAAGAAGCTCCCCTCGCCCTGCATCGACGTCTGCAAGTTCCGCCGCGAAGGCCACTGCATCGGCTGCTCGATGACCAAGGCCCAGAAGAAGATGTTCAAGACGCTGAAGAAGCCCGCGCATCGCGAGGCCTTCGTCACGATGCTGGTCCATCAGCAGAACGATCTGGGCCGCTACCGGCACTGGACCCCGGCCTATCTGAAGAAATGCGCGAAGAAGGGCGTGACGCCGCCCATCCCTACCTGAGCGCCACGGCAGCGGGCCGCACCGGGCCGAGGGCGGCTATGAGCGGGTCGCGTGCCGCCGGGGGCCCATCTGACACGGAGAACGGCGCCCTCGGGGCGCCGCTCGACTGTCTTGGCCGCCGTTTGTCAGCCGAGGTGCGCGCGCAGCATCCAGGCGAACTTTTCATGGGTCCGCCCACGCTCGATGGCGAGATCCTCGGTCAGCGTGTCGCCGTGGCCGGCCGCGAGTTCGCCAAGCCCTCCCAGCGTCGCGGCGATGGTCTCCTGCGCCCTCACCAGGATCTCGACCATCTCACGGTCACTCTGGTGCCCGTCATGCTCCTTGACCTTGGATCGCTGAAGCATCCCAGCGAGCTGACCCTCGGCATGGACATTCAATGCACGAATGCGTTCCGCCAGGTCATCCTGAGCCTGGAAATGGTCTTCGTAGATTTCCTGGAACAGGCGATGCAATTCGCCAAAGGCCATGCCGGTGACGTTCCAGTGGAAATTCTGGGCGAGCATCGTGGTCACGGCGGTTTCCGCCACGCTCTGGTTCAGCGCCTCGGCGATCTCCTTCCGAGCGTCGGGGCTCAACTCGATGGCAGGCTGTGTCATAACGCAATCCTTTCCAACTTCGGGGATGCCGGATCATCTGTCGCATCCGCCAAACGTGTCAACGCGTCACTCTCGGACGCGACACGGACGACCAGATGAACCAGAGATCGCCGAACCTGCGCTGGCACACGGCTGTGCAGCAGGAACGTGGCGCTGGCCAAGTCGTCGTCGCGCAGAGCAGCGATCAGGCGCAGCAGCCAGCTTTCGTCGAAGGACAGCGCTTCGGCGGTCGGTCGATAGAAGCGGGGGGAGCGGCCGAGCGCTTCGCCCAACGTCCTGATCAAGGCATCGAGCACGGTTTCCGGGGGGATGTCTCGCCGAGTGCCGACCATGGCACAGGCCTGCGCCAGCTCGATCCGGCTCCGAGACCGGCAGCGCAGCGCGGACAGGCGCATCTGGGCAAGCAGCCGCCGGTCCTTGGGCTCCAACGAAGCGCGCTGGTCGCTGTCAGGGACGACGCGGGGGTCCGAGGCGGCGAGGAACATAGCTTTACCCTGATTCAGTAACGCTTGAGCATCTCGTTTCCCGACGATCTCCATCGGGCATTACGTTGAAAAAGTGGGCGGTTAGACATCAGCGTCTACAGCTCCTTCTTCCGGCGCCCTTCATACCCGACCAGTTTTGTCAGTCAACTTGTTTAATCCGACAGATTTGCTTAGGCATGAGTCGTGATGGAGGCAGAGCATGACCAGACACCACAATCCGGACGCTCCTGAAGAGAGCGCTGCACCCAGGCTTCGCGTGTCAGGTGTCTCGGTCGGCTATGGGGATGCGCCGATCGTCCGCGACGTGTCGCTCGATGTGCCAGATGGTGCGCTGACGGTGCTGGTCGGACCGAACGGTTCGGGAAAATCCACGCTCATGAAGGCCATGGCGCGCGTCCTGCCCGTCAGCGTCGGGGTGATCAGCCTCGATGGCTGTCCTATTCAAGCGATGCCGACACGCAAGGTTGCCAGGCAACTTGCGCTGCTGCCGCAGGGACCGATCGCCCCGGAGGGGCTGCGCGTGCGCGAACTGGTGGCGCAGGGCCGCTTTCCGCACCAGTCGCTCCTGCGGCAATGGTCGCGCCGGGACGCCGAGGCCGTCGATGCCGCGATGCAGGCCGCTGACGTGATCCAGTTCGCGGATCGGTCAGTGTCGGATCTCTCGGGAGGGCAGCGCCAGCGCTGCTGGATCGCCATGGTTCTTGCCCAGGAGACCGGCATCCTGCTTCTGGACGAGCCGACAACCTTCCTCGATCTCAAGGTGCAGGTCGACCTGATGCTGCTGCTGCGGCGCATTGCGAAGGAAGAAGGGCGGACGCTGGTTGTCGTCCTGCACGAGCTCAACGTTGCGGCCGCCTTCGCCGATCGCCTCGTCATGATGAAGGACGGCCGTATTGTCACCGATGGCCCCGTGGAGAGCGTCTTCACCCCGTCCGCCCTCGACGAGGTCTTTGGTCTCGAGGCGAATGTCTTGCGTGATCCCGCGAGTGGCCGCCCGGTCTGCGTGCCCGCTGTCGAGCCGGTCGAGAGCGTCGCGCCCTGGCTTGCTGCGCAATGATGTCGCTTCCGACACGCCCGGCGTGGCGACGTGCCAGGTTTGCACCCGTATTGGGGCTTGCCGCGCTCGCACTCGCCTTCGCATGGCATGTCTCGGTCGGGGCCAAGACCATTCCTCTCGCGGTCGTGGCCGAAGCGCTGCTGTCATATGACCGTTCGGTCTTCGAACATGTCGTCATCGTCGATCTGCGTCTGCCACGCGCGCTGTTGGCGGCGATGGTCGGCGCCGCGCTCTCGGTGTCGGGCGCGCTCATGCAGGGCGTGACGCGCAACCCCTTGGCCGATCCTGGCATCCTCGGGCTGCTGATCGGCGCCTCCTTCGCAGTCGTGCTCTTCGTGGGCGTGTTCGACCTCGCCGCGCCAGCCTTGATCCCGCTGGTCGCGGCCCTCGGGGCGGTCATAGCGGCCATGGCCGTCTGGGGCATCGCCGCAGCCGCGCCGGGCGGGGCGATGCCGATCACGCTTGTTCTGTCGGGGGCGGCGGTCACGGCCTTTCTCGCGGCGCTCGTGACCATCGCCAACCTGCTCGACGAGCAGAGCTTCGAGCAGTTGCGGGTCTGGATGACCGGCTCCCTTGCGGGCGCGCAAGGCGATGTCATTCGCTGGGCCCTACCCTGGTTCGGCGCCGGGCTGGCCGTGGCCTTCGCCGTCGCGCGGCAAATCACGGCGCTCGCCATGGGGGAAGAGACCGCCATAGGCTTGGGGCTGAATATCGGACGATTGAAAGCGCTCACGTTGTTCGCCGTGGTGGCGCTGACGGCGGCCGCGGTGGCCATGGCCGGGCCGATGGGGTTCGTGGGTCTCGTGGTGCCGCATGCCGTGCGTCTCCTCGCGGGGCAGGACTACCGGCGGATCGTTCCATGGTCGGCGATCGCCGGAGCGGGCTATCTCCTTGTCGTGGACGTGGCCGCGCGGATGGTGCTGGCCCCGGTCGAGATCTCGACGGGCCTCATCACGGCGCTCCTCGGCGCGCCGCTCTTCGTCTGGCTGGTGAGGGCACGACTGTGAGCGCGGGTCTGCTTCTTAGGCTCGACGGGTCGGTCACTTACGCCCTGCCGATCCGGGCGCTCGGCGTGCTGGCCGTCCTGCTCGGCCTGATCTGCGCCTTCGTGCTCGCAAGCCTGATGGCCGGCAGCTACCCGCTCGAGGCCGCCGAGGTCGCCGTGACCCTCGCCGGACGGGCGCCTTCGGACATGGCGCAGACGGTGGTCTGGCAGTTCCGCTTTCCGCGCACCCTCGCCGCACTGGCGGCCGGCGCGCTGCTGGCTTTGTCGGGCGCGACGCTCCAGAACGTTACGCGTAATCCGCTGGCCGATCCCTCACTGGTCGGGGTGAGCCAGGGGGCGGGCCTTGCCGTCGTCGCGGCGATCGTGGCCTGGCCCGAGTTGCCGCAGGCGCTGCGGCCCCTGCTCGCCTTTGGCGGCGCTCTCGCGGTGGCCGCGCTGATCCAAGGGATCGCGATGCGCAGATCGGGCGGAGCGACGATGCGGTTCATCCTGACTGGTATCGGCGTCGCGGCCTTCATCTCCGCGCTGACCTCGGCGTTTCTGACCTATGGGCAGATCGACCGCGCGCTCTCGGCATTGGGCTGGCTCGCGGGTTCCGTCCATGCGGCGGGCTGGGGCGAGGTGGCGGTCCTGGGAGGCGCGCTGCTTTGCTTCGCCCCTGCCCTGGTCGCGGCCTCCCGCCCGATGGCGGCGATGCGCATGGGACCAGAGATGGCCGTGGGGCTCGGGCTGCGGGCCGGCCGGACTCGCATGGCGCTTGTCACGCTCTCCGTGGCCCTCGCCGCGGCGGCCGTGGCGATGGTCGGCCCTATCGGCTTCGTCGGCCTCGTCGCGCCACACCTCGCCCACCGGCTGGCACGCTCCGGCGTCGGGCTTCAACTCGCCCTCTCAGCGGCGGTCGGCGCGCTTCTGGTGGGCACGGCGGATCTTACGGGCCGTGTCGTCTTCGCCCCGGTTCAGATCCCCGCGGGCCTCGTGACGGCGGTGATCGGCGTGCCGCTCTTCGTGTGGCTCCTCCTCCGCACCAAAGGGAGGGAGACCTTGTGACGTCAATGATACGGCTGGAACGCACTGACGCACGATCCCGCAGCACGGCACTCCTGGTCGATGCCGCCTGCCCCGATGTCGCGACGGTGGCCGCGCGCCTGCCCCGGCTGCGCGACGCCTTCTCGGCACGGCTGCATGCCGGCCCTGCACCTGGAGAGGCGCTTCGCCTCGATGCGCCGGATGCGGCTCTCCTGGAGGCATGGCTTGCCGCAGAGATGCAGGCGCAGGACGGTGCCGACGACAAGCTTGCTGCGGCCTACCTGCTGGGTCGGGTCGCCTTCGCTGTCAGCGAGGTGCTCGCGGCCCTCGCGCTGCAGGGCCTGCAACCCGCGCGCCTCGCGCCCGATGCCGTCGCGCTGACCGCCCGCCGGGCGGCGTGGCATCTCGATGAGCAAAGCGGCGAGGGCCGCGCCTATGACATCGTGCTTGCCGGGTCAGACCTCGTGCCTTGCGGCGCTCCCGCCGCGATGCTGGGTGCCGCGCTGCCCGAGTTGCTCGCGCAGCTCGTCCTGTATCTCATCGATCGCTCGGGCCTGTCGCGGGGGGCGCTGTGGAGGCTCGTCGGCGACGCCCTGTCGGGCGCGCTCCTGATACAGGGCAAGCACGTCAGGCGAGAAGAGGAGGCCATGGAGATCGCCCATGCGGTCCTGCGCGATCGACAGAGCCCGCTTTATTCCCGCCAGACCGGCTACTTCCGGATCGATCTGCCCGAACGGCCGGACATCGCCGAATGGTTCCGGGCGCGGGGTGGCTGCTGCCGCTACTACACGACGGAAGGCGGTGCATATTGTTCGACCTGCGTCCTGCGTGACCCTGAAAGCCGCGAGGCGCTGCTGCGCGCCCATCTGCGCCGCAAGCACGGGCTGGACGGGACATGATTGCACACGCCTCCGAACAAGCGCGCGGGTATTGCGGTCCACTCCCTGCCCGCCCCCTACCACGAGATCCGTCGCCACGGGTTCGACATCCCATTTCGCACAACCGGAGAAGACCATGCTGCGCCTGACCACGGCCATTTCGACCATCATCGGCCTTGCGGGGCCTGTATTCGCGCAGGACTACCCCGTGACCATCGAGCACAAGTTCGGCACCACGGTGATCGAGGAGGCACCCGAGCGCGTCGCCTCGCTGGACTATGCCGGGGCTGACGATCTGCTCGCCCTTGGCGTGCAACCCGTGATCATTCGCCATTGGTATGGCGATTATCCCCGCTCAGTCTGGCCTTGGGCCGAGCCCCTGCTCGAGGGCACCCCGACGATCCTGCGCGGCCAGATCGATTTCGAGGCGATCGCCGCCGCCGAGCCGGAGGTGATCGTCGCGCTGTGGTCCGGCATCACGGCCGAGGAATACGAGCGGTTGAGCCTGATTGCACCGGTCGTGGCGGTCCCCGAAGGCGTCGGCGATTATGCCCTGCCTTGGGACGAGCGCGCGCTCTTGACCGGTAGGGCCGTCGGACGCGAGGCGGAAGCCGAAGCCCGGATCGCCGCGGTCGAGGCCGAGCTTCAGGCGGCAGCCGAGGCCCATCCCGGCTGGGCCGGAAAGACCGCCGCCGTTGCTTATCTGTGGGGCGGCGATCTGGGGGCCTACACCTCGAACGACGTGCGTCCCCAGCTGCTCGCCGAGCTCGGCTTCGAGACGCCGCAGGCGATCGACGATCTGATCGTCGGCAATGAATTCGCTGTCGGCTTTTCGCCTGAGGATCTCTCGCCGATAGATACCGATCTTCTCGTCTGGCTTCCCGAGGAAGGGAACAGGCAGCCGATCCTCGACCTGCCCGCGCGCAAGTTCCTCGATGTCGCCCAAGAAGGCGGCGAGATCTTTCTCGACGAGGAGCTGACCGGCGCGTTCTCGCACGCATCGCTCCTGTCGATCCCCTACGCCGTGGAGCGGATCGTCCCGATGATCGAGACCGCTCTCGACGGTGACCCGGTGACGTCCGCCGATGCGAACTGAGCATGAGACAAGGAGTGCTTTCATGAAGCATGTCGTCACCATGGCCCTGATCGCGGTCGCCGCACCCGCGGCCGCGCAGGAGGCCCGCACCGTGATCGACGGCACCGGGTCCGAGGTCACCCTGCCCGGCACCCCGCAGCGGATCGTGTCGCTGCACGACACCTCGCTGACGGTTGCCCTGCTGGAACTGGGGATCGAACCGGTCGGATCGCATGGACGGAAGCGAACGGATGGAACGCCCTATATCCGCTCCTCTGCCACGGCGACTGGAACAGATTTCGACACCTCCGACATCGCGTTCATGGGCAACCTGCCCGCTGATGTGGAGCGCGTCGCCGCGGCCGATCCCGACCTGATCGTGACGACGAACTGGCAGACGGCCGACGTGGATCGGCTACGCCGGATCGCGCCGACCTATGTCTTCGACATCGCGACGACCGACGACTTCGATGTCTACGCCAAGCTTGCGGAGCTCACGGGGCGCGGCGACCGCCTCGCGGCACTCGAGGCGCGCTACGCGGCACAACTCGATCTGATCCGCAGCCAGATCGACACGGACGCGCTGCGTGTCTCGGTCATTCAGGGCCATGACGGCGAGCTGCTGGTCTGGAACACCTACGGCACGCTCGGAAAGGTCCTGCGCGACGCAGGCTTCGAGTTTCCGGAGATCGTCGACGCCATCGAGGGCAACCAGCGGCAGACGTTTTCGGCCGAGATGCTGCCGCGGTTCGACGCGGACATGATCTTCGTCACCTATCGCGCCGATCGCGGCGAGACGGCGGCCGATGCCAAGGCCGCTCTGGAAAGCGTTCTGCCGTCATGGTGCGAAGCACTGCATGCCTGCCGCGAGAACCAGGTCGTCTACCTGCCGCGCTCCCTGGCATCGACCGCGACCTATGACGCGGCCAGCACCCTCGCCTACACGATCCTCAGCCATGCGGACGGGCGCGCATTGGCGATGATGCCGGATCGGCTTCGGTAACAGCCGAAGAAGGTCGTCCCGCTCATCGGTCGGCACAGCAGGCGAACACAGCACCGGCAGGTCGTCTGG
The DNA here is from genome assembly GCF_964022235.1 of uncultured Limimaricola sp. Taxonomy (NCBI): domain Bacteria; kingdom Pseudomonadati; phylum Pseudomonadota; class Alphaproteobacteria; order Rhodobacterales; family Paracoccaceae; genus Limimaricola; species uncultured Limimaricola sp. Next base: position 56,890 of record NZ_CAXHZL010000012.1, on the reverse strand, counting down.
CCGATCCGCATTCCCTCGGCTCCACACCCGGAAATGACGATCCGCCCTGTGGGCGCATCCTCTACAAGAAAGCAATCGCATATGAACGAAGTCTGGACAGGCCTGCGCACCGATCTCGAAGGCGGCTGGGAGGTGATCTCTATGGGCGGTCCGGCGATCTGGGCGATCGCGGCGCTTTCGGTGATCACGCTGGCATTGATCCTGTGGAAGGCTTGGCGGCTTGCGTTGCTTGGCGCTTGGAACGGTGGGCGGCGCACCCGGCGAGCGGTCGAGCAGTGGGGTGCCGGCCAGGAGACCGAGGCGCTGGCGCTGGTCGAGGGGCGGCGCAGCTGCCGGGCGCGGCTGGTCCGCGCGGCGATGCGGGCGCGGCGGGATTTCGATGACGCCGCAGCGCAGGCTGAAACCGAGCGCGTGGCCCGCGCTCTGCTGGCCCGCGCCAGAACAGGTCTGCGGCCGCTTGAGCTGATCGCGACCATCGCCCCGCTCCTTGGCCTTCTGGGCACGGTGCTGGGCATGATCGCCGCCTTCCAGGCCTTGCAAGAGGCAGGCAGCCGCGCCGATCCGGCGGCGCTGGCAGGCGGTATCTGGGAAGCGTTGCTGACCACCGCCGCTGGCATGGCCGTGGCAATTCCGGCCTCAATGGCGCTGACCTGGTTCGAGAGCGTCGCCGATCGGCTGCGCCATGAGATGGAGGACGCCGCGACCCGGATCTTCCTGCGCCCGTTGGCCGTCGAACCGATCTCGCAGGCGGCCTGAGATGAACCTTGCCAATCTCGACCGGCCACGCCGCCGCATCAGCCTGACGCCAATGATCGACGTGGTGTTCCTGCTTTTGGTGTTCTTCATGCTTTCGGCCCGCTTCGGCCTCGACCAGCAGCTGCCGCTGAACGCCGTAGGTCAGGAGCCGGGCGAGGGCTGGCAGGGGCCACCGCGGCTGGTCTCGATCGGCCCCGACGATCTAGCGCTCAACGGCACGTCGGTCGCGGAGGCGACACTGGCCGAGGCGCTGGCCGAGCTGGTCGAAAATACCTCCGACACCATCGTGCTTCGAGCCGAGGCCGGCACCGACCTGCAGCGGCTGGTGGCGGTGATGCAGCGCCTTTCGGCCGCCGGATACGGTCAGCTCGTGTTGGTGGAGTAGCGCATGACCTTCGACGAGCCGCCCCGGAGGCCGCAGGCCGAGAGCATCGTTCCGATGATCAACGTCGTGTTCCTGCTGCTGATCTTCTTTCTGATGACGGCGCAGATCGCGCCGCCCGAGCCCTTCGAGGTGACGCCGCCCGAGGCCGAAGCAGAGATGCAGGCCACCGCCGAGCTGGTGCTGCACCTCTCAAGCAAGGGCGAACTGGCCTTTCGCAACACTGTTGGCGAGGGCGCGGTCGCTGCGGCCTCGGCCGAAGCCGGGAACTGCGACGAATGCGACATGCCGCCCCTGACGCTGCGCGCCGATGCGGGCGTACCCGCGGTGCGGCTCGCGGCGCTGCTGCCCGAGCTGTCGGCTGCCGGCTTCTCGGCGATCGAGCTCATGACGGCCGCGCCATGAGAGGGTTGCTCGAAGGCGGAGGCTTCGTGGCGCTGGCGCTTGGCGCGCATCTGGCGCTCTTGGGACTGCGTCCTGAGCAGGGTGCGCCGGACGCCGCCGGCGCGGGCGGGGCCGAAACGGTGACGCTGGCGGCCGCCGACGCCCGGGTCGTGGCGCTGGTCAAGGATTGGGAGCGACCGCCTGAAAAGATGGAGACGGTGGAGATCGCGCAACCGCGGCCCATCGAGGCGCCCGAAAGGCCGCGCATGCCTGCGATGCAGCCAGCTGTCGCATCGAGCGCGCCAAGCGCACCGGTGCCGCCAGCCGGGCCGGGCCTCGCCGTACCGCAGGCCCCCGAGGCCCCCCGGATCGACACCGCCACGGCCGAGCCGCAGCCGCCCGAGCCGCGGCAGCCCATGGCCGAGCCTCCGGAAGAGCGGCCGCAGCCACGCCCCGACCGCCCGCCTGAGCCGAAGCCAGAACCAGAACCCAAGCCAGCTCCGCAGCGCCAGGCCGACCCGCAGCGCCAGCCCTCGCCGCCGCAACAGGCGCAGCGCGCGGCGGGCACGGGCGGCGGGGCTCAAGCGGGCGCGGCGCAGCGTCAGGCTGCGCCCAGCCTCTCGCCGGGGCAGATGCAATCGCTCGTCGCGCAATGGGGCGCGCAGTTGCGCGCGCAGATCGAGCGGCGCAAGCGTTATCCGAACGCCGCGCGCGGCGCGTCCGGCACGGCCACGGTGCGCATCACCCTTGATCGCGCCGGCCGGTTGACCGGTCTCGCTCTCGTGGGCTCGTCGGGCAATCCTGCGCTCGATCAGGCGGCGCTGGCTGCGGTGCAGGCCGCGCGTCTGCCCGCGTCACCACGCGGCCTGAACGATCCGAGCTACAGCTTCACCTTGCCGATGATGTTCAACGGGTGAAGCAGCAAAATTCTTGACTGTTTAGGTAGGCTAATATAGCCGATGCGCAACCCAGCCGCCAAGGCAAGGCAATTCCAGAAAAATTCATTGGAGACGGGACATGCTGCTTCGGCGCACTGCTATATCCGTCTGCGCCCTCATGGCGGCTCTTCCGTCCGTGGCGCAGGACATTCAACTCGACGCGATCACCATCGAGGGCGATTTCGAGGACACCTTCTTCGGCGATGCCGTGGCCATCGACAGCAACGTGACCAAGACCGGCGCCTCGATCGCCCGGACGCCGCGCGCGATTTCGGTCGTGACCGAGGCCGAGATCGCCGAACGCGGCGCCCAGGATGTCGAGCAGGCGCTGCAATACAGTGCCGGGGTTTTTGCCGGCGAGTATGGCCTCGACAACCGTTCGGACTGGTATCTCGTGCGCGGCTTCCGTCCCGCCACTTTCCATGACGGGCTGCCGGCGCGCTACGGCTTCTACAATGATACCAAGCCCGAGCCTTTCCTGCTCTCCGAGATCGGCGTGCTGCGCGGCCCGGCTTCAGGCCTCTACGGCAATGGCGAGGTCGGCGGCGTCGTGAACACCGGGTCCAAAACCTCCACCGAGGTCTCCGACAACGTCGCCCAGTTCCAGATCGGATCGCATGATCGCCGCCAGGTCAGCCTCGACATGTCGCACGACCTCAACGCCGACGGCAGCCTGCGCGGCCGCCTCGTGGCACTGGCCCGCGACAGCGAGACCCAAGTCGATTATAGCCGCGACGACGCCTTCGCGATCGCCCCCTCGATCACGTGGGAGCCGCAGCTGGGCACCAAGCTGACCCTTCTGGCCAATTACCAGGAGAACCAGGGCAGCCCGATGATCCAGTTCGCCTCTCACTATGGCACGCTGGAACCGGCGCCGAACGGTGAAATCCTCGACGACAGCCTGTTCGTCGGTGAGCCGGGTTTCGACCGCTTCGACAGCGAAAGCCGTGGCCTGACGCTTCTGGCCGAGCATCGCCTGTCGCCGGTTTGGTCGCTCGACGCCCGGATGCGCGCAAGCCGGGGCGAGGCCGACTACCGGCACGCATGGTGGGCCTTCGACGACTACCCAACGCGCTACAACGATGACGGCACGATCGACCGCACCTTCTATCGCGCCGAGAACGAGCTCGAGACCTTTGGCACCGATCTCACCGCCACTGCCGACTATTCGGTAGGCGAAGTCGAAATGCAGACCCTGCTCGGTCTGAGCTACAACCGCGGCGAATACGACAGCGACTTCGGCTATGGCGAGCAGATCGCCACGATCGATCCATTCGATCCCGACTATGCTGGCGCGCCGGACGTCACCGTGACCGACAATCCCGCCAGTACGGTAGAGGAACGGGGCGTCTACGTGCAGAACCGGGCGACCTTCGGCGGAAGCCTGCATCTCGACACCGGGCTGCGCTATGGAGAGATTGAAACCGGCGAGACCACGGGCGCCTTCAGCTCGGCGGCGGTCAACGCCGAAGACGACGCCGTGACCGGCAATGTCGCGCTCCTTTACGCCTTCGACAATGGCGTCTCGGCTTATGCGAGCTATGCCGAGAGCTTCCGGCAGGAGATCGTCGGCACCGATGCGCAGGGCGATCCATTCGAGCCGACGCGCGGCGATCAGTACGAGGTCGGGCTGAAATACCAGCCGCTGGGGTCCAACAGTCTGTTCACCGCGGCATTGTTTGACCTGACCAAGTCCAACCTCGCCATTGCCGATCCGGACAATCCCGGCTTCAGCATCCAGACCGGCGAGGTCGAGGTGCGGGGGCTTGAGCTCGAGGCCCAGACCCGTTGGGGCGATCTTCGCCTTGATGCGAATTGGACCCTGCTTAACACCGAGAACGCCGATGGCAATGCCATTGCCACCGTGGCCGAGAGCTTTGGCTCGATCTGGGCCACCTACGCCCCCGAGGCCGGTTTGGCACGAGGCTGGGAGGCCGGCACCGGCATCCGTTATTCGGGCGAGAAGCAGGACGGCAGCGGCAGCACCACCACGCCGGATTACACGCTCTATGACGCGCGGCTCGCCTATGGCACCGACGACTACGAAGTCGCGCTCAACATCCGCAATCTGGCGGATGAGGAGCATGTGACCTACTGCGCCAGCGCTGCGTGCTATTTTGGCGAGGGCCGCGACATTTCGCTGACCACCAGCGTCAAGTTCTGAATACAGGTGAAGGCGCCCCGGAGCGCCTTCGCCACTATGGGAACGCAACCACGACTGGATTTAATATCACGACTGGATTTAATATAGTGGGTACGGACAATCGGGTTGGAGAAGGTGCTTAGGCAGGCCGAATTGTCCTTATATTTTAGCGCACTAGTTAACCACCCCGACGGGGAGAACTTGAACTCCGCCTTGACCATGCGAGGCAGAACCCGTCCAGCATGGCCGTATAGCTAAAGTTAATCATCCTTTTGACAGCCTAAGGCGGTCCACACTGCTCGGAAAGCTGGCCAGTTTAACGCATACTATTTTCTCTAAATCGCTTCAGCCACTCAGCTTTTCGGCATACTCCACCAGCCGCCGGGCCTGAAATGCCACCGACTGCTTTCCGGTCTCGTCGAGGGGACCCGGCACGCATGAGTAACCATAGGGGTTACCGCCATCCTCGAACTTGATCGGGTCGGCATAGCCGGGGGCCACGATGATCGCGCCCCAATGCATAGCGGTCACGTAGATTGACTGGATCGTCGTCTCTTGGCCGCCATGCGGGTTTTGGGCAGAAGTGGTGGCGGTTACGACCTTGTTGGCCAAAGCACCTGACTGCCACAACGGACCCAGCGTATCGACGAAAGCGCGGAATTGGCTTGCAGGGACGCCGAAGCGTGTCGGTACAGAGATGAAATAGCCGTCAGCCCATTCCATGTCATCGAGCGTGGCTTCAGAGATGCCCTGCATCTTCTGCAGCTGATCTCGCCAAGCCTCTTGTCCTTCGACAACGTCGCGCGGCGCGGTCTCCCGGCATCGACGCAACCGCACCTCGGCCCCAGCAGCCTCGAGAGCTCTGGCGGCTTCAAGAGCAATGCCGTGATTGGTGCCGTACGTAGAATAGAAGAGGACGGTGATCTTCGCAGCCATAAACTTACCTCTATTCGTTGGGGTTTTGGTCAAACGGATAGCCCGCCAAATAGGTCCGTTTTAATCGGAGATGCTCTTCAGATCTTGATGAGCTTTGTAACTCGTGGACTCCCTCGTGCCTCAGCTTTTACTAGCGCTCGAAGTCGATAGGGGACAGCATTTTGCTTCACGCGCACCGACGCATGTCCTTCACCCCCGTGGCCGCCGCCTATTTGCCGGTTTTTGGCTCATCTCCAGTCTTCGGTGGTCACGATGAGCCAAAAACCTCCGCTACAAAAGCAGCTCAGATATCCCAAGGACGCAGACGGGGGGCAGCTCTGCTTTCGAGGCAAGCCGAGGCGGTTCAGTCAGATAGAAACTTCTCTTTCGATCCTGTCCCGCTGAGCCCCTTTTTTCACCGGCAACTGGATTTCACAGACGAGGCCAGATGGGTCGTACTCGATGTTCACCTTCCCTCCAGTCTCTGTCTCCAACATCTGCTTGATCATGACGGTGCCGAAGCCGACCCTCTCAGGCGAAACGACGGACGGGCCGTCATACTCGCTCCAGCGGAGATGAAGGCACTCGCTGCTCTTTGCGTCCTGAACAGCCCACTCAATGGACACCCGACCATCGGCGACACTGAGGGCGCCATATTTCATCGCATTTGTGAACAGTTCATGCAGCGCCATGGACAAAGCCAGGTTCGCCTCGGGACCGAGAGGAGTGTCCGGTCCAGAGGCGGTGATCTGTCCAGCGTCGAGCCCTGCAAAAGGCTCGTAGGCGGAACGGACTGCTTCCGCGATAGTCGCTCCAGACCTCTGCTTGGACGTGAGAACGGCTTGAGCCTTGGCCAGCACGTTCAGACGATCCTGAAAGGTGCGGCGCGCCTCGGGCAACTCGATGCCATCGGAGAAAGTACGGCGCGCGATGGCCTGAACGACCGAAAGCAGATTCTTGACCCGATGCTCGAGCTCCCGCGCGAGCACATCACGCTGCCCTTCCGCCTGTCGCTGAGCTTCCTCACGTTCCTGCAGTTCATCGAGCAGGTGATCCAAGGCCGCGCCGATCAAGCCCAGCTCGCTCGTGCGCTCCAGCGCACCCGTCCGTACGTTCTTGTTTCCGCTTTGCCACCGCTTGATCGTGCGCACGAGATTTTGCACCGGGCGACGCACGAAGACCCGCCCGAACATCCAGGCCATGAGAAACGCGATGGCGCCGCCGGCCAACGCCAAGGATGCCGAACGGCGGGTCGCAGCGTTCACCGGAGTCATCACTTGGTGCTTCGGCAGACCCACGGAGATAAAAAATGGCCGCCTCTCCACGGGTGGCTGGTAGCCGACGAAGAGTTCCCGGCCGTCGCTCCCCGGCAAGGACGCTGTTCCTCTTGTTCCAGACACCGCGAGCGCAGCCGCTCCTTCCGAGAGTTTCTCGCCCACGATATTCGATACGAAAGGGCGATGCGCCAAGATGGTCCCGTTCCGATCGGCGATCGTCATCTCGGTGCCGACTTCAAAGCCGCTGTCGTAAATCACCTCCTCGAGCGCCGTGAGGCTGATGCCGAGCAAGACGAACCGCTCCTCCCCGCCCTCGGTCCTGACCGCCATCCCGATAGGCAAACTCGGTCCAGCGGGCGTGTCTTGATAGGTTCCGATGGCAAAGCGCGAGCCAGAAAGTTCTGCCATCAGAGGATCTGCAACCGCGGGCAACGCACCCTTGGGCGTCGCGCCCATATGGCAGAAGATCGTGCCCTCTTCATCGGCGACGATGATATCATTGAGTTGTGGGAGCTGCCTGTTGACCTCCTGAACATAGGTCTCGCAGCCTTCGCTATCGCGCCGAGTGACCGGCGGAGCCGCCGCGACAGCGATCATGAGCGTCGCCGCCGATGTCAGCGCTCGTTCGATCTCGGATGCGGCGAGGTCACTCATCCTGGCGACATAGCCTTGAGCTTCAGCTTCGCGGATTCGTCTGGAGGAGACTTCGGTACTGGTGACAATCAGGATGGCTGGTAGAAGCGCCACCCCGGTCAGGAGAAAAAGACGGTGGCTCAGCGATAGTCCGGCGTTCAAGCGACTCGACCCTTCTCCACCAAAACGGCAGCGGCCCTGATCCATCGAGGGAGCATTAACACTGCGACAGTAGACGAACTAGCTACCGGCGCCCGGCCGGGCAAGCCGCCCCAGCCGGAATGCGCGGACTGGGCCAGAGAACGGGGCAGGCGTCCGCCTCGCTGAAAACACAACAACAATAGCGGTCCTAACTCCTAGAGCGCTCCTCTCGTGAGGCGAGATCAACCTGAACGCTCATCTCGCCAAGTGCAATCGGTATGTCACGGGCGCGCGAGTAATGCGTCGTGCGACTGGATATAGCGCCGGCGGCGATTTACTTCTCTGCGATGACCAGCTCATGTCGAAAGCTCTGGCTACCCAAATGGCCTTTCAAGGGAGGGGCCATTCTTGTGGCGCTTTGCGCAGCTGTCACACCGGCAACTGCCTCTGTCCCTGCACGCCCCACTCCTTCGATTGATGGCAGCGCTGGCGTGGTCTTCGCCTTTTTCAAATACGAAGACCTTTTCGGGGGCCCGGATGACGGCTCCAAAAGCTTCACGCAGATCGATCTCGATCGGAATGGAGTGCTCTCCGCCGAGGAACTCCGGCTGGCTTTTGGCAGCCGCTGGCAGGCCATGCTCAAGCGTCTCGACCGGGATGGCGATGGTCACCTCACCCCCGACGAGGTCCAACTCTCCCAGAGTTCCTCGAGTGCTCAGGGCAAGGCCTCCAAAGGAACTCCTCCCGGTCGTGCTGGCGAGGGCCAAGAGGCGCGTCGAGGGACAGCGCCCGGTGGGGGCAGCTCTGAAAAATCGCAGGCGGGTGGGCAGAATGCCCAGAAGCGTGGTGCCGGAAACAAATTGGGCTCTGATGCGCCGCGCAAGAACGGCGCAAATCCCGGGAAGGCGGGCGAACAGCGGCGGGAGGGTGCTGGAAGTCGCGATCGCGACTGAAGAAGATGCTCCTCGTTTCGAAGCACCGACGCATTGCTACGCCGACGGATCGGTCGGAGCCGCCAGCTCCTGAACGCTCAGAGTTTCATCGGGCCGACCTGCCGTTCCCCTGGAAGCGCAGGGCTAGCCAATCGTTGCTTGGCTAGCCCCTCAGGAACAGTTCAGAAGATACCGAGATTATTGGACGTTCACCTCGCCGTCGGCATCGGCATCGGCATCGGCATCAGCATCAGCATCAGCATCGATAGAGCCATCTTCCTGACCTTCAAGCTCTGGATCAGTATCCTGGGTCTCTTCGTCGCCAGCGCCTTCTTCGAGAACCTCGCCTTCCTCCTCGTTGCCTTCCCCTTCGGATTCCTCACCTTCCTCGATGAAGCCGTCGGTTTCCGTATCATTCGGATCGATTGCGGGGTCGTCCTCGTCGACAGAATCCCGCTCCTCGTCGTCCTCCGAGACCGAACGGGACTCGGGATCGGCCACATCGGGCGAGGGAATGGGTTCGATGACCATGACACCGTCAACCACGCCCTCGGGCACGGCGAACATCACCATTACCGGCGCCCCGTCGCGCATCACCGGGGCATCCACATCGGTCATCTCCGGCCCGAAATCGAAGGTGCCGTTGTCATTGCTCTCGACATGCAACATGGCCATCAACTGAGTTCCGACAGGCAGCGCCTCCGGAATGCTCACCGCCACATCGGCATTTTCTCCAGCCATCACCGAGGCATGCCCCAATGCCTCGCTCGTCGTGCCGTCGGCGGCAACGGAATGCACGACGATGTAGCCGTCCTGCAGCGCGGTGATGAGCGGGAAGGTCACGGTGGTCTGTCCGTCCACCATCGACATCTGCATCATCGCGTCTTCGGTGACCACGATCATCGTTTCGTCATCCTGCGCCAAGGCGCCCCCGGCCATCAGGGCGGAGAGGGCGGCGGCGCTTGCAAAGGCCTTGATCATTGGAAATCTCCATGAAGAGTGTGCACGCACAACTCGCCACCGTCAGCTTAGTTCATGACGGCGCTCGGCGTGGTCATCTCCAGCGCCGCGTGCTGATCAGCAGCGCATTCGCCTGGCCGAGCGCCGTCTCGAGATCGGTGAAAGCGCGCTCCATCGCCTGCATCGAAGCCCCCCTTTGATCCCGGCTGCGGCTGCGCGCCGTTTCATGCATCTCGGCCGGCGGCAAGACAGCGCGACACTGCAGCCGGGTCCGCCGGAACGGCCGCGCCGCGAGGCGCCCGCCCAAGCTTGGCACCGCCCAGATCCGCGCCGTCCGGCGGCCGGTGATCTCCTTCAGAAGCCCCAGATCCGTCATCTCGTCCAGAAGGGTCAGCGCGGTGCGGATCGACACGCCGATCGTCTCGGCGAGCAGCGCCGAAGACAGCACCGGCGCGGTGCCGAAGGCCTGGACCGCGTCGGCCATGCGCGAGCGTCCGCCCCTGCCCTTTGCTGCCTCCTGCCCGCCCCGCAGCCAGTCGCGCGAGAGCGCAAAATGTCCGACTTCTGCTTCGAAGACCCGCGCGAGACTGGTGCCGAGATCCATCAGCCCTGTTTCGCTGCCGGGCGACCATGGCAGGAAGCGGCGCTGGCTCAGCGCGAGCGCAGGCGGCGAGACCCAATGCGCATCAACCCGGCCCGACAGACCCCGCAGGACGTCCTCGGGGTGGGTCCCGCGCGCAGCCCGGCCCCGCAAGCTGCTGTCGACCGCCATGAAGATCAGCCGTTCGACGATGGGGTTGGCACGCTCGGAGAGAACCGCGTAACCGGCGGCGGCCCGCGCTGCGCTCAGGATCGGCATGTCGCCGGGGCTGAGCTCTGCGAAGAGGACCTCGATCTCGGCGTCATCGAGCCGATGCCCATGCGGCTCCTCGTTCGGGTCGACACCCGGCCCCATTCCGGTGCCTGCCGCTCTCTCGAAACGCCGCACGGTCTGGACAGGCCGCGCCAAAGAGTCGCCCGGCGCCTTCAGCACGCGGATTAGGCTCAGCGCCAGCTCCGCACTAGTCGGATCCGCGTCCTGACTTCCATTCAACGCGACGCGCGGCAGCAGGTCACCCTTGGAGATCCGGATGCCCTCGAAGCTCGCGCTTGCGACCGCTTCGGCCAGCGCGAGTTCCGAGCGCCAGAGGTTGCCGACCTCCGGCTCCGCGCAGGCCATGGCCTCCAGCCGCGCAGCCAACACTTCAGCCCGCAGGAATGTGGCCACAGCGCTTCGAGCAATTTCGGGATCGTTGAAGGCCATCGGACAAGAGCCCGCAGAAAAGTAATATTCCCTTCGCACTTGAGGATGGAGCCGCTCATTTTCAATTGTCTCGATGGATTGCAGATGTGTTTCTGCCGGCCCTCTAGGAGAGGGGTCTGGAAGGGTGATCCTGTCCAATCAAGTGACGCGTTGCAGTTAGAACAGAACCTTCAGCTTCGTTCCGCGCCCTTAGAGGCAAAGGGTCTGGAGGCTGTCGCCTCCCCTCCCCTGCCAGCCCAACCAAAGCTTCAGGTCTCTTGCCGACGTTTTCAAACGACCGTTTTCTCGGTGCCAATCAGTTTGTCGTGTCGCCTGACACTGGAAGATCAGTCCGGACCCCATCCGCCAGGACACGAGGTGCGCGAGGCAGCACCTTCTTTACCGCCGAGCACGGCTGAATTCTCACAGCCCCGAGCATCTTCGATGCTTGGGAAGCTTGGACCCGGAGCCCGCACCGCTTACGAGAATGCAGCGCCAAAGCGAAGGCCAAGACGCACAATCCATCCACGTGCTCGCGTTTCAGAAAAAGTAGGCGGTGCTCGATGGCGTGATCGTCGGCGTGTCTTTCCGGACCTGCACGTCGTAGACGATCCCGCCAACCTCCATCTCGACGGTGGTGAACAACTCGTATGAGTCGACGGACACCACGTCAGCATGGCGGGCGAAGCCGAGTTCGCCGATCGCGCCCGCGATCAGGATGGAAATGAGGGTGAAGCCGAGGTGCTTCTTGCTCGCGATGGACATTCTGTCTACCTCCGGTGCCGGTGTTTCTCAGGCCGAATGACTAATCCGGATGGCAAGAATGTGGCGGTGATGTTCGGACGCTACGTCTCGGCTTTTCAAAACGTTACGTTCTGTCAGTCATCGCCGGCCGCGTTACCGACCAATCCAATCCGCCGGCATGGCTACGGGCTCTCAGGGCAGCTGTGGACCAGATCGGTCATGCCAACCGATCCTCAGCGACACCCACAAAAGTGGTAAGGTCTCCCTGGCCACTATCACCTGAAGGCTTCTGAGTAAGACGCGGTCAGGAAAATTGCATCCGAGAGGGGCTCAACTTGTCGAAAGTAGCCTCAAAAGAATCCGCGTATCGTGATCCTGCCCGCCGAAGAACACGGCGAGGATGCGAAGGGTTTCGGCCTCGTTGTCGGTGTCGAAGTAGAGGATGGCGCGATCCTTGGTGACATGCCGAATGCCGAAGCCGAGATGCGGCGCCAGCGTCCCCTGATGCGGGGCACGCCCCAAGCCCTCCATCGCGGCCTCGATCGCTAGCACGCGGCGCATCGCCATGTCGAAAGCGGTCTCGGGGGGCTCACCCAACGTTTCGGCGCTGTTGGCGATGAAGTCGAAGATCAACTCGAGATCGAGATCGATCGCAGCGGCGCGCCGAACCTCATAGGCCACGTGCGCCCCGTTTGCGAGCTATCATCTCCTCGGTATGGCGGCGGCCCTCCGCAAGGCCGATCATCGGCCCGGACTGACGCTGGGCCAGCAAACTTTGCAGCGCGGCTTCGGTCTGCCCCTCCTTGCGCAGCATCTCAATCCCCTGCTGGATGACGGCACTGACACTGGGAAAGCGCCCCTCCTGCACCAACTGACGGGCATAGGCATCCTGTGCCTCGGTCAATGAAACTGACGCCTTCACGCTCATGACATCCTCCGTTGCTACTCAGTAGTATATCCTGCCCCCGGTTCTCATCAAGTATGATAGCCTCAAGCGGAGGTCGGTGCGGGGATGCACTCCACATCAGACCGAAAGGAGGCCCCAGCCGTCGAGAAACCGCCTTAGAGTACCACCCGCCCCTTTGCTGCGGCATTGTAAACCTGATCTGCACAGCGCCCGCGACACGAATGACAAGGCATATCACCAGCCCCAAGCGAAGGTGTTCGAGCCATGCCCCGCCGACCTGTTTCGATCTTTCAACCGGCCCCGTTGATCGTGGCGCTCGGCCTGGCATCAGCTCCGGACCCGGCGGTCTCGGACGTGCTGCATTGGCGCATGAACAGCCTGCTCTACCCGAAACTCTTCGGCGAGGCCGGGTCCTACTTCGCCGCCGAGGTCGAGCGCCTGACCGCGGGCCGCTTCGTCATCGAGGTGCAGGACCGGATAGTCCTCGACCAGGACAGCTTCGGCGCGCTCGATGCAGGGCTGATCGACGCGGTCTGGGGCTCGGCTGGTCACCATCACAGGGAGGATCCGGCACTCGCGATCTTCAGCGGATTTCCCTTCGGTCCGGACCCGGACGGCTTCACCGCCTGGATGCGCGAGGGCGGCGGGGCCGAGGCGCTCGACGCGATCTATGCGCGCCACGGGCTCAAGAGCCTCTATTGCGGCGTGCTGCCGGCCGAGGGCGGCGGCTGGTTCCGCGCGCCGGTCGAGACCGTCGCCGATCTCGACGGCTTAGCCATGCGCGCCTTCGGCTACGGCGCGCTGACGCTCAGGGCCCTCAGCGTCGTGCCCTACGAGCTGCCAGCCGCCGACATTCGCCCGGCGCTGGACACCGGGCTGATCGCGGCGGCCGAGTTCTCGCTGCCCTCGATCGACGTCGATCTCGGCCTGCACGAGGCGGCGGGGCATCTCTACCTGCCCGGCTGGCAGCAGCCGGTCACCTCGCTCGTGGAGTGCGTCAGCCGCTTCACCGTGCTACTGAAGAACGCCGACAAGCGGACCCGGCCTGTCATGGACAAAGTCATCGCGGCCATCCGCGCCCTGCCCCAGCCGGCGCGCCGATCGATCACCTTCGACCGCGGCACCGAGTTCGTCTCGTAGCAGCACCTGCAAGCCGAGATCGGCGCGAGAAGCTGGTTTTGCGCCCCCTCAGCGCCCTGGCAGATGGGCACGGTCGAGAACACCAACCGTTGCGCCCGCCGCTGGCTATCCAGAGACCGCGATATCGGCAAACTTTCGGACCATGACATTCGCGAGATCTGCGACCGGCTTAACGCCACGCCGCGCAAATGCCTCGGATAGCTGACACCCGCCAAGGTGTTCCGGGCCAAGACGCTGGAGAAGAGGCCGTGAGCGCCCTACCCTGAAGCTGCCGCGGAGTCGCGGTTCAAGTATCGCTCACATTTAAGCCGCCGAAGTGCTTGCGCCAACGGTAAGACGTCAACTGCGTCACGCCGATGGTGTGCACGGCTTCGGACACCGTCCGGCCTTGGAGTACACCAAGATCTCGACCTGCCGGAGCTTAGCGACGATCTCTTCCCGCTTATGCTTCTTCGCGCGCATTCCTGCATCCTCCGACTTGCTGGAAAGCTCACTTCAGGGAGGACCACGTTTCAGGGGGCAGGACCCGTCTCATGGCTGCAGGCCGCGATGTCCCATACCCTTAATGAGATCTGTTGTTCTATTGCAACTCAAGCAGTTATGCGGCGTTTGCGCGAAATCGGACAGTTCTCAGGGTGGATGGATTGTGATCGATGCGAACACATTTCAGCCACAATTCTCGTTCTTCTCGAAAGGAAAGGAAAACTATACCTCCGGGTAGCGGCCTGACCCACTCACCTCAGCATTTTAGAATGTTGAAGGCGTCAGGCCGCTACGCACCGGAAGGAGAAGGCAGAAGAATAATGAGCATTTCCTACGCCATGCAGACCGGCGTCAGCGGTCTGCGCGCCAACTCCACGGCCGTCGGCCGGATCTCGGAGAACATCGCCAACGCCAACACCGACGGCTACCGGCGCAGCTTCGTGCAGATGGTCACCACCAGCACGCTGAGTGACAGTGCAGGCATTTCACCCTCAGGCGTGAGGGCGGCGCAAGGCGCTGATGTAAAAACCGGGGGTGCAGTACGTGCGACGGGCAACTCTACCGATCTGGCGATCGGCGGTAGCGGCTTCTTCGTGGTTTCCAAGGAGCCCAACGAGACCGACGAGTCTGCCTTTATGCTGACCCGCGCGGGCTCGTTCCTGCCCGACGAGAACGGCGATCTGCGCAACGCCGCAGGCTACTACCTCACGGGCTTCCCCTATGATCAAACGCGATCCTTAGGGGTGATCGACCGCAACCAGTTCGGCGATCTGAAGACCGTCAATCTGGGCAGCCTGTCGCAGACCGGTTCGCCGACTGAGCAGATGACCGTCAGCGGCAACATCCCCGCCCAACAGACCGGGCTGGCCGAGGCGGGCGAGCCCTTCCTCAGTTCTGCGGAATACTACAGCCCGCTGGGCGAGGCCGAGCGGCTGCAGTTTTCTTGGCAGCCAACCACCACGCCGAGCCAGTGGACGCTCAGGATGTCTGGCTCCGATGGCGCGAGTTACGGCAACATCACGGTCGATTTCCACGACAGCGGCCCGCTCGCCGGCGCACCGCTGGCCTATTCGGCCGCCACCTCCACCGCCACGGCTCCGGCGGCCTTCGCCTTCGATCCCGCCACCGGCACCGCAACGCTGACGGTCGACAACGGCACCGAGCCGCAGGTGATCGAGGTGCAGCTCGGCGCGCCCGACGAGCACACCGGCATGACCCAGTTCGCTGGCGACTACTCGGCGCTCAAGATCGGTGCTGACGGGGCCGAGAGCGGCGTGCTGGTGCGCACCGAGATCGACGAGAAGGGCGATGTCTATGGCGTGTTCAACAACGGCAGCCGCAAGCCGCTTTACAACATTCCGCTGGCCGAGGTCGCCAATCCCGACGGGCTCTTGGCCGGCGACGGCAACGCCTATGCGCTGTCGCGCAGCTCGGGCAAATTCAGCCTCAACCAGGCCAGTGCGGGATCGGCTGGCTCGCTGACGGCCGGCGCGCTTGAGAGCTCGAACGTCGAGATCGCGCAGGAACTGACCGATCTGATCAGCACCCAGCGGGCCTATTCGTCCAACGCCAAGATCGTCACCACCGTCGACGAGATGCTCGACGAGACGATGCGTCTGAAGCGGTGATCTACTGGCTTTGAGCGAATATGGGCATCACTCACAGGCTATGTTCGCACCATGAGCTTGTAGGTGACCTGCCTCCTATTAACGGCTCTCGCATCGCCGAAGGCAAAACCTAGCAACCTCAAACGGCCCCCCATGTCGCGTTTTCGCTGCCATCCCCGTACAACCTTCGTCCTTGGCCTACGCACGGGTCTGCTCGCAGCTACCAAGGACCCGGCCTAGCGCAGATGTCAGGCTCGATCGAGCATGCCAGCCTTACGGTCGACCTGCTGGCCGAGCGGTCTCCCCAGACCATGGAGGCCACCATTGGCCTTGCGGGCTACAGCCTTCGGTTTCGCGTCGTAGAGATCGGCGCCGGCAGTCAGATTACCAAGCACGATTACGTCGACCGTCTGGGTATCGTCACCGTCATCGACGGCAGCCGGGTTGGGGATCAGCCTTCGGGTGAACGCGGCCTCGATGCCGCCTCGCTCGACCCTCTCCCCGAAACAAAAGATACGGTGCGCGGGGTCTACAATCGCACTGCCGCCCCGGCCACCGCGCTGGTCTGCGACATTGCCAAGGTTGAGTAGGACACAGCCGCTAAGAACTCGTTCTGCATACCTGGGGAAGTGGCCATGAGATATCTAAGGCTATCCATCGATATCGGTCATGCTTTTCGCGAGGCTTAGCAGCGCCTGCTTTTGCCTATCCGACAAGGACATCCAAATTCGAAGCAATTCGGCCGCGCCGCGATCCGGGAACGCTGATAACATCGACCCCGGCTGTTCCGTACCTTCGAAGAAAAAGGTGATGGGCACACCGAGCGCCTTGGCGATGTCCCACAGCCGGGAGGCTGAAACCCGGTTCGCGCCCGTTTCATACTTCTGGATTTGCTGGAACTTGCATCCGACTGCATCCCCCAAATCGTGCTGCGTCGTTCCTCTCATCCAGCGGCCGTAGCGGATGCGACTGCCGACGTGCTTGTCGATGGGGTGGGTCATATCGTCCGCTTCAGTATGTTTATGAGCACGAGGGCGCTGCGTTGCTGTCTGATCCAAAAATCGTGCCGCCACCCATCTCAACGTAAGGTAGTATCAAAGGTGATCGAACGGAACCTGCTGGGTTAGCGCAATGATCCGACGTTCTCTCCTTCGCGTCGAGGGATTGTCACGTCCTGCGCTACCGTGACGACATCACCCTGTACGTCGCCGCAGCTTTCTATATCCGTGTTGGGAGAGGTCAGTGCGCGGCTGACCAGGATTAACAGGTCGCAGCACTTGGGCGACAGGATGATCTCATGATCGAACACTCGACGGCCATGCAGATCCAGCAGATCCGACATCATGGCGATCGCTCGCTCCTCTTGGGCCATGATGCTTCGATACGAGGCCCGTGGGGATGCGATGCCTTCCAGTCGAATCCACCGCAAGCGCGGAAGCCCTGCCAGCCGCGTCAGCGCCTTCGGGCCGAACAGGCCGTATCGGACTTCCCGCCCTTCGGTGTAGGCGACGGCGCTCCTGCTGATCCATCGCTCGAATGAACTGACGCTTCCCATGTCCTCCAGTTTGGCAGCAAACTGTTACCGAACCGTTAACGGTCGCATGGAGGGAGCCATGACGCCGCCGGTGCCACCGCCATATGCGATGCATGAGCGGACGTGCCCCTTCGCCGCTCAACAGGCCATCGCGGCCCTGCCATTCCGGGAAACGCCCTACTGGTGGTCTATCGCCACCTCCCGGCATCTGGGGATTTACCGGCCCCATGCCGGAGTCTGCACCTGGACGGCGCGCTACCTGTCAGTGGACAAACTCTACAAGCAGAAAGCTCTCGGTCCTGCCTTGGACGCGGGCCAGGGCGCTATGGGCTTTGGGGTCGCGTTGAGACTCGCCGAAGCATGGTTCACTGCCCCTGATGTCGCCGACAAGGCGCATGCCGCCCGGCCCGCCGAGCGGATGACAGGGGTCAGCTTCTGCCCCATCGGGGATCTCTACACGGTTGGCCATGCTCTCGCCGATTATACCGCCTGGACGAAGATCGCGCATTCGCCGGGCGGACACTACAACACGCTGGCGCTCATCAACCATCACCTGACGGACGAGCTGCTGTTCGTGCCGGTCGACGCCCTCACGCCTCATCATCTCCGGCGGCTGGCATATCGTGTTCTGGAGCGCCCCCCGAAGTTCGGCTTCCAGCGCGAGCGGCCGAAGGTGCGGCTGTGCGATCTCACCTCGGAGGATCTTCGACGCCGCAAGCGCACCTTCAACAGCCTGGTGACGATCCTGCGTATGGCGCTTCGTCTTGCCTGGGAGAACGGGCATCTGGATGCGGAGCGCACGTGGCGCTGCTTGCGACGGTTGCCGGTGAACCACACGCTCCGCCGGGACTTCCTTGACCGCCCTCAATGCCGGCACCTGCTCGATGAGTGCTCACCGGCACTGCGTCGCCTCGTGATGGCCGCTCTCTACACCGGCTGCCGCGTCGGCGAGTTGGGACAGCTGCGCGTGGAAGACGTCGCCTATCAGGTTTACGGCCTGCGCATTCCGGCCTTCAAGCGAAGTCCTGCCCGTTTCGTCTTCCTGCCGGACGAAGGCATGGCCTTCTTTCAGAAATGCTGCGTGGGAAAAGCCCCTCGGGATCATGTTCTGCTCTCAGAAGCCGGGAGAGCTTGGCGGCGCCAGCATGCCGGACCCTTTCGGCTCGCTGCTGCTCGGGCTGGCCTGCCCTCCACCTTCGTCTTTCATGGTCTGCGGCACACCTATGCCAGCGACCTCATCTGCCACGGCGTGCCGCTGGAGGTCGTGGCCCGACAGCTCGGTCATGCCGATACGCGAACGGTCGCGTCGACCTACGGGCATCTCGCCGAGCGATACCGGGAGGAGATGATCCGCAGCCGGTTCTCGGCACTGGTCGCTAATCCCGTTGAGAGCGGGTCAACTCAGTAGCAACAGGCTGGCTCTATCCGAGCCGCTTGTCGTGAAGACGGTCAGCCGCGCCGCTCCCGGACTGGGTGCCTGCCAAAGACAGTTTGGCCCTGACTCCACGACCCTACTTCACCCCTAAGAAGCGCAACAATTTCCCCTACACAACTGGAGCGAGCTATGCGCACATGGGCGCATCTGCTCTCGAGAAGGTGCCGCATGAGTTTTCTCCGCGCGATCGCGATTTCCGGCGCTATAGCCATTCCCACGCTCGGCGCTGCCGATCCGGTGAAGATGTCGACCTCCGCGATCTGCCATTGCCCCGGCGGCGCCTACTATGCGCGGACGAAGAACTTCCGTCCCTTCCCCTCCATACAGGCTTGTCTCGAGGCTGGCGGACGACACCCGAAGAAGGGCCAAGGTGCCTGCGAGCTCGCGTCCTCTGCACCCGCTCTCAGCCAGCCCACTGCCAACGCCGTCATCGTCTCGGCTGGAAACGGCAGCTACGACCGGGACCTGTTCGGTGGCTGGGCCGATGACGATGGTGACTGCCAGAACACCAGGCATGAGCTTCTGGCCGAGCTGTCGACCGGGCCGATCCGCTACTCAGGCGACGGCTGCCGTGTCGAGCGAGGTCGCTGGAACGATCCGTATTCAGGGCAGATCCATCTCGACGCCGCGACGCTCGACGTCGATCACCTCGTGCCGCTGGCCTACGCTTGGGCCCATGGGGCCGACACATGGGCGGAGGAAAAGCGGCGTCGGTTCGCGAACGACCCGGTGAACCTGTTCGCCGTCGAGGCGTCGGCGAACCGGCAGAAGGGGGCATCAGGACCGCTCGAATGGATGCCGGAAGATGCGGGCTTCCACTGTCAGTATCTTCTCCGCTTTACCCGGGTGTCGGAATCCTATGGCCTTACGTTCCCTCCCGGCGAGGCCGACGCTATTTATGGGCTCGTTCAGGAAAAGTGTGGAAGTTGAATTGACTCCAAGTGCGGGCACTGAGGCCTGGCCGAATAGACGGCAATTGACTATTCGCTGCGCCGGCGGGCAACTACTTAACCTGTCTTTGAGGTGGTCGCTGATTGCAACAACGAAGGCAGTTTAGGAATTTTAGTATCGGGCGCCCAAATCGCCCCTAAACAACTCAGAATGACAAAGAGAATTTGAATGATTATCCCGGACAATGAGACCGCGACTGATATGATCTATTTTGAGGCGGTCTCGGCGACGGTCGCGCGAGTGATCCGGGACGCTGGAGACGAGCCGCTGACAATCGGTGTTCATGGCGACTGGGGCGCGGGTAAGTCGAGTGTCCTCCTCATGCTCGAAGAGGCTTTTCGGAACGATGATAGGACGTCCGTGATCCGGTTCAACGGATGGCTGTTTCAAGGCTTGGAAGATGCCAAGACGGTCGTCATTGAAACGATCGTAGAGCAGTTGCTGCGCGACCGTGCGACGACGACTAAACTGAAGGATGCTGCGACGCGGCTCCTCAAACGCGTTGATTTGATGAAAGTCGCGTCAAAAGCCGGTGGGCTTGCCCTGACCGGGCTCACCGGCATCCCGTCACCGGACATGATCGGCGGACTGATGAACGCCGGCAAAAAGCTTCTTGCGGACGGCCCTGACATGAATGTCGCAGACGTGGCCAACTTCGTGAAGGGCGTCAACGATTGCCTGGACGGGGCGAACGCAGACACCCTGCCCGCGCATATACACGCGTTCCGGCAGGAATTTGAGAAATTATTGGAGGCTGCCGACATCGACAGGCTCGTCGTGGTAGTCGACGATCTCGACCGGTGCTTGCCCGCCACGGCGATCGAAACACTTGAGGCAATACGACTTTTTCTGTTCGTTCCAGGCGCCGCATTCGTAATCGCCGCCGACGAGGGCATGATCGAGTATGCGGTTCGAACGCACTTTCCTGACCTGCCGCTCTCGACCGGACCTTCTACCTATGCGCGAAACTATCTCGAAAAACTGATACAAGTCCCGTTCCGGCTCCCGCCGCTGGGATATGTTGAAACCAAGATCTATCTCACGCTCTTGGTCGCCGGCAGATCGTTCCCACTGGGATCAACGGATTTCGAACAATTGCTTGATGCGGGGCGCAAGGCGCTGAGGCGCCCGTGGGACGGGCATGGGCTAAGTCGAGGGGTGATTGAGGGCGGTCTTGGACGGATAACGCCAGACATTGAGAACGCACTCGCCCTTGCAGACCAGCTGGCGTTGCCCCTCGCCGAAGGCGCCCATGGGAATCCGCGACAGATAAAGCGGTTCCTCAATACCCTGAATCTTCGTCTGGCGATCGCCGAGGCACGTGGGATCGGCGATGATGTGAACCCCGCTGTCCTCGCCAAGCTCATGCTCGCCGAACGATTCAAAGACGATTTCTTCCAACGCATCGAGGCCGAAGCAGCTGTAAGTGGCACGTCACGTACTGTCGAAGCACTCGAGGCGAGCCTGAGCGAAGCCCAGAAGAACAACACCCCTTCGAAGGCGCCCACGAAGGAAAGCGCGTTGAAGGTTGACGAGGCACCTGCGGCCCAGGAGGCAGCCGAGGGCGAGTGGGTCCGGCGTTGGGCCGCTATGACGCCGGCGCTGTCCGGTGAGGACCTTCGTCCATACCTCTTCGTGTCACGCGACCGCAAAGCGCTGTTCACCGCTGGCTCCGCGCTCGCCCTCAAGGAGGATTGGATCGAGAAGCTTTGCGGCAGCACACTGGGGGCCAGGGCTGCGGCAGTCGAGATCGCCAAGCTCACGCCCGGCGAGATTGAGCCGATTTTCGACGTCGTGGCGTCCAGAGTCCGTGCCTCGACCGATCTCCGGAGGAAGCCCGCAGGCGTGGATGGCCTCATGGAATTGTGTCGGATCTCTCCAGTCTTGCAGACACCGACCGTGCGCCTCCTCTCCGAACTTCCCACTGGTCAGCTCGGTCCGTGGGCGGCTGCCGGGTGGGATAAGCTGCTAACGGAAGCCGGTGCAAAAAAAGAGTTTCAAGTGCTCAAACAGGAATGGGCCAAGCTCACCGACAACACACCACTGCAGCTCGCGGCAGGCGGCAGAAAAGCTGGAGGGAAGGATAGACGCTGATGGGGACATCGAGTTCGTACGGCGGACCGCCTTCGGGCCTTGTCCCTGACTGGGTCGATGGCGTTGACGCCGGAATGGACGGCGGCGACGGCCCTGATGTGCAAGCGGGGGAGGTCGACCCTGGCGAGAACTCTCACCACGGGCAGGAGGCCGAAGATGGCGCGACTGAAGCCGGTCCTGCATTCCCGCCCCAGACCGGCGGGTTCGCATATCCGCGAGGACAGTTCACCCGTTTTACAAACGGTGGCGGGGACAAATCCCTTGGTCGGGCGTTGCGCGGCTATGTCCGCGGGGCCGGCGGAGGGGCCGGCGCGGCGAGACGGATGCCGGGGTCGACGCGGATGGCCTCGGGCGTGGCCGCCCTCGCGAGCGCCGTAGCGACCGAAGGCGCCGAGGCAGCGCTCGCGCGTTTCGATCTTCAAGATCTGGCCGGTAGGCCAGCGGCCGAGGTGCTCGAGGCTGTGGCCGACATGATCTGTCCCGATGGTGGGACGATCGATGAATCTATCGCCAGAGACGCCATGCTCGAAGCGATCGCGGATCTCGCAGACAGTGATCCGGGCGCGTTCGACGACCTCTCAGCCGATCAACTGAACGACTTCTTGTGCGATGTGATTGCGCGCAGCATCTTGACGAAGGTCTTAAACGAGATCGGAACCAACGCGCTCCATGGTTCGGCTTCGGATGCCGACTTCCGGGAGGCCGAGCAGATAACAAGAGACTATACACAGGGCCGTGTCCGGGACGCTTTGAGTAACCGGTTCGACATCGGCGCGAGGTCCACTCAAGCCGAGATCGATCGCACCATCGGGGACGTCTACGCCGAGACATTCGATATGCTCGAAGCCGTTCTGGAGACGATGTAATGAGACGTGGTATTTTCATCCGCTTAGGTAAAGACGACGCTGCCCCGCTGGCAGGCGCAAGCGACATTACAATCGACATGATCGATGCATCCGGCACGCTTGACAGGGGCTTGACACAACTGCTGGAGCGGTTGTCCAAACTGGGCGTCCGGCCGAGCGAGGCGGCCGTTGATCTGATGATCGTGGCCACTGCCGTCTACGCCGCAGATACCGGAATCTCTCGAAATCAGTACGCCGACGACGGCTGGACTCGTGTGATCCACCTCAGCATCCCGGTAGCGGATCCCGAACTCTGGAGCGCGATGGGCGCGAAGCTCTCTTCGATGTTACGATTTCTCACCGGCGATCATTGGAGCTTCGCGTTCCGACCAAGGCCGAAAGGCCAGAAGGAGTTGACGCGTCAACCGGACGAGATGAACCTGACTAATTTCTCGCATGTTAGCCTATTCTCCGGCGGCCTCGACAGCTTGATCGGGACTGTCGACCTCCTTGCATCCGATCAACGCCCTCTCTTGATCAGCCATTATTGGGATGGCGAGGCGTCGAGCGCTCAGCGGCGACTCTTGAAAATCTTGGAGGAACGCCACGGCGACGCATTTGTATCTATTCGCGCCTATATAGGATTCCGCAAGACGGACTTCGCCGAGGCAGGGAGCGACAACAATCAGAGGGCACGATCGTTTCTGTTCTACAGCTTGGCGATTGTCGCCGCCGACGCCGTCGGCTCCACCAGCAAGGTGCTCATCCCAGAAAATGGTCTCATCGCGCTTAACGTACCGATGGATCCGCTGAGGTTAGGCTCCCTAAGTACCAGAACCGCTCACCCGCATTTCATCCGGTGCATGTCCGATCTGGTGGAGAGTCTCGGCATAGACGCGACTTTGGATAATCCATACCAGTTCAAGACCAAAGGCGAGATGGCTTCTGAATGTCTGGACCGAGATCTCTTGGCAGAACTCGCACCAATCTCAATGTCATGCTCCCATCCCGCCCAAGTCCGTTTTGAAAGCGCGCCGCCCCAGCACTGCGGGAGATGTGTGCCTTGCCTCATCAGACGAGCGGCGCTCGCCGCCGGACTCGACGGGGCCGATACGACACCATACTTCTTGCATGACCTGCATTCGGGCGTATTGGACTCGAGGTCGGCCAACGGCAAGAACATACGCTCTTTCATGTTCGCCGCTGAGAACCTGCGGTGCAATCCCGAGAGGGCGCGATATCTTGTGCAGAAACCCGGCCCTCTGCCACGAGAGCATTTGGACAACTACGTGAACGTCTACAGACGAGGGATGGCGGAGGTATCTGAGATGTTGCGCGGTGTGAGGGTCGGGCATGTCCGGTAAGGAAGGAACGGCGCCAGTCGACTTTCATTGTCATCTCGACCTTTGCCCAGATATGCGGGGGGCCTTCGATCGTTGCGAGGCGGTCCGATGCATTACCCTCGCGGTCACAACCACTCCGAAGGCTTTTAGGCGCAACCAAGCGATGGCGGGATCGAACCGCTATGTGCACGCGGCGCTCGGCCTACATCCGCAGCTCGTCGCGGAGCGGGCCGACGAGCTCACCCTGTTCGAGGAGGCGGCTCCATCTACGCGTTTTATCGGTGAGGTGGGTCTGGACGCCGGCCGCCGCTTCTATCCATCCTTCGCGCTGCAGACTCAGGTATTCGAACGTGCAATGACCCTTTGTGCTCGGCTCGGCGACAAGGTGATCAGCTTACACAGTGTAAGAACCGCAAAACAGGTGCTGGACATCGTCGAGCGCACCGGGGTGCACCGGACCTGCACGCCAATTCTTCACTGGTTTACCGGCTCCAAGTCCGAAATCAGGCGAGCGATCGACCTCGGGTGTTACTTTTCGGTCAACGAGCAGATGTTGAAGACGCTCAGGGGCAGGTCGCTACTCGAAACGGTACCGCTGGCACGCTTGTTAACTGAAACTGACGCACCTTTTCAGTCCGGGGCCGACGGTCCCAAGGCACCCGGAGATATTGAGGGTGCGGTCTCAATGATCGCCGAAAGCCATCAAATTCGCGCCGAATATATAAAGGCCTCCGTTAGAGCTACTGCGAAAGCGCTTGTCGGCGAGTAGCTATTAGGCAAGGTTTTTTTCTAACCCACCACGACCACCCTCCGTCGATGGTCTTTCGATCAGAATGCCAATCACCCAATCCAATGTCCCTTCTGAGATCGCTATGATGTATAGTTCAATCTTAAAGCGAGACGGCAGAGATTGGACAATTGTGAAAGTGACAGTAAAAAAATTTCTTCGATTGACTCGACGCCCAAGGGCAGCCCTCCCAGTCCCCGAACCCTGATGACACCCCACCCGTCCCACCGTAGCGTGACGGCATGAACCCGAATGATTGGTCAGACATCGAGAACGACGCCGTCGTGGCAGCCTACTTTGCGATGCTCAGCGATGAGTTGTCTGGACGGCCCTACAACAAGGCAGCCCAGAACAGGGCTTTGCAGCAGCAGATCGGTCGAAGCCGCGGTTCGATCGAGTTCAAGCTGTGCAACGTGTCCGCGGCCTGCCTTGGCCTCGGACTGCCGATCATCAAAGGCTACCTGCCCCGGTTCAACGCACCGATGTCGCTGGCCGAGGCCGCCGCCCGTTGGCTCGCGCGGCACCCGGAATGGGAAGCAGCCCTGCATGGCAAAGCTGTCCCGCAGTTGACCGAGGCCACCATGCTCCACGTTGGCGTCGCACCGACTCTGCGCAACTCACCGCCCTCGGAAGATCTCGAGCACACGCAGCGCATTGCACGACGCTTCGACGTGGCCGGTCGAGATGAGCGCAACCGTTCTCTGGGTCATGCCGGCGAAGAACGGGTGCTTCGCCATGAAATCCAAGTCCTGCGGCAAAACGGCCGCGAGGATCTGGCGGGGCGGGTCCGCTGGGTCTCGCAGGAAGATGGCGACGGCGCGGGCTACGATATCGCCAGTTTCACGGCCGAAGGCCGGGAGCGCCTCATCGAGGTGAAGACCACCAATGGGTGGGAGCGGACCCCCTCTCACATCTCGCGCAACGAGATCGAGGTGGCGCAGGAGCGCCGGGATGACTGGCATCTCTTCCGGCTCTACGACTTTGCGCGTGCGCCGAAGGCGTTCGAGCTGCGTCCCCCTCTCGACGCGCATGTCTCGCTGACCGCCACGAGCTTTCGCGCGAGCTTCCAGTGACCGATACACCGCGCCGCTTCGCCCGCACCATCGGCATTGATTATTCGGGGGCCGAGACCGCAGAGGCGAGCCTCAAGGGATTGCGAGTCTATCAGACCCTCTGTGACGAAGAGGCGCAGGAAGTCCTGCCGCCCGTAGGGCCTCGAAAATACTGGACCCGGCGCGGGTTGGCGGCATGGCTGATGCAGGAGCTGGACAGCCGCGTGCCAACGATCGTGGGTATCGACCATGCGTTCTCCTTCCCGATGCGCTATTTCGAGCGTCACCGTCTGGCGCCCGACTGGCCGAATTTCCTGGACGACTTCTGCGCGCATTGGCCGACGGACGAGCCGCGCACCTATGTCGACTTCGTGCGGTATGGCCACGTCGGTAACGGGGTGGCCCGGACAGGCGAGCGAACCTGGCGCCGCCTGACCGAGGAGGCCACCGGATCGGCGAAGTCGGTGTTTCATTTCGACGTGCAGGGCTCCGTCGCGAAGTCCACCCACTCTGGACTCCCTTGGCTTCGCGCGTTGCGCAGGGCGAGGCCAGGGCTTCACTTCTGGCCGTTTGACGGCTGGGCTCCGGCTTCAGGGGCCTCGGTGGTCGTCGAGGCGTATCCGCGGCTCTGGAGCGCGACCTATCCGAGAGACGCGCGCACGCCCGACCAGCATGACGCCTACGCCATCGCGCGATGGCTTCAGGAGGCCGATCGCAGCGGGGATCTGGCAGGCGCCTTTGCGGCACCTGCGCCCGAACCGATCGCCATGACGGGACAGGTCGAGGGGTGGATCCTCGGCTCCACCTGGCCGCCGGCCAAAAAGCCGACGTCGAAGCAGAAGCCGTCCACGCGGGGAGCGGCATCGGCCAGGACGACACGGCCGGGCTTCGTCAATCGCAACGAACAGGAAGTCCTGCGGAAGACCGACCTTCCCGGCAACGACCACAACCAGCTCGTCTACATCCTTCAATGCCGACGCTGCGGCGAACGCTACGGGGCGAACGGCTCGGACATCTTTCAGCGACGCTGCCCGGCCTGCGGGGCTGGCCGGACAGGGCTGCCGATCGGTGACGCATGATGAGGAGCAACTCGAACCGCCGCACGTGCTGACCGATATCGGCCATGCCCGGGCCTGCCGACAAGACAGACAGAAAACGGGCAATGCCTTTGGCATATGACCGACGAGGTTCGGCGGATGACGATCCCGCCGTTACCCCACCCTATTCCCCCGCCAGCCCCGCATCGCGCAGCGCTTCGGCATCAGGCAGGTCCCGCAAGTCCGCCAGCCCGAAGGCGGCGAGGAAGCCCGGCGTGGTGACGTAGGTGTAGGGGGCGCCCCGCCGCGGCGCGCGCGGCCCCGGCGCAATCAGGTTGCGCGCGGCCAGCCGACCGATCAGATCGCGCGAGATCTCATGTCCGAAGATGTCCTTGAGGCCGTCGCGGGTGATCGGCTGGTGATAGGCAATGGCGGCGAGCACCGCGAGGTCGCGCTCGGACAGGCCGACCTCCCGGTCCCCGACATCGGCGGCGGCGCGGATCACCGCGCCGTAGGCGGGCCGAGTGCGCAGCATCCAGCCCTCGCCGACCCGCACCACCTCGTAGG
Organism: uncultured Limimaricola sp.; assembly: GCF_964022235.1. Taxonomy (NCBI): domain Bacteria; kingdom Pseudomonadati; phylum Pseudomonadota; class Alphaproteobacteria; order Rhodobacterales; family Paracoccaceae; genus Limimaricola; species uncultured Limimaricola sp. Next base: position 29,621 of record NZ_CAXHZL010000012.1, on the reverse strand, counting down.
GCCGGTCGGCCAGCTCCGCGGCGAGATCCTCAAGCAGCAGATCCAGCGCCGCCCCCTGCCACACGACCCGCACGAGATCGGCGCGCGGCACCGGCGTAGCGGAGGTGAACAGCACCGCCTCGATCCGCCGCATCCATTCGCGCCAGCGCAGCTCGGGCGGCAGCTCGGCCAGCTCGCGGTCGATCATCTCCATGGTCAGAGCCCGTAGAGCCGAAAGCTGTCGCGGCCGGTCAGCTCGCGCAGCGCGCCGAGGGCCACCAGCCGGTCGCAGAACCGCCGCGCGGCGCGGTCCGACATCAGATGGGTCAGAGCCATCGGGGCCAGCGCGTCCTGCGCGAGAAACAGCGCGATCGCCGCATCGGCGCTCTTGGCGCGCAGCTTCGGCGCCACGGCGTGCAGCCGTGCGGCGCGGCGGGCCAGGTCCTGCGCCAGGCCGGCCGCCCGGGCTGCGGCCCGAACCACGGCCTGGTGGCAGGCCAATCGCAGCTCATCCCCATCGCGCCGCAGCTCCCGCGGTGTGAGACCATTGGCCAGCAGCGGCACGATCCAGTCCCAGCCAAGCACCTTGGCCAGCACCGCGTCCGCCAAGATCAGCGCCGCCGTCTCGGCCCGGGGGGCCTCACTGAGCACGGCCTCCAGCGTGGCCGCGGCCCGCGCGATGGGGGCTCCAGGCCGCGCCAGCTCGCGTCGGACCAGCTCCGGCGCCACCCCGGAGAGAGGCGTCAGGCCGCGTGCGGTCAGCGGCCGCGTCACCGCGCGGCGCCAGGCCTGGCCGATCTCCCCCGCCGGTCCGAGCGGATCGCCGGGACGTGCCAGATGCAGTGCATCGCGCAGTTCCGCCAAGCCCTCCGACCGCCCCGAACACCTCACAGTTGCCGCGGCGGCCTCGAGCGCCAGCCGGTCGCGCCACAGTGCGAGAGGCAAGCCGGGCTGGACCATCACGCCTTGCAGATGCGCCAGCGCCGCCCCGGCGCGGAACGCGGCATCTTCGGGATCGGCGGTGTGGCACGTGACGGCCCAGCCCGGCAGAGCGGACCGAGGGGGAGCGGAAAGGTTGGGATCTGAGGTGAACGACATGTCCCGAGAGCTATTGGATCGCGGCGCTTTTGTCTATTCTATGGCGCCACAACCGCCGCGCTGTGCGGTCTCTTTTCATGTCCTGTAATCTTGGTTTATCGGACAGGACGATGATACGCTGCTCGACATGACTGGATTACCTGAAGCCCTGTGACGTCGCTCGCTCTGCTCGCCGATATTGCGAGCTCCGGCAGCCTCGACCGTCTCGTCGACAGCGCCTGCGGCTATGCCGACCACGCCATTGCCGAGAACACCCGAACCGCCTACACGCGCAACTGGGCGGCCTTCGCGCGTTGGTGTCGAATGAAGGGCGCCAACCCCCTGCCCCCCCCTCGAACTGGTCGGGCTCTACATCACCGATCTCGCCGCGCCTTCGGATAAGGCATGCCCGCTGTCGGTGGCCTGGATCGAAAGCCGTCTTGCCGGACTGTCTTGGGGCTACGCGCAGCGCGACTTTCGGCTCGACCAGCGCGATCGGCACATCTCGAGTGTTCTCGTCGTCATCTGCCGCTGCCATGCCCGACCGCCGGAACAGATGGAGGCGATCAGGCCGGACGACCTTCTGGCCATGCTCGCGACGCTCAGCCACGACCTGCGGGGTCTGCGCGACCGAGCGATGCTGCTGATCGGCTTTGCCGGGGCGCTGCGGCGCTCGGAACCGTCGGGCTGGATCATGGCCAGGACGACACCATTGATGGCAGCGGCTGGGTCGAGATTCTCGAGGCCGGCGTTCTTGTCACGCTGCGCGGCAAGACCGACTGGCGCGAGATCGAGATCGCCCGCGGCTCCAGCGATCAGACCTACCAGGTCCAAGCCCTGAAGAGGTGGCTGGAGTTTGCAAAGATCGAGTTCGGCGCCCAAGCCTGGTAAAACCAGCCGGCCTGACGTGTCCAAGCCAAAGGGCGCACTTCGTCCACGGGCAGATCTTCGTGTCGATTGATCGGCTGCTCTGAGCCTCGGTAGGCTGCCCTGATCAAATCGGAAGCCACCTGATTCTCGTGGCACGCGTACCAACAATGGCTACCAGAGGGTGAGCCCCCTGAAAGTACTTCAATAAATCCACTTAGTTTCATGCAATGCTTGTATATTAGTGCTGCCTACTGCCCGTTCAGCGTGGGCTCTCAGAAGGCTCTCGAAAAAAGTTCAGGGCCGAAATCAGGCCGAAGCCCCTGAAAAATAGCTTCTTTGCAAAGTGCAATTTACACCTTGTTCAGGAGTGCTCTCGATTAGTTGTTGCGTCTCGGTAGGTGCTTGTGCATTGATGACCGAAAATGCACACACGAAGAGGCCGCAGATGAGTAGCTAGCCCCTAGACAAGACGAGAGCCCAGAAAGGTTGCCGCCTCTCTGAGCCCTTTAGTCGCCCGGTCTGCTAGGAAAACAGACCCTATATTCACCTTCTTCCTAGCAGGCATTTCCCACCTCCCGCAAGCCCCTTCGGCGTGCGGGATCATGAAAAGTGTGCTTGAGAATGACTTTCCCAATGAATCCGGGGAGAGGCTTCGTTGCCCTGCCCAACGAGATCATGGATCTCAAAATGAGCAGCGGTGCGTTCCGCCTACTCACCCTCCTATGCTCGTATGCGAACCACATGACCGGTGACTGCCACACTCCCCACGAGGAGCTGGCCTCCCGTATGGGGAGATCAAAGCCGAGCATCACTGCCTACCTCAAGGAGCTTCGCGCCCTGGGGCTAGTTGCCTCGTTCTCGAAGAGAGGCTTGTTCGGTGGCAATGGATACCAGCGTCACAACGTGACCTTCTGGAAAGAATGGCGCACTGCTCTGCGTAAGGCAGGAACCGAACGGCGCCAGAAGAAGGTCGATGAACAGGTTGCGGACGTTCAGAAAGCTGAATGCGGCGTTCAGTCCTCCGAACGCGAATATAATAACCATATCCATTCTAACCACACTACTGCACCGCAGCCTCTGCCACAGTTGGTCGAGATGAACGAGGCTCCTGCCCTGCGACCGGATCCTTGCGTCAGTGCAGTGGTGGAAGAATTGCGGGAGAGATGGGTCGAGCTGACCCGTGGTGCGTCATGGAGCACGCACTTCAACTCCATGCCCTCGCGGGATCTGGTTGCTAAGACCGAGAAGCTCCTCGCCGACTACGCGCCGGTTCAGGCAGACACAGCAATCAGCGATGTGGACATAGAGCGAAGGCTCCGGGGCATCTGGCGGTCGTTGGGTGTGAGGGAGAACCAAGAGGCTCTGCGCGAGCAGGTTGAGTTAGTGTCCCAGAACCCGGCGCCAGCAGTGGTTCTCCCTGCCCTATCGGCGGCTATCAAAAGGAAATGGCGGGTCGGCTTCTGGAGGAAGATGCCAGAGCCACACTTCTTCCGAAACTACCTCGCTGAAGCGTGTGCGGCAGCTCCTGCGACTATGGCGTCGACGCTCAAGGTGCTAAGACACCACCTGAAGAAACACACCGAACTGACCGCGATGAAGACTGCCACCGGTGACCGTCAGCCTACCGAATAAGACAAACCAAGACGGCCACGGAGCCGATTATACCGATCGGTATAATCCCGCTTGGGAGCCGGATAGCAGAGAACGAGGAGACTGCAAAGTGCAGGCAGACAAGCAAACGACCGATTATACCGACCGGTATAATGACGCATCGAAGCCGCAGATGATTGACTTCATCAAGCGCCTCGCCCACGGCATGAGGGATATCGCCGGGCAGGTTCGTCAGGACGACACGATGAAGAAGCGTGTTGAGAAGACATTCAGCACACGCGAAGTCGGAGAGCTTCTCGGGCTGGGGAATGCCTATACCATCCGTGTGCTCAACCAGGCTACAAGCGACGATGACAGCTTCCCTGTAGGGCGGAAGACCGTCGGGCAAAGTGGACATACGGCCCACTACTCGATCTCCGAGATCATGATGATGCGGGCCTACCTTCAATCACGCACGCACCGGAAGCACGAGTACTTGCACTGGCGCAAGCCGGGTGATCCGCTCCCGGTTGTGAGCTTCTCCGCCCAGAAAGGCGGCACCGGGAAGAGCCTGTCTGCTGCTCATTTCGCGCAGTATGTGGCCATGAACTACGGTCTGCGCGTGGGTATTCTCGACTGCGATCCGCAGGCTACTGTGTCGCTCTATTTCGCTGACAAGCAGACCAAGCTTTTCGAGCGAAACCGCAATACCGTGGCATCGTTCATGGGGCTCGACCTCGACCAGTTCAATGCGCACCAGATCGTGGAGAAGCCGGCCGAGGATCTGAATGGGATGTGGCAGACCACCCAGTGGCCAGGCACCCGGCTCATTCCTGGCGGCGCAAACATTCAGGACGCTGATCTCGCGCTCCTCATGCTGTCGCAGAAGTCCGGCGGCACCGCTCCCGTGCATGCGGCCCTCAAGGATGCCATTGCTCGCTGGGACGCCGCGTATGGCCCGAAGACCCTGGGGTCCGAGCTTCGCAAGTCCGATGGAAGCTTCGATGTCGAGAAGTATCAGGAAGCCCTTCACGAGACGGTCGATGTGATCGTAATTGACCAGCAGCCATCCTTCACGCTTGTGCAGCTCAACGGCTTGGTTGCCGCGACCAACCTGGTCGTGCCGCAGACCATGAAAGGTTTCGACCTCAAGACGCTCAGCACCTACGCCGACAACGTGCAGGCCTACCTCTCCGAGATGGCGATCGAGGATCGAGTGATCGGTGGCGGAAACCACATCGTGCTCCCGACCATCATTCAGGAGGCCAACGAGAAGGACGTCGATCAGATCGTCGACATTCATAGGCGCCACCCGGGCCTCGTGTCTCAGGTCTGGTATTCGAGATCAGATGCCGTCGCCAACGCGGCTGAGGAATATAAGTCCATCTACGAGTACGATCCTCCGCGAAGCAGAAGACCTTCTGCGAAGGCATTCATTCAGAATGCGAACGCAGTGAACGATGCACTGGCCAAACTGGTGTGGGGTGGGGCGCTTCCATCGCGCGGCCACGCCGAGAAATTCATCGCTGAGAGGTGGGTGTGATGGCGAAGAGGAAGCTGAACTCGGCACCGATGACGGACGAGGAGAGGGGAGTGCCGCAAGAGACGGTGCAAACCTTCGAGAGCTACGAGGAGCCGCGCGGCGGGCTGGTTGGCCACCAAATGGGCCATGCCACCAACGACATCCTCAAGAAGGTGATGGACGGAAGGGTCTCGGTGGTCATGAATACCTCGCAGATCGAGGACACCCTCGGCAGCGACCGCAAAGGCAACTGGGTAGAGGACTCGGAGTTCAGGCTGCTCAAGGAGAACATCGCTGCGCGCGGGCAGACCCAGCCGATCCGTGTTCGCCCGATGAATCCGGACTGGCGCCCTAACCAAAAGAACCCGACCGTCATCGACGGAGCTGCGCAGTTCCTTCTTCTGTCCGGCCGGCGTCGCCTCCGGGCGCTGCAGGAATTAGGTGTGGATGAGGTGCAAGCCATCATCGCGCCTGACATGAAGAGCGCGCTGGATGGGCACGAAGACCTTACCATCTCGGACCTCGAGGAGCGCTACTCCGAGAACGCCATTAGGCAAGACCTGACGCCGTTTGAACGCATCCTGTCGATCGGGCAGATCGCGGTCAGGCTGAAGCACGAAGAGGATGCGACCCAGGCGCACATCGCAGAGCGCTTGGGTGTTGCGCAACCGCTCGTATCTGTCGGTGTGAAGTGTGCCCAGAACGCCGATAAGGCGCTCGACTGGTTCGGCCCGAAGGCAAGCATGGACATGATCCGGGATCTCGCGCCATTCCTCGACAAGAGGGAAACGCTTGCTGAGGCGAAAGTGGCGCTGGCCGAGAGGAGAGAGAAGGGCAGGGGGACCGCCGCGAAACGCGCCCAGAAGACGATCCCAGGTGGGGGGACATATAAGCTGGAGCGGAGCGGTAAGAAGGTCAGCCTCACCGCTAAGGGCGTCTCCATCCCAACCGTGAAGCAAGAGGACTTCGAGCGAGAGCTGTTGGATCTCATTCAGCGATACCGAGATGGCTAACCGATTATACCGATCGGTATAATCCAATATCCCCAGCGCAAGGTTGGCTGGCACCGCTATCCTTTAATTGTATTTCTTATAAATATCAGTGGCTTGATTGAAAATTTATTGTGGCGGCGCGCTTGAAACTTGCGACTCCGAGGGCGCTATAGTGTCACCGCTGTGGGAGGAGCCAGTCCGGACCTATGTCGAGGAATGCCTCGCCGGCGTCGATGGGATGCGCCAGCGCAGCTTCAACATGCGGTGGGTTGCCTCGATGGTGGCCGAGGTACATCGCAACCTGCTTCTAGGCGGTGTGTTCCTCTATTCCATCGACCGAACGCTTCGGGAGAGTGGGGGCAAGTTGCGCCTGACAGCTTTACGAGGCCAATCCGATGAGTTTCCTGATCGAACAGGCAAGGGGCATGGCCAGCACTGGGCGGGCGCGACTTCTCGAGATTGCGCCCGAAGGACCGCATCAGCGGGTTCCGGTTATCTTGGGATCGGCGTGCGAGGTGGAGAGGATTATCGAACTGCACCGCACTTTCGATGGAGCATCACAGTCACGTAGTGCGCCGGCCCCTGCCTAAGGGCAACCTTAGTCACGCCGGTTCGGGCAAGCGGAGGGACCTTAAACGATACGAGAGGGCGAAGACCCTACGCGTGTTCTCGGAGACCGCGTGGTCGGCGTAGCCGCGGGCGGTGTCGACTGAAGTATCCCGCAGGATATCGACCGGGCCTTCTATACCCTCAACGCTAAAGTCCTCCTCATACTTAGGAACGGAGGCGCGCAGCAGAAAGTAGGCGACACCGGAAACGACCAAGCCTGCTGCGCAAACCGCCAGGAACGAGCGAAATAATATGTTGAACAGTCGTCTCAATTCGTTGCCGGTGCCAAAGTAATCTCAGGACGTGATGCGCAAGAGAATCACCGAGGTGAAAAAAGCGATTAGACCAAAAGCAATACCGAAGCTTGTCGCGTATTGAAGTATATCCAGGCGGTTCCCTTCCCGCCGTCGCGCCAGATAGCCATCCCAGAGCGCCCCTCCGACAAAGCCTGCGAGCACCAGCATCACGATTCCTCCGATCTTGAGTATTTTGTATTCGAACGTCGTTTGGTCAATCTGACGGCAAAGATCAGGGCCCAGGCCGCACAGATGAGCGCCAGCGACGTCCAATCGCCGAAACGTGCGTAAGGCGTGGGCGCTAGCGCTGTCGGCAGGTTGGCATCTATGACCCCTGTTTGCCCGGTGTCGAGGCGCGCGACGATCTCTCCGTTGGCGTCGATGATCGCGGATATCCCGGTGTTGGCCGCGCGGACCACGGGAAGACCTTCCTCAACCGCGCGCATGCGTGCGGATGCAAGGTGTTGCTCGGGCCCGATGCTGGTTCCGAACCAGGCATCATTTGTGGCGTTGAATATCCAATCGGGACGGAAAAGATCATCGACCACATGGCCCGGAAAAATGATCTCGTAACAGATTGCCACCGCGACCGGAGGAGCACCCGGGATCGCCAGCGTGCGTGGCTCTGGTCCTGGCGTGAAATCGCCCAAACCTTCGGTCAGCCGCTCGATCGGCAGCCAGCCTCTCAGGGGCACATATTCCCCGAACGGAACAAGATGATGTTTTGCATATCCCGTCAGAATTTCGCCGCTGCCGTCATAGGCCTGAACCGTGTTGAAATATCGGGTTCCCCCATCGCCCTCTAGGCGGTCAGGCACACCTGTCAAAAGGATCCTGCCGTCTGGCAAAACCGTGGATAACCGCGTGCGCGCCGCAGCGTCCTCGTCCAAAAAACCGGGAAAGGCCGTTTCCGGCCACAGCAGCAGATCAAAACGTCCGGGTGGCGCGGACAAGCGCAGGTATTTTTCCAACGTGCTTTCTCGGCTGCCCGGCGCCCACTTCTCGACTTGAGGCACATTGCCTTGCACAACGCGCAAAGCAATGTCCGTCGGCGGCACGTCCTGCCTCAATCGAAGCACACCGCCACCCCCGAGACCCGTCACCGCAACGCCGAAGAGTGCGAGAACGAACGCGCGTTTTTTTGGCGCGTCCACAAGCAAAACACCCGGTAATATGCCGATGAAGACTGTGAGAAAGCTCAGACCGTAGCTTCCGACCCAAGCAGCGGGTTGGCGCAAGGCGGCATGATCGAGAAGGGCATAAGCGGCAAGGTTCCAGGGAAACCCCGTCAGGACATGACCACGCAGCCATTCTGCGGCAACCCAGCAGGTTGCAAGCAGAAGGCCTGCCGAAATGCCGCTGACAGTACGGCGCTGCATGATGGTGGCAAATAACATCGCCGCAATAGCCGGGAAAATGGCCAGTCCGGCGGACAGTCCCGCGACTGCCGGGATCGCGAGGGCACCGAAACGCTCGGTATCGACGTAAAAGCTCTCGGCGATCCAAGAAATTCCAAACCCGAACTGGCCCATTCCGAAGACCCAGCCGATGAAGAAGGCAGGCGTTGTCGAAACCTGCCGGAGCACGAGAAAGAGTGCTGAGAAGGCGACCGGAACAACGATGAGCCATGAGAACGGTGGAAGGGCGAGAACCGTCAGACCGCCCGCCGCAAAGCTAATCCCGGACCGCAGGGGAATGTAACGGCCCCGACCAGTCAGTGATGGCAAGCCCGTAATCATGGGCCATTCTGAAACTTGGCGCTCAACCAAAGCGCTATCAGCAGCAAGCCCACGCCGCCGACCACGAAAATATCCGCCATGTTGAAGGCGGGCCAATGCGTGGATCTGACGTAGAAATCGAGGAAGTCCGTCACACCCCGAAACCGGATGCGGTCCATAACGTTGCCGAGCGCGCCACCGATAATCGCACCATAGGCGATAGCCTCAACCGGGTTGGCAGTGCGCACCCACATGACCGTCAACCAGCCGCAGATAGCGAGGGCCAACGCCGTAAGGCTCCACCATGGCGCTCCACCAAATAGTCCGAATGTTACGCCATCGTTGCGCAGGTAGATGAGATTGAATCCGGGAAAGACCGGAATTCCGGCGCTCAAATCTGCCGCATTGGCGACGACAATTGCTTTTGTCGCCTGATCGACAATAAAAGCAGTTCCAGCCGCAATGAAACCTTGGAAAAGGGACTGTTTCATCTCATCATCCCAGCCATACATCGAGGAACAACATGATCACGAGGCCGACCGCGAGACCGAAAGTCGCCCTGTTTTGATGGCCGGAACGGTGGGTCTCCGGAATGATTTCGTGACTGATGACGTAGAGCATCGCCCCGGCAGCGAAGGCGAGGCCCCAAGGCAACAGCGGCTGCGAGATGCTGATGATGCCAGCGCCAAGAAGCCCGCCTACCGGCTCGACAAGACCTGTCAGGGCGGCAATCCCCCACGCGCGGCGCCTAGAATATCCTTCACCAAGCAATGAGACCGCTACGGCGAGACCCTCGGGAGCGTTTTGTAGCCCTATGCCGATCGCAAGCGGCAAGCCGCCAGAGAAACCGTCAGCGCCGAACCCGACACCAACGGCAAGACCTTCGGGAAAATTGTGGATCGTGATCGCGAAAATGAAGAGCCAGACACGGCGCAGCGAAGCAGCGTCGGGGCCTTCCCGCCCCGTCTTGAAATGTTCATGCGGCAGCCTTTCGTTCATCAGAGCGACCGCGCCCATGCCAAGCAGGATCGCAACACAAACGATGGCCGCGGGGAGTGCACCGTTGTCGAACTGTCCTTCGGCTGCGTCGAGAGCCGGGATGATCAGCGAGAAGAACGAGGCTGCGAGCATGACACCTGCGGCAAAGCCAAGCAGAAGATCGCGCGTGGCTCGGGAGGGGATGCGCCCAAAGAGAACGGGGACCGCCCCGACGGCTGTCAGCGATCCGGCGGCCAGGCTTCCAAGAAAGCCGAGGGCTATTGGGAAGGAAGTTTCCATGCGCTGAGGTCTCGTCGATACGTCAGTCAGAGGCCGAGTAACTGCTAAAGACCTCGGTCGACCCGTCGCCGCGGATCAGGAACACGTCATAGGCCTCGCGATCGTCTTCCGGTCCCATGCCGGGCGAGCCATAGGGCATCCCTGGCACCGCCAGCCCCACTGCATCCGGGCGCTCGTCCAACAGACGCTGGATGTCGGACGCCGGTACGTGGCCTTCGATCACGTAACCGTCGACCAAAGCCGTATGGCAGGACACCATGCGCTGCGGCACGCCATTGTCGACTTTGAAACGTACGAGAAGTCCCCCGAACATGTCCTCGCCCTTCGGCGCAAAGCCGTTTTCCTCAAGGTGCTTCTTCCAGGACAGGCAACACCCGCAGCCGCTGGTTTTGCGGACATCGATCGGGATCGCCTCGGCGAAAGCTTGTGCCGCAGGCAGCAAAGCGAACGCGACCGCAAGGGCGGGAGCTAGTCGTTTCATAGAATAAAGCCTTTCGAGTTGTTGTTTGCACAAGTTCGCTGGTGAGACGTTCAGCCAAGAGCGGGCGCGCCTCACTCGGTCGCTCAAGTGCGGTCGTGTCGTCTGTCTCACGCTCGGCCGCCTCTGTAACCCGGTCGCCTGAAAGCGGGTCGGTGGGACGACCGTCCATGAACACTTCATAAGGCAGGTTGGGCCAGTTGCAGTTGCGGTCGCATCAACGCGACCGATCACATGGCCGGCCATCACGCGCTGCCCTTGTTCGTGATCGTCCGGCACCTCGCAGGGATGAGCAGGGCTTGTAAGCGCGTCGAAGCCATGCGCCATCCCAATCACCCGACCATACCCACCGCGACGGCCGATGAAGCGTTCCTGTCTTGCGCCTCGTGCCAAAGGAACCGCAGCAACTCGCCGCCGGAGAGTTCGCTTCGAAAATCCTCGTACCGCCAAGCATTCGCGCCAAGTCGCCCGAGAAGCGTACAGGGGGGCTTGTCTTGTCAAGCGTATCGAGAGCAGAACTTTCGATCACTGCCTCGCTTGCGAAAATTACCATCTCGGGGTCTGGCCCCAATACGCCGATGACAAGATCCCTACCCAGGATCGTTTCGATCTGCACCCCGTCGTCGACGGCCAGTTCCACGCGCCTTGGGTTCCCCTCCGCTTTTGAGATCACGGCGACCGCATGCCATGGGCGCAATCGGCGGGGATCATATTCCACACCAAGTGCCAGGGCGATCTCTGCGCGGGCAGGCGCAGGAATGCCAGCGTCCGCTAGGACCACATCCAGTATCTCGCCCGACGCGATCTCATGCGTCCAAACGATTAAAGGCAGCTCTATCTCGGGCAACGAGGTTTCGGCGAAGGCAGGCTGCAATAGAGTGATAGGTCGAATTGGGCACCCCCCATCGGCTTGTGGTGCTTTAGGCAGCGTCACAACGTGGTCGACAAGTTGCGGTACCGAGAGCGGATCGGGGGTCCAAAGCGTTGTTTCGGCAATTGCTGGGGCATCGGTTCTTTCGACAGAACTCCAGAGATGGCGATGGTAGTCACCGAACATGCGCCTGCGACCGCCACGGTCCTCAAAACAGCTCGCTTCTTCATGTTGCCCCCTCTACGTTCTCTGGCAGTGCGCGCCGGATCTTCGGCACTGCGAATTCTCGTGGCTCGTGATAGTCGATCATGGTGACGTGCTCACCCTCGGCATCGAACAGGAACACGCTTGCCGTATGGTTCATTGTGTAACCCCCGCCCTTGGTTGGGGCGCGCTCGTATAAGGCACGAAATCCTTCTGCAGCGCGGGCAATTTGGTCTTCCGGCCCCGTCCAGCCGCGGATGGCCGGATGAAAATAGCCGACGTATTCGGCCATGGCCTCGACCGTGTCCCGCTCCGGATCGACCGTGATGAAGGCCACGTTCATCTGCGCGGCCGCGTCTCCGAGATCGTCAAGCCAGCCGGAGATATCCGACAGAGTCGTTGGGCAGACGTCTGGACAGTAGGTGAACCCGAAGAACACCATGGTCGGGCGGCCGATCAGGGTGTCTGGGCCCACTTCATTGCCTTCATGATCGGTCAGACGGAAGTCCATTGCCGACAGGGCTAGGGGCCGTTGGCCAGCTGGTTTCGAGGTACCGGGTCCGTCCACGCGCCACCATCCGACACCAAGCATCAGTCCGAGAGCGCCTGCACCCGCTGCACCGTATCGAAGCAAATGCCGACGCTGCATCAGCCCTCCGGCCCGCGCGCGGCAATGTCCAGGATCGGGACGTCGACAGTCACTTCGTCGCCGTCCGAGAAGGTCAGTGTCAGCGGGAAAGTCTCGCCTTCGGTCATCGGGTTTTGCAAGTTCATCAGCATGACGTGTAGCCCGCCTGGCTCCAATGCTAGGCTTTCGCCCGCTTCAATCGTGATCTCTCCAGCAGGCGTCATTGAACTTACGCCATCGGCATTGGTTTTCGTCTCATGGATTTCGGGCATCATGGCCAAAGGTGTTGTAAGCCCGGTCAACGTGACCGCGTCTTCACCCATGTTGCGCACGATCATATAGGCGGCACCCGGACGGCTCGCGCCGATGGAGGCGCGGGACCACGCGTTCTCGACATTCACATCTTCCGAGCCGGAAATTGCCGGGGCCGACAAGCCCGCGAGCACAAAAATAACGGCCAATCCCTTGACGTATGGTCGCTTTTTCATGACAATTCTTCCTGTATCTGTCCGCGCATCAACTTTGGCTGGCCGCAACTTCCGCAGCCACCAGTCGCCGCAGTTCGGCCTCACCGAACGGGTCTAGCGGCTTGGCGTTCACGAAGAACGTGGGCGTTTGCCGCACGCCAACCGTTTCGACATCAGCGCGGTCATGGTTGAGCACTGCCACGACACCGGGGGCCAGCATTTGTGTCCGGGCTGCTTCGACATCCAGACCTCCGCTTGCAGCAATCTCAAGGATCAAGCCAGGTGCAGGGGTCCCATGGGATGCCCACCGGGGCTGCTCTCGCAAGACCGCTTCGAGCACCGGTTCGAACACGTCCTGCATCCGCGCAGCTTCGAGCACACGGATCGCTTCCACCGAAGCTTCACCGTGAAAAGGCGTGTATCGGATCACGACACGCACCGCATCTCCGTGTTCAGCCATGATATCCTTGACTACGGGATGGAACGCGCGGCAGGCCTCGCAAGCTGGATCGAAGAATTCGACGATCGTGACCGGCGCGGTCTCGGGTCCGAGGATCGGGGAATAGGGCCGGATCAGCACGTCGTTCACCTCAGGTGCGAGGGGTCCTGCCTCGGCCACGGGTTGGGGGCGGGTGGCATACCAGGCCGCGCCGCCGAAGCCTGCGGCACCAATGCCGAGAACGGACAAAAGGAGGCCGCGTCGATTCATATTTGCTTTTCCTTGAGTGAAAGAGCTGACAGCAGCCCGATTAGCGCAAATGCGACAAGCGCCATCAGTGGAATCGGTATGCCGAAGAGCAGCTGGTTATCGTCGGTGCAAGAGGGGCCGGTCGCCATGCAAGGCTGGATACGCTCGGGGATCAGGCCGACATAGAGGCCCATATGCCAAAACGCGACGGCGGCACCACCCAAGGCCAACGCGACTCCGTATCGGCCCACGCGCGGGTCCTGCCACCACAATCCGAGCCCCAGAACGATGGCCAAGGGGAACATGAAGGCTCGTTGGAACCAGCAGAGCACGCAAGGCGCTTGTCCGAGCACTTCGCCGACAAAGAGCACGGCGAGAGATGAGGTGAACGCAATGATCCACGCCAGGCCAAGAGCCGTTTCTTCGGAAAGTCGGGTCATGGCGATCAGATCCTCTTTCTCAGATCGGCAAGGATCTCTTCGGCCGGGGTGCCGTAGGACCAGGAGTCCACAAAGCCCGCCTGTGGATCAAAAAGGAACAGGTGAGATGTATGCCCCATTGTATGACCATCCGGCGCGCTGGCTTCCTCGATCCGCTCGAAATAAATTGGAAAGGTCTCGGCTGTCTCTGCGATCTGCTTTGATGTGCCTGTGAGCCCGATAATGCCCGAGTCAAAGCGCGGAACGAAGTCGGCGAGAGCCATTGGAGTATCCCGCTCGGGATCAATCGATATGAAAATCGGTTGCACTTTTTCGGCATCCTCGCCCAGGCCATCCACGACGGCAGCTACTTCCGCGAGCGTCGTCGGACAGACATCGGGACAGTTGGTAAACCCGAAGAACACCAACATCCAGCGCCCCGCGAAATCCTCCTCGGTACGGATCATGCCTTGGTGATCAGTCAGCTCGAACTCCGCGACAAACGCTGGATCGTCAGTGTTCTGGGCGCGGTCGGCGCGGTAGTCCCACCACAGCAACAGCCAGATGAAAGCGAACACAGCCGCGCCCGCCAAGACCCATAATACCCGCCGAAGACCTGAAAGCTTCACGTCGCTCCGCCCATTGTCGATTCTAACTTTGCTGCGTGTTTAGCTCCTCTAGCCACTGTAGGTTCAAGGGATATTTCACCGGAACTTGTGCGGCATAGCGCTTAACTCTACACACACTGTAGGTAAGGCGGAGAGGTGGATATGCTGACGATCGGTTATCTGGCGAAGAAGACGGGCACGAAGGTGCAGACCATCCGCTATTACGAGCAGATCGGCCTGATGCCCGAACCGGGGCGGACCGATGGTGGACAGCGCCGCTATGGAAATGCCGAGCTCGACCGCCTGTCTTTCATCCGTCATGCCCGGCAGCTTGGCTTCTCGCTCGATGCGATCCGTGAACTGCTCGACCTCAGTGATCATCCCGCCCGGTCCTGTGAGGAGGCGGATGCCATTGCCCGGCGCCAGCTCAAGCAGGTCGAGCAGCGCATGGCGCGGCTCGAGGTGCTGCGGCTGGAGCTGGAACGCATGATCGAGGAATGCAGCGGCGGGCGAGCGGCGGATTGCCGCGTGCTCGAGGTGCTGCGCGATCACTCGGAATGCCTGACGGACCACGAGGGCATCGGCACTTGAACGCCGTCATCGCCTATCCGCTGGCCGCGATCGCCGAGATCGCGGGATGCTTTGCCGTCTGGGCTTGGCGCCTCGCCGCTTTGGCTCTTACCCGGCATGGTTTCATTGGCACTGTTCGGATGGCTACTCGCGCAGGTCGAAACGTCCACGGCGGGGCGTGCCTTTGCGGCCTATGGCGGTGTCTACATCGCCGCCTCGGTGCTCTGGATGTGGCTGGCCGAAGGGCATCGTCCCGATCGGTGGGATCTCGTCGGGACGATGGTGAGCCTGACGGGCGCAATGATCATTCTCGCGGCGCCACGCGGCACGTGAGCGGAAACGCTTGAAGTTAAAGTCACTGTAGGGACTATCTTTCTTCCCGGCGATTCGTGGAGAGAGTTCGTGCAAACTTCCCCCTGCCTGACGGCAACCACCCCGATGTTGGATTTCAAGGTGCCAGCCATCGCCGCCCTGATCGAGACGCGGGGCTGGTCACGTTTGCCGCGAGCCGATCGGATTGGCGTCATCTACGATTTCGTGCGCGACGACATTCCCTTTGGCTACAACCGGGCGGATGACATCTCGGCCAGCGACGTGCTGCGGGACGGCCATGGTCAGTGCAACACCAAGGCCACCCTGTTGATGGCGCTCCTGCGCGGCGTGGGGGTGCCATGCAGGCTGCACGGGTTCACGATACACAAGGCGCTTCAGCGCGGCGTGGTGCCGGAGGCGGCCTATCTGTGGGTTCCGGCGGAAATACTGCATTCCTGGGTCGAGGTCGAACTGGATGGTGATTGGCTGAACCTCGAGGGGTTCATTCTCGACAGCCCATATCTTCAGGCGATCCAAGCCGCTTTCCCGGACCGGGATAGTCTGTGCGGCTATGGTGTCGGCACGGATCGCCTTGACGCGCCGCAGGTCGAGTGGACCGGTGAGGATACCTACATCCAGAAGACCGGGATTGCCCGTGATCTCGGAACCTTCGCTTCACCCGACGATTTTCTCGAGAACCGAAAACAGGCGATCGGCCGCTTCAAGGAGCAGCTGTATCGTCATGCAATCCGCCATTGGATGAACGCGCGGGTGCGCAAGATCCGGAATGGTGATGTCCCTCCGGTGCCTGGACTGGGTGCCCGGAGGAAAGGTCTACCGAAGGAGCATGGACATGCCGCATGATCACAGCCACGCGCATCTCGATCCCGAATCCGGGGATCGGCGTGTTTCCATAGCCATATGGGCCAATGCTCTGCTGACCGTGGCGCAGATCGTCGGCGGCATATTCGCGGGCAGCCTCGCGCTGATCGCGGATGCGCTGCACAACTTCTCGGACATGGCCTCGCTCGTCATCGCCTTCGCCGCCCGAAAGATCGCGCGCCGGCCCGCGGATTCAACGATGACCTTCGGCTATGGGCGGATCGAGATCGTGGCCGCTCTCATCAACTACACAACTCTCATTCTCGTCGGCTTCTACCTGATCTACGAAGGCGGCATGCGGATGATCGATCCACCCGAGGTGCGCGGCTGGACGGTCGTCATCCTTGGCGGGATCGCTCTGGTCATCGATGCGCTGACCGCGGGCCTTACCTATTCGATGCAGAAGGGCAGCGTGAACATCCGGGCACTGTTCCTGCACAATCTTTCGGATGCGCTCGCCTCGGTGGCTGTCATCATCGGCGGCACGCTGATCCTTCTATACGACCTGCGCTGGGTCGATCCCGCCATCACCATCGGCATCGCGCTCTATATCCTTTACTTGGCACTGACCGAAATTAGCGGGCCGATCCGGACCCTGATGCTCGGCAGTCCGCCTGATCTCGACAGTGACGCCGTCGTTCAGGCAATGCGGGACGCCGATGGCGTTCGGGATGTCCACCACGTGCATCTTTGGCAAATGCAGGAGCATGAGGTCGCTCTCGATTGCCACGTCGTGCTGGACGATCAGGGCTGGGCGCGCATCGAAAGCGTGAAAGCCGACATCAAGTCCCGATTGAAGGACGGCTTCGGTATCGCCCATTCGAGTCTGGAGTTCGAGCACGAAGGAAATGCCCACCAGAACGCCGAGTTGTATGGGCACGGGTAGGCGAAAGCCTATCTGTCCTCGAAATGGGCCGCCCAGCCGCTGGTCGACCCGATGCTTCGGCTTCCAGAGACGCGCTTTTCAAGCGGCCTTGCCGCCGACCTGCTTGGCAAAGCAGTCCCCGTGGCCGCAACATTATCGCGGCATGAACCGCGCCAGACTTCCGGGGGGCTGGTTTGCTTCAGCTACGCGGCCATGCTCGATGTTTCGAGAGCAACGTAGTGTTCGCCTCCGCTGAACGGACAACGCCGACAGGCTCGACCGGGCGGCGGTTGATGAGCCGATCGACCCATTCAAGGATTGCGCATGTCATCTCTCCGGAGATCCGCCACGATCCTTCGTAAGCAACGAATTTGGACTTGGAGAACGCATGGATTTCTCAGTTCTCCGCAGACGTCCATTGGTCGCCGGCAAAAGTCGAAACCGCGAGGTCAAGGCTTTTCATGAGCGCGCGTCACCACCGCCTCGAAGGCTTCCAGAGTGGTTTCGCTGACATGGTGTTCGATCCCTTCGGCGTCCCGTTCCGCCGTTTCCTCATCGATCCCAAGACTCAGGAGAAACGCCACCACGATACGGTGACGCCTTCGGCAGGCCTCTGCCAGTTTCTGTCCCTCAGGGGTGAGAAAAATGGCTCTATACCTCTCGCGGGAAACGAGGCCTGCCTCTTTTAGTCTTGAGATGTTCTTGGTGACCGTGGGGGGTTTCACACCCAGACGCTCGGCGATGTCCACCGGTCTCGCTTCGCCCTGAATCTCGATCAGCTCGGCGATCAATTCGACATAGTCCTCGGCCATTTCGCTCTCATGCGCCTGGCGCACGGTCGCGAAGCCTTCCGCCTGCGCCTTGGCATCCCTGTCGCTCGCGTCGGAGGCCTCACGTCTATGTATCTGCAACTTCGTCATGCCAGGACATTGCCGCGATCTGGCGGGAATGACAACTTGTTAGCATTATCTATATATGTTAGCGTCGGCTAACTTGTGAGACCGGAGAACGCTGTGACGTCGAGATTTCCTGCATTGTTGCTTGCCGCTTTTGCAGGGGCGCTTGCCCTCTCTGGCTCTGCTTTGGCGACTCCTGCCAAGGAGGCGCCCTGGCTTCCCGAAGCGGCCGCCTATCGGCTGACACTCTTCCTCGGAAATCTCGAGCCGTTGCCCTGGGACGACGTAGAGGCCGCTTGGTCTGAACCCCACCGCAACTCGGATTTCTCGTTCGGCGCGCTGGCGCGTCTGGATGAAGATAGCGACGTGAAGCCTGACACGCTCATGGATGCTATCTCGAGCGAGGACCGGCATGCGGTCTTCGCCGAGGCGACGCGATTGATAGCGCTTAGGCTCGAAGAAGAGCTGGATCGGGCCATTGCGGCCGAAAGCCCGGCGACCGCGCAGCGGGCCGTGCGCGAAGCCCGTGAACTTTACCGCGCCTTCGCGGACGGCATCGCCGCCGCCGATCCCGAAGCTTCGAGGCGTATCGGCCGCGCATGGCTGGAACTCGCCAGCAGCGCGGGTTCTCCCGGTCTCCTTGGCGCAGGCACGACACCTACCTCCACCGAGGCAATGGCAACCGCGCGCGCAGTCATCTCGGACTATCTCGCCGACAACTATCTCCTCGACACTTTCACGACGCGGCGGACGCTGAGCGCTCTACCGGAAACAGCGGTGCTGAGTGGCCGCTCCGTCGAAGTGCCGCCAAGCCTGCCGCCCGGCTCGGATATTTTCGATCAGGACCCGCTGCCGCTGCTTGTGCTCAACTTCGAGGAGCAGGGCATAGATGAAACGGACCTCCCACTCGTCGCCTATGGCGACATGCTGTTCGACAGCGCGCAGATCTTCGGCAGTCCCGCGCGTGATATCGGAATCGGCTGTTCGACCTGTCACAACCGCTCGGACGTGAACCAGCGCCTCTTCATCCCCGGCGCCAGCCACAAGCCCGGTGCGATCGACGTGGATGGCGCATTCTTCAATCCCATCTTCAACGACCGGCGCGACGACCCGATTGATATTCCGAGCCTGCGCGGACTGCGCTTCACCGGACCCTATGGCCGCGATGGCCGCTTCGCTTCCCTGCGCGATTTCAGCCGCAACGTGATCGTCAACGAGTTCGGCGGCGAGGAGCCGACGCCCTTCATGCTGGACGCGCTGGTCGCCTACATGCTCGAATTCGACTTTCTGCCCAACGCCATGCTGACAGCCGATGGTAGGCTTACCAGTGCCGCGCCAGAGGCCGCTCGACGCGGCGAGGCGATCTTCAGCCGTCCCTTCGCAGGCCTCGGCGACCGTTCCTGCGCCAGTTGTCATGTCCCGGACGCGAACTTCCTGGATCGTCAGGCACACGACATCAGCTCAGTCGCGCAGGTCTATGAAGGCGCTCGTGCCGGTGCACTGGATACCCCAACGCTGCTCGGCACCGTCTATACAGCACCCTATTTCCACGACGGATCGCTGCCGACACTGGCGACTGTCGTGGACTGGTTCGACGAGACGAAATCGCTTGGGCTGACCGAGGCGGATCGTGACGACCTCACGGCCTATCTGGAAACTGTGGGCGCGGCGGATGAGCCTTATGAAGCCTTCGGCAGCGAAAACACAGCCTTCCGGCTGGCATTTTCCGAGCTCACGACGTTTGCCTCGACACTCGACACGCTGATCCCACAACGGGATGCGGAGCATATCCTGCTGCTGGTAGACACTGTCGCGGCGGATCTCGCGGCCGACGCCGGCACCATGTCAAACCTTGCCGCCCGCCCCGATGTCTACGCGCTGGCCAAGGGGCTGGAAGAAGTCGGCGCTGCGGTGCGCGACGAGGACTGGGCGGCCGCGGAAGCAAGCTGGAGCGCGTTCAAGTCCGACGCCAACGCGATTGACGAAAGGGCCTTCTAATGGCGACGAAACTGAACCGCAGAGCCGTCCTGGCCATGGCTGGAGCAAGCACAGTGCTTCTGGCGGCGCCCCTTGCCGCGCAAGATGATACGTTGCGCCTTGCCTTCATCCCGCAGGAAAATCCCGACAAGCTGCTGGGGGATATCGAGGCCATCACAAGCTGGCTGTCCGAGCAGATCGGCGCGCCTGTCGAGGGCTTCGTCACCATCGACCATGCCGCCGCGGTCGAGGCGTTGAGGAACGGTGACGCGGACATCTCCTTCATGGGAGCGCTGCCCTTTGTTCTGGCCGAGGCCGAGATCGACGCGATCCCGCTCCTGTCCGAGGTCTACCGCGGTGATCCGAGCTACACCGGCCGCGTTTTCGTTCGCCGCGACGCCGGCATCCAGTCGCTCGCCGACCTGCGTGGTAGGGACATCGCCTTCGCCGATCCGATATCGGAGTCGGGCTATCTTTACCCGCTTGCCGAGTTCGAGCGCGCGGGGCTGATCGACCGCCCGGAGGCCGCCGACGCGTTCTTCGGGCGGGTCTTCTTCGCGGGTGGCTATCAACAGGCAATGCAGGCGATGGCCGAGGGGCTGGTCGCGGCGGCAGGCGCCAGTCAGTATGCCGATCTCTTGCTCACGCCGGAGCAGCAGTCGCAGGTGACCTGGATCGCGGAGAGCGATGCCATTCCCAGCCACGTGGTGATCGCTCGGCCAGGGCTGGACGTTGGCCTGCGCACGCGGTTCGTCGATGCCATGATGATGCTGAACAAGCCAGAGCACCGCGACAAACTGCGCTTTCTTTATGGGCCAGATGGATACGTCAGAGCCGATCCCGCCGCCTACGAAGGTGTGCGCGACTTGGCGAGGCGATACGGACTATTGAAATGAGCCCGGCCGTGCAGATCGACGACCTGAGCTTTGCCCATCCGGGTTCGGATCTTCCGGCTCTGGAAAGGATTTCTCTGCTCGTTCCCACGGGGGAAAGCGTCGCTCTGCTCGGTCCCTCTGGTGCGGGTAAGACGACGCTCCTGGCACTGCTCGACGGTAGGCTCCGGGGCTGGCAAGGGCGAACTTCGGTCTTGGGAGCGTCGCTCGATCCCGATCGACCGCCTCTGCGCGCGCGACGCCCCGACACAGGCTTCGTGTTCCAGGAATTCGCCCTTGTTGAACGGTCCACGGTCCTACGCAACGTTCTCAATGGCCGCTTGGGACGCATGTCGCCCTTGCGCGCCTTGATGGGATCGTCGACTTCGCATGATCTGGAAACTGCGCTGGCCGCGCTCTCCGACTGCGGCATCGCCGATCTCGCCGAGCGCAGAGTCGACAGTCTCAGCGGCGGACAGCGGCAGCGCGTTGCCATCGCACGCTGTCTGGCGCAGGAGCCGCGACTGATCCTCGCTGACGAGCCGGTGAGCAGTCTCGACCCCGCCCGGGCGGCCGAAATTCTGACGCTGCTGACAGGCGCGGCACGAGTGCGCGGCGCAACGGCGATGTTCTCGTCGCATCAGCCCGATCTGGCGCGGCGTTTCGCGCAACGCATCGTAGGTATAAGCGGTGGGCGGATCGTCTTCGATGTCCCGACCTCCGACCTGAGCGAGGAGGCGACTGCGAACCTATACCGGGACACAGAGCGGATGCCCGGTGTCGGTCTGCGAGCGGTGTCCTGATGCGGTTTCGCGGGTTCGGCGGTTTCGCGGCCAGCACATTGGTCGCCGGTGCAATTCTGTGGTCTTTCATGACGACCGACGTCGAGTTCTCGCGTCTCCTGTCGGCCGGGCCCCGGATCGCAGAATTTCTCGGCCGGATGTTTCCCCCTGATCCGACCGTGATGAGGGAGATCATGAAGGGCGGCGCCGAAACGCTCAGGATCGCGATCCTCGGCTCTCTGGGAGCGGTGGTCCTGTCGGCCCCGCTCGGTATTCTTGCGTCCGAAACGATGGTGTCTCCGCCGCTCTATCGAACGGTTCGAACACTTCTCGCCTTCATCAGGGCGATACCTCTGATTCTTGTGGCGATGCTCATGGTTGGCGCCGTCGGCCTCGGCCCGCTGCCCGGCATCATCGCCGTTGCCTTTCATGCGACCGGAATGCTCGCCAAATTCTATGCCGAAGCGATTGACGGTGTTTCCCGTGCGCCCATCGCGGCGCTCGAAAGCGCGGGCGCTGGACCGCTGGCGCGTCTTCGGCACGCGATCTGGCCCCAAATGGCGCCGGTTATTGCTCGTGACACGATTTTCCGGTTCGAGCTCAACCTCCGCGAGTCGCTGATCCTCGGCATCGTCGGTGCAGGCGGGATCGGCTTCTACATCCAGACCTACGTGCGCTCTTTTCAATACGACAAGGCTGCCAGTGTGACGCTCGCAGTCATCATCATGGTCGTTGCCATCGAGGCCATCAACGTCGCACTGCGCCGTCGCTTTGCCTGATCGTCAGGCGTAGATATCGATGGGCGTCCCATTCCGCACCATGGCGTAGATCTCTTCGATCTGACGGTCCGACACCGAGATACAGCCTGCCGTCCAATCGCGGACATCCATGGGGTCGACCCCGGGTCTCGGGCCGCCATGGATGAAAATGTCCTTTCCGGGAGGTCGACCAAGCGCTTCCGCAAACGCGATGTCGGCCTCATTGGGATAGGAAATGCCGATGGGCCAATCAGGATTGGCGCGCGACACAGATGGGGTTGCCGCTTGTCGATCGCAACGGCTCCAAGGTCGTTTTCCCCGGCCCACTATGCTCATACCAATAGCAAGTATCTTCAGGAAGAAGGCGCGCCGTGATGCGGTTCTGGTCAGGCGCGGTGAGGACAACGACAGCTTCTGGAACACTGCCGATCTTCGACTAATCATTGTCTTCCATTGCAGGCGCAGCACAACCTGCAAGGGCCAGTGTTGTTACCATGATCACCGCGGGCCGTTGAAGCATGTCCATTTCACCCTTTTGGCAGGTGAGCCCCATTATCTGGCGATAGCGGCGCGTTTGAAGTTTCCGCCGGTCGGTTTCCCTGCTGAGCGAAAATACTGTTTTACCCCTTGAAGCTCTAGTTGCTGTAGGGGCTATTCCGATGGGGAATGAACGAATCCCGAGGTCAATCCATGTCTTCTGATGGCCACCGCGATGATCGCGCCCACGACGACTCAAGCGAACATGAACATTCTCATCGAGAGGGTAGCGCGTGTTGCGGTGTTCGCACCAACACGGGATCGGCACATCCCATTCCCCCGAACGGACGAAGTTTCCAGGTCTCTGGTCTGGACTGTGCAGAAGAGGTGGCGATCCTGAACAGGGTTGTTGGTCCGAAGGTCGGCGGGACTGAGCATCTGGCGTTCGATGTCATAAACGGACGAATGACGATCCTCGACACCGCTGACAGAATTTCGGACGACGAAGTTGCGCAGCTCGTCACAAGCACGGGGATGAGCGCCAAGCCGTGGGATGCAGACAACGCAGCGAAGGACCAGGCGGCGCATCTGGTACGTCAGAAGCGCTTCACCGCACTGAGTGGCAGCTGTTGGGCGGCGGGTTTTCTCTATCACATCGTTGAATCCGGAATGGGTGGCGCGCTTGGGCTGTTCGCAGGGCATGGTGAAATGACGATGCCATTGGTGGAAGCGGGGCTGTTTGCTGTTGCGATCCTCTTTGGGGTCTGGCTGGTTGCGCCCAAGGCTTGGTCTTCTGCGCGACGGTTTTCTCCTGACATGAACTTGCTGATGGTAGTTGCCGTGGTCGGCGCCATCGGGCTCGGTGAGTTCTTTGAGGCTGCTACGGTCGCGTTTTTCTTCTCTCTCTCTCTTTATCTCGAAAGCTGGAGCGTCGGACGCGCGCGCAACGCGGTGTCGGCCCTGCTGGATCTAGCACCGCCCTCGGCGCGGGTGATCCGACCGGACGGCATCGAGACGGATGTTCCAGCGGCAGAGGTCGCCGTGAACGACCGCTTCATCGTGCGCGGCGGCGACCGTATTCCCCTCGATGGTGAAGTCGTGGACGGGGCAGGGGCCGTCGATCAGGCGCCGATCACCGGGGAAAGCGCATTGGTGCCCAAGGAGCGCGGCGACGAGGTTTATGCCGGCACGATCAACGGTGAGGGTACGCTAATCATTCGCGCGACGAAGGCCGCCTCGGACACTGTGCTGGCAAAAATCATCCGCATGGTCGGCGATGCCCACGCGCGCCGCGCGCCGGTCGAACAGTGGGTTGCAAAGTTTGCACGCATCTACACCCCCATTATCATGATGCTGGCGATCGCCATTGCGCTGTTGCCACCGATCCTCCTGGGGGGGGGCTGGGACTACTGGTTCTACAATGCGCTGGTGCTTCTGGTCATCGCCTGTCCCTGCGCGCTGGTCATTTCTACGCCGGTTTCCATCGTGGCGGCGCTTACCGCTGCGGCACGAGCGGGGGTGCTCATCAAGGGCGGCGCCTATGTCGAAGCGCCGGGCCGCACCACGGCGCTCGCGATGGACAAGACCGGAACGATCACCATGGGCGAGCCCGAAGTGGCAGCAGTCTACCCCTTGGGCGATGCCTCGGCGCATGACCTGATGAAGCGAGCGGCGGCACTGGAGGCGCGTTCGTCGCACCCGTTGGCCCGTGCCATCCTTGCGCGCGCCGAATCCGAGGGTATCGACGTGTCGGCAGCGGACGAGACACGAACGGTGCCGGGGCGAGGATTGGAAGGGCGCGCCGACGGGCACTCCATCTGGCTTGGCTCGGACCGGTTCGCCGGCGAGAAAGGATTCAGCAATTGCATTCCGGCAGATCTCCGTGATCGGATCGAAGGGGCTGGTAGCACGCTCGTTGCTATAGGGGACGAAACAGGCGTGAACGGCATTCTGGAATTGCGCGACCGCATCAGACCTGATGCCAAGCGCATCGTGGCGGAACTGCACGCGAGGGGCGTGAAGACAATCGTCATGCTGACCGGGGACAATGAACGCACCGCCCGCGCGGTAGCTGCCGAGGTCGGCATCGACAAGGTGCGTGCCGAACTGCTGCCAGAGGACAAGGTGAGGATTATCGAGGAACTAGTCGCAGACCATGACATGGTGGCGATGATCGGCGATGGCGTGAACGATGCGCCGGCCATGGCAAGGGCACATTATGCCATCGCGATGGGTGCCGTCGGATCGGATGCGGCCATCGAGATGGCTGACATCGCGCTGATGACCGACGATATCGATCGCGTGCCATGGCTTATAGGTCATTCGCGTCGGACCATGACGATCATTCATCAGAACATTGGCATCTCACTGGCAGCCAAGGCCCTGTTTGTCGGATTGACAGCATTTGGCATGGCCTCGATGTGGGGTGCGATCGCCGCCGATGTGGGCGTATCCCTGCTAGTGGTGGCCAATGCGCTGCGGCTTCTGAATGGCCACCGGATCAAGGAAAGCCCATCGGGCGGTGAACCAGTGGGCGACCAGATGGCGAAAGGAGCACTGGCGCATGGTCATTGATCCGGCGTTTTTGGTAGAGTAGCGTTCCAACCGAACCAGACCTCGCAAATGAGGCGTCGAGTAGTGATGCATACCAGAATTCTGCGGCGAGCCTTTCTATCGGGCGGATTGGCCGCCGTTCTGTCGGGCTGTGCCAGCACGTTCAGATCTGACAATGGAGCCGAAGTCATCCGGCTGCGGATGTACAAGGCGCAACGCTTTCTGATCCTGGACGGTGCTGATGGTATAGTGCGAAGTTACCCCATCGGTCTCGGCTTCGCGCCCGAAGGCCACAAGCAATTCGAGGGAGACGGCCGCACTCCTGAAGGTTCCTACACAATTGACCGGCGCAACCCCAACAGCCTCTTTCACCTCTCCATCGGCATTTCCTATCCGAATGAGGCAGACATTGCTTTCGCGGAGGCGCAGGGTCGACCTCCCGGAGGGGATATCTTTGTTCACGGCGGCCCAAGGCGCGGGATCGATCCCATGAACAAGCGCGACTGGACGGCAGGCTGCATCGCGGTGTCGGACCGTCAAATCGAAGAAATCTACGCCATGGTGCGGATCGGGACGCCCATCGACATATACGCCTAAGAAGCGGGCAAAGCGACGCCGCTAAAAGGCTTTAGACCCCATGATCGGGCAGTGAGCTGACTGGGTCAGTGGCCTCTCCCACGGCATTTTCCGTTCGAGGGTTGCGCCAGATTGGCTGGTGCCGAGCCTCAAGAATGGGGGAGAGACCATATGCAAGATGAGCTGCTCCCCGCCGGTCCCTCGGTCATTACGAGAGTTTGCGGGTTTGTGCTCTGGGACCCAACCTTGGACCGCCGGGATCTGAATTTTTCGGCCTTCATTCCGGTGACAGGCTGGTGGCGCCCTTTAAGTGGATCGAGATCGAGACCCATGGGGCGTGGTGATCCGGCTATGCCTTCCACGCCGACGGTGCGGATCGCCGAGATTGCCGCGGCGCTGCGCGAGGCTCGGTCGAAATCCTGCCGGATCAGCGCCTGCCGATCGTGATCCCCATGCGGCTCGTGGACTTCCGCCGTGGGAATGATGGGCTGGCGGCAACAACACTCCAGAAAGAGATGGTGCTCGATCCCCATTTTGGGCAAACGCAGTGGTGTTCAGATCAAAGCGAGGCGGCCGGATCAGGCCGCCAAGCGCCCGAGATCCTCGTCTGTAGTCTCGACCCGGGTCCCGCCGAGTCCGATCAGTCTGACTCGCATGGCATATTGTAGGGCGCGAGATCGGATGAGCCCTTTCCCGCAAAGAGATCATACGGACGGTTTCTGGCAAGATAACGCCGATGGGGGCTAAACCAGCAGTGGTCTGCCAAAGGCAGCTGTCAAATTCGTTGCGATTTCTTGGCGGCGCCGATACTCAGTCTCGCGGAGATACGGCCATCCATGGTCGCAGCAAGCTGGGGCGAGCCATTGACGTCGCAACCGATGAAGCGTGTATATGCGGCTTTTGAACGTCGCGTGCCGGAGCGGCGGCTCTTTATCAAGTCAGAGAACCATACCCGCTTTGTTCGTCTGGGGGTCAGGGCTCAACTGCTGGCTTGGACTGCAGGAGGGATGTTCGTTGCTTGGGCAATTCTCGTGACGGCGATCTTACTCATCGACTCGATCGGAGCCGGGAGCTACCGAGACCAAGCTGCACGTGACTTGAATATCTATGAGGGCCGTCTCAATGCATTGTCCGATGAGCGTGACCTACGTCGAAAAGAAGCCGGAGCGGCCCAAGAACGCTTCGTCGCCGCCCTTGAGCAGATCTCGGCACTACAGAGCGAACTTCTGACTTCTACGGAACGCCACCGCGAACTCGACACAGGGCTTAGAGCTCTGCAAGCAACCTTGCGGAAAACCATGTCCGACCGAAAGGAAGCTGAGGAGCGGCTGGCCACATTGCAGGCTAGCGAAGCCGGCGATGTGGTGCAGGCTTCCGATGCGTCGATCGGTGCCATTGACCTCTTGGCGAATGCACTCGCCGAAACGGCTGCCGAACGCGACCAGATAGCAACGGAGGCCATAGACGCTAGCGTGGTTACCGAAAAGTTCGATCTAGAACTGCGTCTCATGAAAGAGCGGAACAACGAAATCCTCGGACAGCTTGAGGATGCGTTGACGGTGCCTGTCGAGCCGCTCGATGACATGTTTCGCGCGGCAGACCTCGAACCCGAACAGCTGATGCGCGACGTGCATCAGGACCATTCCCAGAAAAGCGCGTCCTTGACGCAGATCCAGATGTCAACAATGGGAGCGGCAGATCTTGCAGACGAAACACTGCGAGCGAACCGAATTCTAGACCAGCTCGACCGCATCAACCACTACCGGCTCGCTGTCGAGCGCATTCCCTTCGCTATGCCTGTGCAAGCTTCATTCCGCTACACTTCAGGTTTTGGCCCGCGCTGGGGTCGAATGCACAAGGGCCTTGATATGGCTGGGCCTGTCGGCACACCGATCTACTCAACTGCAGACGGCGTGGTGACATATGCCGGTTGGCAGAGTGGCTATGGCCGCATCATTAAGGTTCAGCACGAGTTCGGAATCGAAACACGTTATCCCCATCTGAATAAGATCCGCGTCAAGGTCGGACAAAAAGTCTCACGTGGAGAGCAAATTGGCGATATGGGAAGCTCTGGACGCTCCACCGGCCCCCATCTCCACTATGAGATCCGGGTGAAAGGCGAGGCTGTAGATCCAATGATTTATATCCGGGCAGCTCAGAACACTCTCTGAGTTGTAGCTCCGGTTAAGGGTAAGGAAAGCGCTCCTTTTATTTGGCTCATCGGCAAAATTATCGCACGCTGCGGTGGTGCAGAGGCCGTCCACAGCATCAGGTCAGCTGGAGCCTCCGGCAAACCCGGGACGGCTCGCCCCTCCATACCGTGAGCAGCCACATGCTCGTCGAATTCATCAAGAATTTTCCCAGCAATACCTTGAAGCTAAAGTTGGTAGAGGTCCTATGTGAGGGTAGTAACCTGCCGGCTTTTCTTCGGCATTAGGCTCCTTCCTGGATCAGGAGAAAGTATGCTTACGAGACGCCACTTCATTTCGACGACGGCCATGTTGTTCTCTGCTCCTATAGCGAGCCCCCTTCTCGCAAACACATGGCCAACAGAGGCCGAGAAGGCCGCTTGGGATGCACAGGTGACACCACCAAACTTCGATCCGGCGACTTCCAATCCGTGGGGCTTGCATTCGCGTTTTCTGCCGCAGCGGGTCGTTGCCAATGCCGACCTTACGCCAGGTGACATTCATGTCGATGCCGTGGCGCGGTATCTTTATCATATCGAACAGGATGGAACAGCCATGAGGTACGGCGTAGCCATTGGACGGGGTGGCCTATACGAGCCTGGTACTTATACAATCAAGCGCAAGGTCAAGTGGCCTCACTGGACGCCGACACAGTCCATGATTGAACGTGATCCCGAAACCTATGCGCAGTACTCGGAAGGGATGGAACCAGGACCGAACAATGCTTTGGGGTCACGCGCCCTCTACCTTTATGTGGGGGATCGAGACACTTACCTACGGATCCACGGTACACCCTCACCGCGGTCCATTGGTTCACGGGCTAGTTCGGGCTGTGTGCGCATGGTGATGGCGCACATCAACCAGCTTTATCCAGAAGTCGAGATCAATTCGACGGCCTTCCTCTATTCCGCCAAAGAAAGCGTTACTGCCCAAAGTTGAGGGACGTGCGGAATATGGCATTGGTATTTCCGGCCCCGACCCTGCAGTAGTCTTCAGAAGATGGCCGTCAGCTTCCTTGTCAGCATCTAAGTGGTAGTTTGCACACAAATGTGCTGGCCATCGACTGTCCGAAGCGGCAATTCTGTCGTTTCGACGGGGCCGGAATGGCGATACCAGTAGCAGCCGTCACTCGACCGCAGCCGCGCCGATGCGAGGTTTTGGTCGGGTGCCGCCAAGGCCGCTACGGCTTCAGATAGCTCTTGGTCCTGTCGACTATCAGAACTGTCATTCACTACTGCCGAACATGCACCGAGTACGAAACCGGCCATTAGGACCGATACGGATCGAATTCTCATCTACCGTCCTTCTTCTGCCGTTTGGCGATCATGCCTGTCGCCCGCACCCTTGCACCTGACAATCAGCGTCGCAACATAGAAAAACTGTAACCGCCGATTGAGGCCGCCTGCCTGACTGGGGCCCTCTGATCTAAGACACGTGCATAACGGCGTCGTTAACGACGTGTCTTATCTGAAGGGGCCATGATGGGCGAAGTTCTGGGCGTTGAGCGGCGCCGTCGATGGAGCGATGACGAGAAGCTCGAGATCCTCTCGGAGGTCGGCATTGGGTAGATGGGATGGTTGCCGCCCTCCCCCGACGGCATCGCAATGTGCCAAGGTCG
>NZ_CAXHZL010000011.1:0-155237 GCF_964022235.1 uncultured Limimaricola sp. | reverse complement strand
CTACCGGTCAGAACACGCTCAGTGAATTCCCTTCACCGATATGTGCAACAGCGCCACCGGACCGCCAAACCGCCGAAATCCAGATCCGCATCGCCATCATGAACCGCTTCTCGGCCCTCGGCAGGGCCGAGATCGAAGCCGTCCGCTGAAGAAAGGCGGGAAAGGGGGCAGTCATGCCCGAGGCTGCTTTGTGCAACATCGCCCCCCGCAGCGTCGCTTTGCTCCTGAGGCGGTCTGCCGCGCCTGCGAAAAGCAATGTCGGACCTGACCCATTACTGTGCCTTTCGGTCGCTTTTCGGTGCTCAGCCCATCCTGACCAACGAAAGCAGATTGCGAGTTTGGGCGAGGTTGTGCGGGTCCAAAGCGGCTTTGATCGAGAACCGACGTGGCGGCCGTGACAAAAAACTTCGCACCCAGGCGACCCATTCGATGCATGGGTCGTTGGGAGGGGATACACCCGACGCATGAACATCAGTCCCACAACATCGGCAGGCCCATGAGTTCCGGAATTTTCGCTCTTCTCGACGACGTCGCCCTGATCGCCCGAACC
Source organism: uncultured Limimaricola sp. (assembly GCF_964022235.1). Lineage (NCBI taxonomy): Bacteria > Pseudomonadati > Pseudomonadota > Alphaproteobacteria > Rhodobacterales > Paracoccaceae > Limimaricola > uncultured Limimaricola sp. Next base: position 154,687 of record NZ_CAXHZL010000011.1, on the reverse strand, counting down.
GCCGCGGCATCGCTCGATGATGTGGCCGCCGCCACGGTAAAGGCGGGCTCCAAATCCATGGGGATCGTCATCGACGACGCCGCCGTCACGCCCAAATACGTCCTCGGCTTCATGGCCGACCGGGAGCTGCCGATCATCCGCAAGATCGGCATCGGCTCGCTGCGCAACAAGCTGCTGGTGCTGCTGCCCGCGGCACTCGCATTGAGCTTCCTCGCACCTTGGGCGATCACGCCGCTGTTGATGCTGGGCGGGCTCTATCTCGCCTACGAGGGCGCCGAGAAGATCGCCGAGGTGCTGCTCGGGCATGGGCATGGCGCGGCGGACAAGGCGCCGCTCGACGAGGAGAGCACCGTCAAGGGCGCGATCCGCACGGATTTCATCCTTTCGGCCGAGATCATGGCGCTGACACTATCGACCGTGGCGGGCAAACCCTTCGTTACCCAAGCCGTGGTACTCGGGGTCGTCGGCGTGTTCATCACGTTCATCGTCTACGGCGCCGTCGCGATCATCGTGAAGGCCGACGATGTCGGCGCGGCGCTGGCGGCGCGCGGGCCGGACGGGTTTTTGCCAGCGTTCGGGCGGCTTTTGGTCAAGGGCATGCCCTATGTGCTCGATCTGCTGTCGATCGTCGGCACGGCGGCAATGCTTTGGGTGAGCGGCGGCATTCTGGTCCATGGTCTGGAAAACTACCATATTTCCGGGCCCGGTCATTTCATCGAAGCGGCCTCCGAATACGTGGCGCATAACGCGCCGCTCCTGACCGAGGTGCTCGGCTGGCTGACCGGTGCGGCGATGATGGGCGTGGTCGGTCTCGCCGTCGGGGCCGTGCTCGTCACGATCATGTCGGTGCTGCCCGTCAAGTCGAAGGCACACTGATCGGGCGGATCATCGCATGGGTTGCCGCGCGGGTGACCTTGAAAGACGACGGCCGGGAGCGATGTCCCGGCCGTTCGCATTCGGGCCTGCCAGTTCCAGCGTCGTGTTCGAGGCGATGGCGGTTGCCCGCCTCAGACCGAAACGCCGCGCACCAGCTCGTCGCGGCTTACCCCGTCACGGGTGCCGGTGAGCGTCACCTGACCGCGCCGCATCACCACGAAGCTGTCAGCCAGCTCATAGGCAAAGTCGAAGTACTGCTCGACCAGCACGATCGCCATGTCGCCCCGGTTGCGCAGCTTGGCGATGACCCGGCCGATCTGCTGGATGATGTTGGGCTGGATGCCCTCGGTCGGCTCGTCGAGCAGCAGCAGACGCGGCTTGAGGATCAGCGCGCGCGCGATCGAGAGCTGTTGTTGCTGGCCACCCGAAAGGTCGCCGCCGCGCCGGTGCTGCATCTGATGCAGCACGGGAAACAGATCAAAGATGTCGTCGGGCACCCGCCGCTCGGCGCGCGGCAGACCGGCAAAGGCGGTCTCGAGGTTTTCGCGCACGGTCAAGAGCGGAAACACCTCGCGCCCTTGGGGCACATAGCCCACGCCCGCCCGCGCCTTACCATGCGCCGACAAACCGCCGATGTCGTCGCCGTCAAGCGTTATGCGCCCCCGGCTGGCCGGGTGGCGGCCCGAGAGCGCCTTGAGCAGACTGGTCTTGCCGACACCGTTGGTGCCCATCACGCAGGTCACCTCTCCTGCCCGCGCGCTCATCGAGACGCCGTCGAGGATCTGGCTGTGGCCATAGTGAAGGTCGAGATCGGTCACGTCGAGCATGTCTATCGTCCCAGGTAGACGTCGATGACGTCGGGGTTGGAGGTCACGTGGTCGAGGCTGCCCTCGGCCAGCACCGCACCCTCGTGCAGCACCGTCACGCGGCAGTTCAGCCGCCGCACGAACTCCATGTCGTGCTCGACCACCACCACCGCGCGGGTCTTCGCGGCTTCGACGAGGATATCGGTGGTCTTCTCGCGCTCTTCGAGCGTCATGCCGGCGGCGGGTTCGTCCACGAGCAGCAGCCGCGGCTCCTGCGCCAGCAGCATGCCGATCTCGAGCCATTGCTTCTGGCCGTGGCTGAGCTCACCGGCCTTGCGCGCCAGATGCGCGGAGAGGCCGATCTTTTCGGCCAGCGCCTCGACGCGGGCGAGATCGCCCTTGTCGGGTCGGTAGAACAGCGCCGAGAACGGCCCACGCCGGTTCTTCAGCGACACGATCAGGTTCGACTGCACCGTCTGGTCCTCGAACACCGTGGGCCTCTGGAACTTGCGCCCGACGCCTTCGCGGGCGATGCGCGCCTCCGACAGCCCCAGGAGCGACAGCCCCTTTTCGCCCCAACTGATGCGGCCCTTGTCGGGCCGGGTCTTGCCGGTGACGATGTCCATGAAGGTGGTCTTGCCTGCCCCGTTCGGCCCGATCACGGCCCGAAGCTCGGCCTGTCCGATGCGGAACGACAAGTTGTTGATGGCGCGAAAGCCGTCAAAGCTCACCGAGACGCCGGACACTTCAAGAAGCGTGCTCATGCCTCTGCCTCCTCTTCGCGAAATGCACCCCTGTCGGGGCCGAGATCGGCACCGTGGCGCGCCGGCCTGCGGCGCTGGGTCCACAGATCGACCAGACCACCAAGCCCGCGCGGCGCGAACAGCGTTACGGCGACGAAGCTGAGGCCGAGGATCACCAACCACCAGTCAACCCAGACGATGCGCACAGGTCCAAGGCCGAGGTCGGGCAATTGCCCGGAGGTGAAGAAGGAGGACACGAGACTCACCACGATGGCACCGATCACCGCGCCATAGAGCCGCCCGCGCCCGCCGATCGCCACCCAGACCGCGAGGTAGATCGAGGCGATGGGCATCATCTCGGCCGGGTTCACGATGCCCGCCTGCGGATAATAGAGCGCGCCCGCGATGCCGGTGATCGCCGCCGAGAGGGTGAAGATGGCAAGTTTGAAGCCCTCGACCGGGTAGCCGAGGAACCGCACCCGCGCCTCGTTGTCACGGATACCGCGCAGGATCGCGCCGAACTTGCCCGACACCACCCAAGAACAGAGCACGTAGCCCAGACCCAAGGCCACGGCCGATCCCCACAGGAACCACAGCGCCACCTGCGCCTGCGGCACGTCACCCTGCCCCGGCAGGTTCTGCAGGCCCGACAGCCCGTTGTTGCCGCGCAATCCGCTGTCGTTCTGAAACAGGTAGAGCGCCAGCGCGAGGGTCATCGCCTGCGTCAGGATCGACAGGTAAACCCCGGTGACGCGGCTGCGGAATGCCAGCCAGCCGAAGACCAGCGCCAGCAGCGACGGCACCAGCACCACGAGGGCGAGCTGCGCCCAGAGACTGCCCGACAGGCTCCAGATCAGCGGAAAATCCGAGGAGCCGACGACGCCGAAGATCTGCCCGCCCACGGCGTCGCGGATCTCGTCCGGCGTCGGCGGGATCACCGATCCCGACAGGCTCTCGGCGACGATGGCTTCGGTCCGCGCCGTCATCAGCCACATGCCGATCATGTAGCCGCCAAGCGCGAAGAAGGCGATGTTGCCCAAGGACAGGATGCCCGCGTAACCCCAGACGAGGTCCATGGCGAGCGCCGCGAGCGCCAGACACAGCGTCATTCCAAGCGTTTTCACGAAGCTGGTCGAGAGCCCGCCGCCAGCCGCCTCCGACAGGATCGAGACGAGGAAGGTGACGAGGAGCAGCGCGCCCAGGACCACGGGGACCGAAGGATTGCGCTTGAGAAAGGAGCCGGTCATGGGGCCTCCGTTGGGTTCGAGGTGGAGGTCATGGTCAGTCTCCCGCCGCGCGGCCCCGGAGCGCGATGATGCCGCGCGGCCGGAACTGGATGAAGATGATCACGGCGACGATCATGTAGGTCTGCGCCGCCAGCGTGTTCGACGGGTTGAGCACCTCGATGCCCTTTTGCAGACCGCCGATCATCGCAGCCCCCGCAAGCGTGCCCCAGATGTTGCCGACGCCGCCCACGACCACGGTCATGAAGCTCTGCACGATGTAGTCGGCGCCCATCTCGGAGGTGACCTTGGCATAAAGCCCGATCGCCACGCCCGCGATCCCCGCGATGCCAGAGCCCAGCCCGAAGGTCAGCATGTTGACCCGGCCCGGATCGATGCCGACCGATCCGGCCATGCCGGGGTTCTGCGTCACGGCGCGGGTCTCGAGCCCCAACCGCGTGCGCTTCATCAAGAACAGGAAGAAGCCCAGGAACAGCAGGGCCAGCACGAAGATCGCGATGCGGATGTAGCTGATCCCCACCACGTCGTTGAGGACCCATGCGCCGCCGAGCCAATCGGGTGCGGTGAGCGGGCGGGCCTGCGTGCCGAAGATGATCTTGGCGAGCTGCTGCAGCGCGATCGAGATGCCGAAGGTCGCCAGCAGCGTCTCGAGCGGGCGGTGGTAGAGGTGCCGGATCACCAGCCGCTCCATCGCCACGCCGGCGGCAAAGGTCACCACAAAGGCCGCCGGAAGGGCGAGGACGATCGACAAGGTGCGGTCGGGCACGATCTGCTGGACGAGATAGGCGGTGTAGGCCCCCATCATGATGAACTCGCCATGCGCCATGTTGATCACGCCCATCACCCCAAAGGTGACGGCGAGGCCGATGGCGGCGAGAAAGTAGATCGAAGCGAGGCTCAGCGCGTCGAGCCCGATGTCCACGCCCCTCATCGCGCCGACGCGGATGCCGATCGAGGTGATCGCGGCCCGGGCGGCGTCGGTGACCGCCTCCGACGGCTCGGTATAGACGTCGAAGAAATCATGCGCCTCAAGCGTGGCCTCCACGTCGCTGTCCTCGACGCGCGGCGGTACCAGACCTTGGCCGGCCAATGCGTCATAGGCGCGGGCGCGGGCGGCGGGATCGCCGAGCGCGCCCAGAGGCACGCCACCGACCCGGCCCTCGGCCCGGTTGGCCTCGAGGGCTGCGCGAATGTCGGAGTTGGTAGGGCGCGCGGGTGCGAGGTCTTCCTCGACCAGCCGCGCATAGGCGGCGGTGATCGAAAGCCGCTCGCCTCCGGGTGACAGGGCGCGTGCGACGTTGCCCTCGGGCGTGGCACCCGCCGGCACCACGGCAAGGCGGGTGGCCAGAAGCGGGTTCAGGGCGGCGCGCACCTCGACGGCGGTGTCGGTAGACAGCGCCTCGATGGCGGCGACGCGCTCGGCCTCGTTTGCGCCGAAACGCATGGTCAACAGCCGCTCCAGCCGGATCTTGCGGGCGCGCAGGTCGGCGTCGTCCTCGGTCTCGATCGAGGCACGCAACGGCGCCAGAAGCTCGGGCTCGGGATCGCGCGAGATCGACACGAGCGCCTCGCGGCGGCGGCGCGGCTCGGGGTCGGAAAGCTGGAACTGCACCAAAGCGGTGCCGATCAGCGCGCGAATGCCGCTGTTGGGCTTGATCTGCTCCATCGCGTCGGTGTCCGCCGGGCCGGTCTCCTCGCCGGTGTCGACATCGACGAGGGTTTCGGCCCCGTCCCTTTCGATCACCCGCCAGAAGCGCCCTTCGGCATCGCGCCAGAGCGCCTTGTCTTGCCACGCCTGAAGCACCGGCTGGACGCGCTCCAGCCCGCTTGCGACGATGGCTTCGATCGCGGGCTGAATGGTGCGCCGCGAGCTTTGCTCGATCAGATCGCCCTGCTCTTGCAGCAGATCCTGCACCGGCCCCGCCTGCGCCAGCCCCGCGCCGAAGCTCAGCCACAGCGCCGCCAGCGCCGTCTTGAATATCCGTGTCATTGGTCCGCCCCCGTGGGTGGCCGAGGCGTGTTCCGCCCCGACCGGTCCGTCGTCAGTAGTTCGACTTGGTCTGCACGCAGGTCTCGGTCTCGGTGTTGTACATGCCGCAGCCGAGATCCTTCCAATCCGAGGTCAGAAGCGCGCTCTCGGGCAGGAAGTCGGTCCAGGCATCGCCGGGCACCGGGTCGGTCTGGGTCAGGATGTCGAACTGCCCGTCCTCGGTGATCTCGCCGATCAGCACCGGCTTGGTCAGGTGATGGTTCGGAAGCATCTCGGCCATCGAGCCGGTGAGGTTCGCGAAGGTCTGGCCGTACATCGCGTCCCGCACGGCATCGACCTCGGTGCTGCCGGCCTCTTCGACCGCCTGCGCCCACATGTTGAAGCCGATGTAATGGGCCTCCATGGGATCGTTGGTCACCCGCTCTTCGCCCATCTTTTCCTTCCACTTGGCGACGAAGGCCTCGTTCGCCTCGCCCTCGGCGGATTGGAAGTAGTTCCATGCCGCGAGATGGCCGACGAGGTTCGAGGTGTCGAGGCCCGAAAGCTCCTCCTCGCCCACCGAGAAGGCGATGACGGGGATGTCCTCGGCCGAAACGCCCTGTGCCGCCAGCTCCTTGTAGAAGCCGATGTTGGCGTCGCCGTTGATGGTCGAGATCACGCCCACCTTCTTGCCGTCGGCACCAAGGGCCACGACATCCGAGACGATCTTCGACCAGTCGGAATGGCCGAAGGGGGTGTAGTTGACGAAGATGTCGGCGTCGGCGACGCCCTGATCCTTGAGATAGGCCTCAAGGATGTTGTTGGTGGTGCGCGGATAGACGTAGTCGGTGCCCAGAAGCGCGAACTTCTCGACGCCCATTTCCTCGATCATGTAGTCCGTCGCCGGGATCGCCTGTTGGTTCGGCGCGGCGCCGGTATAAAACACGTTCTTCGAGGATTCCTCGCCCTCGTACTGGACCGGATAGAACAGCAGCCCGTTCAGCTCCTCGATCACTGGCAGCACCGACTTGCGCGACACGCTCGTCCAGTTGCCGAAGATCACGTCAACGTCGTGCACCGTCAAAAGCTCGCGCGCCTTTTCGGCGAAGAGCGGCCAGTCGGAGGCCGGGTCGACCACCACCGCTTCGAGATCGCAGCCCAGGAGGCCGCCCTTCTCATTCTGATCCTCGACCAGCATAAGGATCGTGTCCTTCAGCGTCGTCTCCGAGATCGCCATGGTGCCCGAGAGCGAATGCAGCACGCCCACCTTGATCGGGCAGGATGCCTCCTGTGCCGCGGCAGGGGCGCTCAGCGCGCCGATCGCGAGGAAGGCGGCCAGTGAAGTCGAAAGTCTGGTCATCTGTCGGTCTCCTGGCGGATACGGCGGGGCGGGGATTGCCTCTCGGCCCTGCGCGCCCTAGCTCGGTATCCGCAACTGTGTTGCATCCGGGGGGCGGCCGCCGCGAGGTCCAAGTCCAGTGGCCGTCTCCCTCCCGCCTGCCGGCCCTTCGGGGCGGATGGTCGGGATGGCTCACGGTTCCGTCAGAGCCGCCGTCGGCGCAATTCAGGCTGGATGCATTTTCGTCGCGCGGCGTGACTTGCCTGTTTCGGCGGCGCTTCGATGACGAGATGTCGCAAAATTGAGCGCCGCTGCTCGGGCTGCCGCCAATTGGAGCGTCACACCGGGCTGGCGCGGAAAGATCGGGCGGTGCACGCTTGGCGGCAGAGGGCCGGAACCGGGCCACGGGGTCGAGGTCGTGGACAGGAGTGCTACGGAGAGGTCGATGATCGCAGCGATGCCGCCGGACCCATCGGTAAACCGTGGCCACCTGCCCGGCTTTGACGCCGTGCCCCAACGGATGCCGCGCGGTTGAGCCGTCGGTTCTCGATTCCCCCCACGGATGCCCAAGCCGATGGCTTGCTGCGCGCCGCTCACGACGCGCTCTCCATCACCGCAACAGAGCTTCTGGGCAGAGCGTGCCAATTGGTCTGCATCGTGGCGCGCGGTGGTGACGAGACGTTGGCCTGCGGCGCGCTGCTCCACACAGCGGGTCGTGCGGGCGCCGGGATCGACGTGATCTGCCTCACCCAAGACGCGGCCCCACCTCTCAACGACCCCAAGCAGGAGGAAACCGCGCAGGCGCTGTCGCGGCTCGCTCCCGAGGCCCGGTTGCACTGGATCGGCGAGACCGCGGGCGACCTGCCCGCACGGGGCCGGCCCGCCGCGCGGCTTGCGGCCCGACTGCGGCCATTGATCCCCGCGCAGGCGCTGGTGTTATTGCCGTGGGAGGGCGAGCCGCTGGTGGATCTGCAGCGCGGGCATCACTTGGGCCGCGCGGCATTGCACGACGAACAGCGCGCGCTGTGCTATGCCGTCGAAGGCCGGTTCCGCACCGAGGCGGCGGTCCCACACGGCCTGCGGCTGCTGACGGCCCCGCCCCTCTCCATCGCGGCCAAGCGGCGCGCGATGGGCGCGCATCTGTCCCGCAGCGCCGACCTGGATGCAGATCCGGCTCCGGCCCTGATGATCGAGCACTTTTTGCAGCACCCCGAGCTTTATATTCTGGGCTGAGACGCGCCTAACCCTGCGCCGGGGCATCGCCCAAAAGTCGCCGATAATGCTTCTCCGGCACGCCGTAGAAATCCTGCGCCACGCGCCCGAGCCCCGCCCGGTTGCGGATCACCACGCATCCGCGCATCGCCCGCACTAGGCCCACCGCCTCCAGCTTGCCCAAGGCGAGGCTCACGCCCGAGCGCCGCACCCCCATCATCATCGCGAGATACTCATGCGTCAGCTCCAGCGTGTCACAGCCGATGCGGTCGTGGCACATCAGCAGCCAGCGCGCGAGACGCACCTCGATCGTGGCAGTCCCATAGGCCAGAGCGCTTTGGCTGAGCTGCACCATCATCGATTGCACGTATTGCAACAGCATGTCGCGCATCGAGCTATCATCGAGCTATCATCGAGCATGTTGCATAACGCGGCCGCGTCGATGCGCCAGCCCGCGCCCGCGATCTGCATCATCATGTCGTTGGCGGCCCGGTCGCCGTTGAGCACGAGCGTGTGGGCCGTCATGCCTTCGCGGCCCACCAGACCGGCTTCGACAGCCTGCCCGCCCGGCCCGGTTGCCACGACCGACACCACCCCCGAGACCGGGAACACCACCTGCGTGATCGCCTGACCGGCGTTCTCGATCCGCGTGCCCTGAGGGAGGTCGACATAATCTAGCAGGCCGTCGCACCGGATCGGGTGCGAGGGGTCGAGCCGTTCGATCAGGCGGTTTCCGTGACCCGGTGTCCTGCTGACGATGCCGCTGCCCCCCGTTGCGGTCGACCCGGCGCCGCGGGTTTCCGACGCGCCAAGCCTAGCACCGCCCGCCCCCGTCACCAACGCTCATGAGGAGATGTACCGAAACGTAACTCAACCCTAACCGTCCGTCGGGGCGGGGGTGCTCGGTGCGCCAGCGCGTTTCGGCGGCCCGCATCGCGCCGCGTCCCCATCCCGCGCGCGCATTGCCGGTGACGCCGGTGGCGCGCAGATGTCGCAAGAGCTGTTGCAGGTCGTCGAACGTCAGCACCTCCCGCCGGGTTTCGGCCATGCGCAGGTCGAGCCCCGCGGGCAAGAGCCCCGGCCAGTCGTCGGGATCGGCGTAAAAAAGCGGCGCAGGGGCCGCCAGCGCCGCCAGTTCCTCGAAATGACCACGCCCGAAGCCGCCGATCAGCATGCGCCCCCCCGGCGCGAGGTGCCGCGACAGCCGTGCCAACAATGCTGCGGGGTCGGCGACCCACTGGATCGTGGCCCCCGAGGCGATGAGATCGTATCGCCCCTCAAGCGGCAGATCCTCGACCGCACCGGGCCGGAACCCGGCGCGCAGTTCGGCAGGCAGATGCGCCGCCGCCTCCGGCAGCAGGTCGTTGGTTTCGAAGCGGTCGATGGCGAACCGCGCCCGCAGCGCATCCGTCAGCAGCCCGGTGCCACAGCCGAACTCGAAGGCGCGCGTGATCCGTGGCCCGACCCCATCCTCGACCAGCATCGCGGCCAGCCGCGCGGCGCTCGCGGCCTGCACCCGCGCCTCGGCGTGATAGCTCGGCAGGCCACGCCGAAAGGCGCGCGCCACGCGATCCTTGGCCGGGCTCACCCGATCACCTCGTCCCAGCGTTGCCAGAGCGCGAAGGGGCAATGGGCCGCGTCGATGACGCGCAGGGGCACGTCCGCGAAGGCCCGCCGCAGGTTGGTCTCGGGGAACACGTGGTCGCGCGCCGCGATCACCGCCGCATCCCAGTCGATGGCCGGTGCCGCCCCGCGCGCCGCCACCGCGTCGAGTTCACTGCGCAGGGCGGCGATGTCGGCCCCGACCACCGGCGGGGCCCCGGCCCGATCGAGAAAAGCGGCAAGTGTGGTTTGGTCGAGCCGGTCGCGGGTGCGCGCAAAGATCGCCGGAGGAATACCGAGATGGCGGTCCACCGGTGCGGGGCTGCCGCACAGCGCGACGCGGCGGTGAAATCGGGGCGACCGCCCAGCCTGCCAATGGGCATAGGCCGCGACGCCAAAGGACCATGCGACGAGGCTGCGGGTCGAATAGGCTTCGAGTGGCGGCAGATCGGTGCCGAGATCGCGCCCGTCGTCGCAGAACACCACGTCGCACCGGCCCGCAATATGCGCCAGCGGCCCCGCCCCGGCGGCCCAGCCGCCAAAGACGACGACCACCTCGGACGCATCGCTTGGCCCGGCCAGCCACCGCACCCGCATGCCGCTATAGCTCGCCCGCGAGGCGGATCATCGCGGCGCAGACGCGGGCGACCTCATCTCTGTTAAGAATGAAGGGTGGCATCGCATAGATGTTGCGCCCGAAGGGGCGCAGCCAGACCCCGGTGTCGCGAGAGATCGGATGCGCGGTGTCGGCGCTGACCTCGTGATCCATCTCGATCACGGCGATCGCCCCGAGCACCCGCACATCCGCGACGCCCGGCAGATCGCGCGCGGGCGCCAGCGCCCCTCGCATCTGCCGCGAGATGGCGGCGACGCGGTCGCGCCATGCGCCGTCGGCCAAAAGGTCAAGGCTGGCGCAGGCGGCGGCGCAGGCCAGCGGATTGCCCATGAAGGTCGGGCCGTGCATGAACAGCCCCGGCGTGCCCGAACCGATCATGCGCGCCACCTCGCCCGAGGCCATCACGGCGGCGAAGGACAGATGCCCGCCGGTCAGCGCCTTGCCCAGACACATGATGTCGGGGGCCACGCCCGCGAGATCGGCGGCGAACATCTCGCCGGTGCGGCCAAAGCCGGTGGCGATCTCGTCGAAGATGAGCAGGATGCCCAGTTCGTCGCACAGCCCGCGCGCCCGGCGCAGGTATTCGGGGTGGTAGAACCGCATGCCGCCCGCGCCTTGCACCATCGGCTCGAGGATCAACCCGGCGATGCTGTCGCCATGTTCGTGCAAGAGCCGCGACAGCGCCGCGATGCCGTTCGCCTCATCGTCCTCGGGCCAGTCCTCGCCCAACGCCACGGGCGGGCGCGGCGCGAAGTATTGGACGTTGAGCGCGCCCTCGAACAGGTGGTGCATCCCGTTCACCGGGTCGCAGACGCTCATCGCCTTCCAAGTGTCGCCATGATAGCCGCCGCGCGGTGTCGCAAAGCGAACGCGTCCGGGATAGCCTGCGGCGAGCTGGTGCTGCACCGCCATCTTCATCGCCACCTCGACCGCGACCGAGCCGCTGTCGCAGTAGAACACATGGTCGAGGCCTTTGGGCGTCATCGCCACCAGCCTGCGGCCCAGCTCGACCGCCGGAGCATGGGTCAGCCCACCGAACATGACATGCGGCAGGCGGTCGATCTGATCGTGCATCGCGCGCGTGATCGCCGGGTGGCGGTGGCCGTGGATGGTGCACCACCACGACGACATGGCGTCGATCATCCGTGTGCCGTCGCTGAGCGTGATCCAGGCCCCTTCGGCGCTTTCGACCATGTAGGTCGGCCCCGGGGCCATGACGTTGGTATAGGGATGCCAAAGATGATCGCGGTCGAACTCGGCGTCGGTCATGCGGCCTCCATCGCGGCGCGGATCGCGGAAATGTCGATGCCGCGAACCCCCTCGCGCAGCGTGTCGCGGTCAAGCGGGTCGAGCCGCTCGAGCCGACCCAGATGCGCCACCTCGCCCATTTCGGCGATGGTCCGCTCCACGCGCGGCGCGGCCTCGCCCACGAAGATCACGCCCGCGACCGGAACACCCGCCCCGCGCAGCGCCGCAAGCGAAAGCAGCGTGTGGTTGATCGTCCCCAGAGCCGTGCGTGCAACGAGCACCACCGGCGCGCGCCAGCGGGCAAAGAGATCGAGGAAAGTCGTGTCGTTGTCGAGCGGCACCATGACACCGCCCGCGCCCTCGACCACCAGCGGCCCGGAGGTTTCAGGCAGGCGCAGCGCGTGCACGTCGATTCGCACACCCTCGGCCTCGGCCGAGATATGCGGGCTTGCCGGCAGCGACAGGCGCACCGCCTCGGGCAGCACGCGCGCACCCGAAAGGCGCGCGACGATCTCGCTGTCGGTCTCTTCCTCAAGCCCGGATTGCACCGGCTTCCAGTACAGCGCGCCAAGCGCCTGCACGAGACCGGCGGACACCACGGTCTTGCCGATGCCGGTGTCGGTGCCGGTGACGACGATAGGGGTCATGCTGCGGCCTTTCGGATATCCGTGAGATCGGCAAGGAGCGCGTCGATCTCGTCGGTCGTGACATTGGGGGTGATCGAGATCCGAAGCCGCGCCGTGCCGCGCGGCACGGTTGGCGGTCGGATCGCGCGCACGTCGTGGCCGCGCGCCTGAAGCGCGTTTGCCAAGGCCAGTGCCTCGGCATCCTCGCCCACGATCACCGGCAGGATCTGCGTGTCGAAATCGCCAATCCCCGCTCGCCGGGCCGCGTCATGGGCATGGCGGATGCCGTGCCACGCCGTCTCGCGCAGGTCGGGCCGCTCGGCCATAAGCCGCAGCGCCGCGCGCACGACGGCGGCATCGAGCGGCGAAGGTGCGGTGGAGAATACGAAATTGCGCGCCCGGTTCACCAGAGTGTCGATCAGCACCGCATCGGCGCAGACCAGCCCGCCCGCGCCGCCGAGCGCCTTGCCGCAGGTGTGCAGCGTTACCACATCGACCGACGGGTCGAGCCCGTGCGCCCGGCCCTGCCCCCGGCGACCGTAAAGCCCGGTGGCATGCGCCTCGTCGACCACCAGCACCGCGCCGTCCTCGGCCGCAACGGCGGCGAGGTCATCGAGCGGCGCAAGGTCGCCCTCCATCGAATAGAGGCTCTCGCAAGCGATCCAGACCCGGCCCATGCCGCCCCGCGCGCGCCAGCCGCGCAGCGCGTCGCGCGCGGCGTCTGCGTCGTTGTGCGCGAAGCCAAGCGTTTCGGCCCGGCCAAGCCGCATCCCGTCATGCGCGCTGGCGTGGACCAGCGCGTCGTGCAACACCAGATCGCCCTGCATCGGCAGACTCGAGAAAATCGCCACGTTGCCCGGAAACCCCGCGCCCATGTAGAGTGCGGCAGGCGCGTCGAAGAACGCCGCCGCCTCGCGCTCCAGCGCCTCGTGCTCGGCATCGTTGCCGCGCAGCAGCCGCGAGCCGCCCGATCCCAGCGCGACGCCCCGGTCGAGCGCCTCCCGCGCGGCCACGCGCAAGAGATCGGAGCCCGCGAGCCCGAGGTAGTCGTTCGAGGAAAAATCCCGCCCCGCGCGGGGCATCAGCACCCGCCTGCGGCCGCGCGCTCCGAGCGCGTCGAGCGCCTCGGCGTGGCGCGCAAATCCGGGGCGGCCCCGTGAGGCCGCCGGGCTCATCGCGCCCCGGTCTCGCCAAGCTCCATCGGCTCGAGCCCGAGCCGACCGAACAGGACGCTGTCGCGATCCTCGCCGGGGTTCTGCGCGGTGAGCAGCACGTCGCCCGAGAAGATCGAGTTGGCGCCTGCAAAGAAACACAGCGCCTGCGTCTCCTCGCTCATCGCGGTGCGTCCGGCGGAGAGGCGCAGATGCGCTTTCGGCATCAGGATCCGCGCCAGAGCGATCACGCGGACGAAGTCGATCCCGTCCACCGGCTCGGCATCCGCCAGCGGCGTGTCGGGCATCGGCATCAGTTGGTTGATCGGCACGCTGTCGGGGTGCTCGGCCAGATTGGCCAGCGCCAGAAGCATGTCGATCCGGTCCATCTCGGTCTCGCCCATGCCGAGGATGCCGCCCGAGCAGACCTTGATCCCGGCCTCGCGCACGCGGTTCAGCGTGTCGATCCGGTCGGCGAAGGTGCGGGTGGTGATCACCTCGGGGTAATACCGCTCCGAGGTGTCGATGTTGTGGTTGTAATAGTCGAGCCCCGCGCCCTTGAGGCGGATCACCTGATCGTCCTCGAGCATGCCCAGCGTCATGCAGGTCTCCATGCCCATGGCGCGCACGCCCTCGACCATGGCGACGAGCTGGTCCATGTCGCGTTCCTTGGGCGAGCGCCAGGCCGCACCCATGCAAAAGCGGGTCGAGCCCTGCTCCTTGGCGCGGCGCGCCTCGGACAGCACGCGTTCGACCTCGATCAACTTGGAAGCCGGAAGATGCGAGCCGTTGCGCGCCGACTGGCTGCAATAGGCGCAATCCTCGGCGCAGCCGCCGGTCTTGATGTTGCTGAGCCGGCTGCGCTGGACCTTGTTGGGGTCGAAGTTCTGCCGGTGCACGGTCTGGGCTTGGAACAGCAGGTCGTTGAACGGCTGGTCGAAGAGCGCCTGCGCCTCGGCGCGGGTCCAGTCGTGGCGGATGATGCTGGCGTCGGTCAAGGCGTGTCCCGCTGTATCGGAAGTGTTGTCGACTTCTAGGCCGCCCGCGCCGACGGGTCAAACGGGTTCGACCTTACCCCCGGTTCGCGCAGGGGTGCCGAGGCGCGCCCGGGGGCCATGGGCAAGCGCGTATCGCTGCGCTAGCAATCGATCGGGAGCACGGGAGGGCGGGATGAGCACGCGGATCGCGACGGAGACCGGATCGCAGGCGCTTCGGGCGGCGGCATGGATGATGGGGGCCGTGGCGGCCTTCACCTCGATGGCCGTGGCGGGCCGTGCCGTGTCGTTCGAACTCGATACCTTCGAGATCATGGCCTACCGTTCGGTCATCGGGGCCGGCATCGTCGCCGCCACGCTCGGCCTGCGCGGTCGGTGGGGCATGGTCGGCCTGAGGCGGCCCGAGCTGCACCTTGCGCGCAACCTCGCGCATTTCACGGCCCAGAACCTGTGGTTCTACGCCATCATCTCCCTGCCCTTGGCACAGGTCTTCGCGCTCGAATTCACGGCCCCGCTCTGGGCACTGGTGCTGTCGCCCCTGCTGCTTGGCGAACGTCTGACCGGGCCGCGCGCTCTGGCCGCCCTTCTGGGCTTTGCAGGCATTCTGCTGGTCGCGCGCCCCGGTGCTGCTCCGATCTCGCCTGCCCTGCTTGCGGCCGCAGGCTGCGCCGTGGGCTTTGCCTTCACCTACATCCTGACCAAGAAGCTCACCGTGCAGGTGAGCACCGCCGAAATCCTGTGGTGGATGACGCTGAGCCAAGCTGTCTTCGGATTTGCCTGTGCCGCCCTCGACGGCGACATAGCCTTGCCCTCGGCCACCACCTTGCCGTGGATTGCCCTGATCGCGGCTGCGGGGTTGTCGGCGCATTTTTGCATCGCGAGCGCGCTGCGCCTCGCTCCGGCGACGCTGGTGATGCCCTTCGACTTTCTGCGCCTGCCGGTGATCGCGGTGGTCGGGTTTTTGGCCTACGGCGAGCCGATCGGGGTCTGGGTGGTGCTCGGGGCCGCGCTGATCCTTGCGGGCAACTACCTCAACCTGCGCGCGGGCACGGGCGGGCATGGGATGGCCCGTGCGGCGCGACGCTGACGCGACCAAAGCCATCGACGCGACCCTTTTGCCAGCCGATCCGCAGGCGTAAGAAGACCGCTCTAGGGATGAAAGGACCACCATGGATCGCACCACCCGTATCAACCGGACCATCGGCCAGGACATCGGGGCGAACGCGACCCAAGTCGCGGCCGCGATCAAGCTTCTCGACGAGGGTGCGACGGTCCCCTTCATCGCGCGCTACCGCAAGGAAGCCACGGGCGGGCTCGACGACGCGCAGCTGCGCACGCTTGCCGAACGGCTGACCTATCTGCGCGAGCTCGACGACCGGCGCGACGCGATCCTCAAGTCGATCCGCGAGCAGGACAAGCTTACCGAGGCGCTGGCCCGCGCGATCGACGCCGCCGAAACCAAGGTGCAGCTCGAAGACATCTACCTGCCCTACAAGCCCAAGCGCCGCACCAAGGCGATGATCGCACGCGAAAATGGGCTCGAACCCCTGCGCGACGCGATCATGGCGGATCGAAGCCGCGACCCAGAGACGCTCGCCAAGCCCTATGTGAACGAGACGGTGCCAGACGTGAAGGAGGCGCTGAACGGGGCGCGCGACATCCTCGTCGAAGAGCTGTCCGAGACCGCCGATCTGCTTGGCGACCTGCGGAGCTTCTTGCGCCGCGACGCCATCGTGACGGCCAAGGTCGTGCCCGGTCAGGAAGAGGCCGGGGCCAAGTTCTCCGACTATTTCAACCACTCCGAAAAATGGGCGGCCATGCCGTCGCACCGCGCCCTCGCACTGATGCGCGCGATGAAGGAAGGTGTCCTGAGGTTCGACATCGGCCCCGACAAGGAGGTCGGCGAGCCGCGCTGCGAAGCCATGGTCGCCGCGCGCCTGCAGCCCACGGGAAACGGTCCTGGCGACCGCTGGCTGCGCGATGTCGCAAGCTGGGCGTGGCGGGTGAAACTCTCGACCACCATGATGACCGAACTCGTGGCCGAATTGCGCGCCCGCGCCCACGAAGAGGCCACGAACGTCTTTGCGCGCAATCTCAAGGATCTCCTGCTGGCCGCCCCCGCCGGGGCCCGGCCTACCTTGGGCCTCGATCCGGGCATTCGCACCGGCGTGAAGGCCGCCGTGATCGACGCCACCGGCAAGGTTCTGGCCACCGACACGCTCTATCCCTTCCAGCCCCGCAAGGACGTGACTGGCGCGCAAGCAACGATCCTGCGGCTTATCAAGGCGCACGGGATCGAACTCATCGCGATCGGCAACGGCACCGCCTCGCGCGAGACCGAAAAGCTGGTCACCGACACGCTCGCCCTGCTGCCAAGTGACGTGAAAAAACCGACCAAGGTCATTGTCAGCGAAGCGGGGGCCTCGGTCTATTCCGCCTCAGAGTTGGCCTCCCGGGAGTTTCCAGATCTTGACGTGTCGCTGCGCGGGGCGGTGTCCATCGCCCGCCGTCTTCAGGACCCGCTCGCCGAACTCGTGAAGATCGAGCCCAAGAGCATCGGCGTCGGCCAATATCAGCACGACGTCGATCAGCGTCGCCTGTCGAAATCGCTCGAGGCGGTCGTCGAGGACGCCGTGAACGCGGTCGGGGTCGATCTCAACACCGCCTCCGCGCCGCTTTTGGCGCATGTCTCGGGTCTCACCCCGGGGCTGGCGGACTCGATCGTCGCGCATCGCGATCAGGCCGGGGCCTTCACCACGCGCAAGGACCTTCTGAAGGTCGCCCGTCTCGGCCCCCGCGCCTTCGAGCAATGCGCCGGTTTCTTGCGGATTCGCGACGGCCGCGAGCCGCTCGACGCCTCGGCGGTCCACCCCGAAGCCTACGGCGTGGCGCGGCGGATCGTGGCCGACTGTGGCCGCGATCTACGCGATCTTCAGGCCGATCCCAAGGTGCTGAAGGACGTGCGCGCCGAGGCCTATGTCGACGACCATTTCGGCCTTCCGACCGTGCGCGACATCCTTGCCGAACTGGAAAAACCCGGTCGCGACCCGCGCCCCACCTTCAAGACGGCGAGTTTCGCCGAAGGGATCGAGCAGATCGGCGACCTGCGCGAGGGCATGAAGCTCGAAGGTACGGTGACCAACGTCGCCGCCTTCGGGGCCTTCGTGGACATCGGCGTGCATCAGGACGGGCTCGTCCATGTGAGCCAGTTGGCGGATCGTTTCGTAAAAGACCCGCACGAGGTGGTGAAGGCGGGCGACGTGGTGCAGGTGCGCGTGACCGAGGTGGATGTGGCGCGCAAGCGCATCGGCCTGACGATGCGCAAGGACAGCCGCGTCTCGGCCAAGGAAGATCGCAACGCGCGCGGCGCTCAGCGGCAGGAGCCGCGGCAGGACGCTCCACGAAAGTCCGGGCCCCCGCCCCGCAAATCCGGCCCGAAGGGCGGATCGCCCAAGAGCGATGACCAGCCCGGCGCGTTCGGCTCGGCCCTGCTCGAGGCGATGAAGAAACGCTGATCCTCCGCCGCCGCCCGGGGTTCCGGGTGGCGGCGAAAACGGCCCTTGGCGTCTGATTGGCGAAAAATGCCTGCGAAACCAAAGGATATCCCGGCCGGACAGGTCTGCAAGGCATTCCGGCCCGGCCGCCGCCCGAATGCTTCGGCCTGCAATCGGCGATTGGCGCGGGCCTCAGCCCACGGCCTTGCGCCCTTCTTCGATCATTTCCTTCGCTTCCTCGCGATCTGCTTGGTCAGCTTCAGGCGCTTCCTGCTCCGCTTCGGCCCTCGGCTCGTACTGAAGCTCGACGAGAACTGGGAAGTGATCCGACCCGATGTTGAGAAGGCGCTTTAGCTCCACCGAGGTGAATGAGTTGTCGTGGAAGACATGATCGAGCGGCCACTTCAGGAGGAGATGACCGGCATGGAAGGTGCTGAACATGCCCCGACCGCGCTGCGGGTCCAAAGCGCCGCTCATCCGCTGGAACAGCTTGGTGGTTTGGGACCAGGCGACGTCGTCGAGATCGCCGGGCAAGCTGCCTTACGCTCGCTTCACTACCTTGGATTGCTCGACGACCTGCCGCTGTCGTTCGGGCGCTGCCGTAGATAACCTATCCCATACCGTCTCCATCTCAGAGGCGGATATCGTACTACCGCTTCCCGGGACCATACACCTAATGTGGGGCGACGTGCTTTGCAGAAGGAATGACCGGGCGCCTGGACGCCCGGCCCGCACATGAGGATCAGACCTCCACGACCACCTTGCCGATCGCCTGACCGCTTTGCAGCCGAGCATAGGCCTCGCCGACCTGCGTCAAAGCGAAGGTTTGTTCGTCCAGCAGCGGCTTCACTGCACCGGCATCGACCAGTTTGGAGAGCTTCGCGAGGATCTCACCATGAACTTCACGCCGGACGTCGTGCAGCATGGGCAGCAGCATGAAGACGATGTGCAGGGAGAGCCCCTTGAAGTGGGCGGGTGACAGGTCGATTTCCGACAGGGCGACCGTTGTGACCACATGGGCGTTCAGCGCCGCGGCCGCGAAGGAGTTCGTGAGGTTGGCCCCGCCGACCGTGTCGAAGATCGCGTCGAAGCCGGTTCCGCCGGTGTGGGCCGCGACGTAGTCCTCGATCTTTTCGGCCATGAAGTCGATGGGCCGGGCCTCGTAGCCTTCGATCACCGAAAGCTGGCTATCGCCGGTGCCCGTCGCGGAGACTTCGGCCCCGAGGTGACGCGCCAGTTGCACGGCGAGATGCCCGACGCCGCCCGCCCCGCCCTGCACGAGCACCTTCTGACCGGCGCCGACGCCCGCGCGCTCCAGCCCTTCCCAGGCCGTGATGCCGACCAGCGGCAAGGCAGCGGCCTCGCGCATCGACAGCGTCTTGGGCTTGGGCGCGATCAACCGGGCGTCGGCGGGGATGAACTCCGCCAGCGCGCCCTGAAGCGAGGCCAACCCGCCCGCGCAGCCATAGACCTCGTCGCCCACGGCATAGCCGGTCACGCCTTCACCGACCTCCTTGATGATGCCGGCGAAATCCATGCCCAGCACGGCCGGCAGATCAGGTGAGAGGGGCAGATCCTTGCCCATGGCCTTGATCATCGTGTCGATCGTGTTGACGCTTGTCGCCTTGACGCGGACGAGGACTTGGCCGGAGGCGGGCTGCGGGCGCGGCATGTCGGCCTCTTGGAAGGACGCCTCGGTGCCGTAGTCGTTCAG
Source organism: uncultured Limimaricola sp. (assembly GCF_964022235.1). Lineage (NCBI taxonomy): Bacteria > Pseudomonadati > Pseudomonadota > Alphaproteobacteria > Rhodobacterales > Paracoccaceae > Limimaricola > uncultured Limimaricola sp. The sequence continues at coordinate 135,052 of NZ_CAXHZL010000011.1, read as the reverse complement.
AGTCATGGCTTTCATCGGTATCTCCTGCCGAGTGTTGCGTTGGTCAGGAGATACGCGAACGGCACTAAGGATATAATCCACCCAGATCGGAGTTCAGTTTTCGGGAGCGGGATATAATCCTTTTGTCGGCAGCTCCCCGTCTTCAGCTGCCGCGACCTGTCTGCGCCTGTCTCGCGTCGAGAGTTTTGGGCCCGGCACCCTTTCGCAGGCGCAGGCGCAGGATCGGTCGTGCCGCCGCGCGCAGCGCTCCCACGAGGCCGCGATCTCTGCCCGGGCGTCTGGGGTGCCTACCGTCATTTCTCCTCCGCCGCGGATGTTAAGGCGGCCCTGCCGCGATCTCCAAACCTATTTTCAGCCGCGTCCTGCTTCGCCGGTGAGGTCGCGGATCGCCTCCATGACCGCGGTGACCTGGCTCTTGTCACTTGCCGCCGAGTGGGGCTGCGCGAAGCGGCCGCTGTCATTGTCGAAATAGCGGCCGGAGGCCTTGGCGAACTCGTCCGACAGCGCGGCGCGGTTCAGGATGTCGGCCCCGATCGACAGGTCGTTGCCCGCAACGCCGAAGCCCTCCTTGACCATTTTCGAGGCCAGCAGGGAGCCGGGGTTCACGGCGATGAAGGCCGGGCCGTCTGGATGGGCACGGGCCATCTCCTGCGTCCAGATCGTGAGGGCGAGCTTGCTCTGGGCGTAGGCGGCCATGTGATCGAGCGCATGCCTGCCGCGCAGGGCGTTCGTATCCACCGGCGCCTGGGCCGCCGAGGACAGGTTTACGACGCGTCCATCCTTCGGGATGATCGGCAGCAACCGCCGAGTCAGCAGATAGGGCGCGAGGGTGTTGACGACGAAGCGGGTGTCGAGCCCCTCGGGCGTCCGGGCCCGGGGGGTCTTGAGGACGCCCGCGTTGTTGATCAGCACGTCGATGCGGTCGTGGCGGCTCTGGATGTCTTCGGCAAGCGCCGCGACCTCGTCGAGGCGGGACAGGTCGGCACGGAACGTCTCGGGGGCACCGTCCACCTCCCGCGCGGCAGCTTCCAGCTTTTCGGCGCTGCGCCCGTGAAGCAGGATGGTGTGGCCTTGGGCGGCCAGCGTCTTTGCGGTCAGCAGGCCGATGCCGTCGGTCGCGCCGGTGATCAGGATCGTCTTGGTCATTGGTGTCTCCTCAGCTGTGAACGTCCGGCAGGATCTCGTCCGCCAGCCGCCGCATGGTGTCCTCGATTTCCGCGCCGTTGAACCGCAGGTTCAGGGCAACGTGGTTGATGCCGAGGTCGCGGATCTGCGTCAGGTAGCGCCGCAGGTGGTCCGTGCCCGACCGAAAGCCGAGATGGATCGGCTGGGGCGGCGCACCCGCCTGGCTGGCGAGATCCACGTAGAGCGATTGCATCACCGGTTTGTCGGGCAGACCGGCTTCGGCGATCCGGCGGCGATACTCGTCGACCACGCGGCCCTGCGTCGCCGCGTCGCGCGGATAGGTCATCCAGCCGTCGCCGTTCCGCGCGACCCAGTCGGGAGATTGCTGGCTGCCACCCGTGATCAGAAGCGGCAGGCGGCCGCTCGCGGGCTTGGGCAACATGTCGATTCCGCCCGACAGCGTTCCATGCGCTGTGTCGCGGCCCGGGTAATCCTCGGCCATCGCCCGGATGTAGCCCACGCTGTCGCGGAACCTCTCGCCACGATCCTCGAAGCTCATGTCGAGCGCCGGATATTCCTCCGGCCTGTCACCCGAGGCGACACCGAGCAGAAGGCGCCCGCCCGAAAGCACATCCGCGGAAGCGGCGGCCTTGGCCACATGGGCCGGGTGGCGCAGTGGCAGGACAATGCTGGCCACGCCGAGCGCAATGTCGTGGGTCAAGGCGGCCAGTGCCCCGAGATAGACGAAGGGATCGAAGACCTGCCCGGCATCTCCGAAGGAGGGCACGTTGAACGGCACGTCCCGCAGCCACAGCGCCGAGAAGCCGAGGCTGTCGGCCAGCCGCGCCCGCTCGATGTGACGCGCCATATCGGGGACGGCAGCATTCGGGTAGGCTTCGAGCGGAACGACCAGCCCGATGCTCATCCGTCCCGGTTTGAAGACGGTGTTGTAGGCGCGGTTCAGGCTCGGAAAGGCTGCGGGTCCGGTCTCGTCCAACACCTCAGGTCTCCTTGTTGCACAGCCTCAGAACCCGTCCAGAACCTGCTTGCCGATCACCCGGCCGCTTTCCTGCCGCAGATGCGCGGCGCGTAAGGCTTCAATGCTGAGCGGGCCCAGCCGCTCGGTCACCGTGGATTGCAACCTGCCCGCGTCGATCATCTCCGACACGCGGTTGAGCAGCTCCCGCTGGGCGCCGATATCCCCGGTCCCGAACATCGAGCGGGTGAACATGAACTCCCAGTGGATGCTCAATGCCTTGGGCTTCGCAGGCTTGATATCCAGCGCCTCGGGGTCGTCGATCAGCGCGATCTGGCCGCGCGGTGCGATCAGCTCGATGATTGCGGGCCAGTGCTGATCCGTCGCGGTCAGCGCGGCCACATAGCCAGGCGTCAGACCCAGCTCGGCCACCTGCGCCGCGAGATCGCCGCGGTGATCCACCACGTGATCGGCGCCCATCTCGCGCACCCAATCCTGCGTCTCGGGACGCGAGGCGGTCGCGATCACCGTGAGACCGGTCAGCGCCTTGGCGAGCTGGATCAGGATCGACCCCACGCCACCGGCCCCACCGATGACGAGCAGGGTCTGACCGGTGCCGCCCCCTTCGGTCAGGCGGAAGGACTCGAACAGCATCTCCCACGCCGTGATCGTGGTCAGCGGCAGGCCGGCGGCTTCGGCGAAATCGAGGCTGGCGGGCTTGCGCCCGACGATCCGTTCGTCGACCGCATGAAGCGCGGCATTCGTGCCGGCACGGGTGACGTCACCGGCATAGAAGACCTCGTCACCCACCGCGTAGCCCGTGACCTCGTCGCCGATTTCCACCACGACCCCGGCTGCATCGAAGCCCAAGATCCGCATACCGCCCTCGGGCTGCACTGCCGCGCGCAGCTTGACGTCCACCGGGTTGACCGAGACGCCCCTGACCTCGACCAGCAGGTCGCGCGGCCGCACCTCGGGCCGGTCCGCGTCGAATATCTCAAGAGTGTCCGCCGCGCCCGCTGCGCGATAGCCGATCGCCTTCATCTGTCATGTCCTTGATGACGTCATTCCGTTGTCCCCAAGATATCTCTTGCGATTTCCTGCGAAACCGGCAGTTTCCGGATTTGATTATTCGGAATTGGGATATAATCACCATGGACACCGACAACCTGCGTCTCTTCGTGATGGCGGCCGAACGGCTCAATATCTCCGCCGCAGGGCGCGAGCTGGGCCTCGCCCCCGCGGTCGCGAGCGCGCGTCTTGCCAAACTGGAGCAGGAGCTCGACGTGGAGCTTCTGCGCCGGACCACCCGCAAGGTGTCGCTGTCGCTGGAGGGGTCTGATTTCCTGCCCTATGCCCGCGAGATCCTTGCCCAAGCCGATGCGGCCCGGGCTGCCATGGGAGGCAGCGATGCCGGCCCGAAGGGCACGCTGCGCTTCGCAGCACCCAGCAGCTTCGCGCAGCTGCACATCATGCCGCTGCTGCCCGAGTTCCACGAGCTCTATCCCGATCTCACCCTCGACCTGCGCCTGTCCGACACGCGCTTCGACGCGATCGAGGGCAGCTTCGATCTGGCCCTGCGCAGCGGGCCGCTGAGCGACAGCAGCCTGAAGGGGCGCAAGCTCGCCGACGACACCCGGGTTCTTTGCGCGTCGCCGGCCTATCTCGAGGCGCACGGCACCCCGGCCACGCCGGCGGATCTGGCGGGCCACCAGCTCATCGCCTGGAGCAACCTCGAGCCACGGGAACTGGTGAATGCTGCCGGAGAGCAAGCCCTGCTCGACCCCGCCCGCATGAGCTGCCGGACCATCGTGGATGACGGCGATGCGCAGCGCGAAGCGACCCTTGCGGGAGCCGGGCTGTCGATGAACTCTCTGTGGAACGTCGCCCATGAACTGGCCGCGGGCCGGCTTGTCCGGGTTCTGCCGGAGTGGAAAATGAACGACCGCTCGGTGCTCTGGCTGGTCTATCCGCGCACCAACGTGCTAACCCCGAAAACCCGGATCTTCATGGACTTCCTGATCGCCCGCCTGTCGGGTCAGGTGGTATGGAGCGAATAAGCTGTCGCCTGTCGCGGAAGCTCCCAGAAAGTCGTCACCAATCTTCTGGCAACGGCGAATAGTTTTGACAGGTCTCGATGGGACAGATACCGAGGCCCGATGATCCGTTGCCATCAGACCTCGAGCTATTACCGCCGTCCCTGACGGCGGCTCGATGATGCGTGACGATCAGAGAAGCCGCCGCCCATGGGCGGCTCGATCAGTTCAGAGGCGTCCGGGCTTGGTTCCCCAAAGGAGACCGGAATGACCCTCGATGACCTCTGCCACCGCTACCTCGACGCCCTGAACACGGGCGATCTGGAGGGCGTGCGCGCCCTATTCACCTCCGACGCCGAGATCGTGTCGCCGCTCTACGGCGTCCGGCCCGCGCACGATTTCTATGCCGCGCTTTTCGCGGACACCTCCCGGTCGGAGACGACGCTCCTCAACGTCTTCGACAGATCGGCCGGGGGCCGGTCCGTCGCGCTGCATTTCCGCTACGTCTGGACCCTGGCCAGCGGCAAGGTCGTGGAGTTCGAATGCGTCGATGTCTTTGAGCTGGCCGAGGACCGGCAGCGCTTCGCCCGGATGACCATCATCTACGACACCGCGCCTCTGAGGGCCGACTTCGAGGCCTCCCGGAAGCACGTCTAAGCCCTACCATCGAAGCGGCCGTTCGCGCGAACCGCCGCTTCTTGCCCTTCTTCCAAAGGGCCCTTGCAGGTGCGGCGGATATTACACAGGTGCAGCGAAGGTCCGGAAGGTCCGCTCAGCGGGCCTTCCGGTGTTTGTCTTGCTGCGCTCATCCTGAACGGCAGCTTTGGGAAATATGCGCGGTGGAAGACCTCCCGGAGCCAATGGCTGGTCTCGGCAGGGATTTAACCATGCTACTTCAGGTCAGCTGCGACAAACGCGCCGATGTCACGCCTGCGGAGATGTCCTCCCACGTCGCGGTCAGTTCAGGCTCGAAGAGGACAAACGGCTTGTGGTTGGTTGTAACCACAATAGTGGCGCGATCATCAACGTGTCTGGTCCTTCGGTCCCACGATAACGGCATGCGCGACCAGCCGTCCTCCTCGGCTCAATCTCGGGATGCTGCCTATAGCGAGTCACGCCAGCCACAGCTGGTGGATTGGAAGCATGACCGCAGTACGACTACCTGCTCGACCCCTGCGACGGGCCTGTACGGGGTTTGTACCGAAAGCGAAACGCATTGGAGGTGCAAGCAGCTGCGCAAGCGCGCTTCGACGCTCAGCGCTGTCATAAAAAGCTTAATTTTAAGAGGGAAATTTGGTGCACCCGACAGGATTCGAACCTGTGGCCTCTGCCTTCGGAGGGCAGCGCTCTATCCAGCTGAGCTACGGGTGCCAATGGGCGTTCGATAGGCGAAACCGGGCGCGGGTGCAACGGCTTTTCGCCACCGCCCCCGCGTCAATTCCATCTCAGCCGAACAACTCGTGGCACAGCTCCAAGGCCTCGACGAGGCGGTCGACTTCGGCTTCGGTATTGTAGAGGCCGAAGGAGGCGCGGCAGGTGGCGCCGACGCCCAGATGCGTCATCAGCGGCATCGCGCAATGGGTGCCCGCGCGCACGGCGATACCTTTCTTGTCGAGCACGGTCGAGATGTCATGCGCATGCGCGCCGCCCTCGATGGTGAGCGAGAAAATCGCCCCCTTGCCCGCCGAAGTGCCCTGCACATTGAGCCAGTTCAGCCCCTTGAACCGCTCGATCGCCCGGTCTCGCAGACGGCGTTCGTGGGCGGCGATGTCATCCATGCCGAGGGCCATCATCCAGTCGAGTGCCACGCCCATGCCGATGGTCGACACGATCGACGGCGTACCCGCCTCGAACTTCATCGGGGCCACGTTGTAGGTGATCTCGTCGCGGCCGACATGATCGATCATGTCGCCGCCGCCCATGAAGGGACGCATCTCGGCCATGCGTTCCTTCTTCACGAAGATCGCGCCCGCCCCCGAGGGGCCATAGAGCTTGTGGCCGGTGATCGCGTAGAAGTCGCAGCCGATCTCCTGAACGTCGACGCGCTGGTGCACGGCGGCCTGGCTGCCATCGACCAGCACCGGCACGCCCTTGGCGCGCGCGCCGTCGCAGATCGCCTTCACGTCGACCACCGTGCCCAGCACGTTCGACATGTGGGTAACGGCGACGAGCTTGGTCTTCGGGCCGATCGCGTCGATCACCGCTTGCGGGTCGAGGTCGCCGTTGGCATCCGTCTCGACCCATTTGATCACCACGCCCTGCCGTTCGCGCAGGAAATGCCACGGCACGATGTTGGCGTGGTGCTCCATGATCGACAGCACGATCTCGTCGCCCGGCTCCATGCGCGGCATGGCCCAGCCATAGGCGACCATATTGATGCCCTCGGTCGTGCCGGTGTTGAGGATGATCTCCTCCTGGCTCGGTGCGCCAAGAAACTTGCGCACCACGTCGCGGGTGCCCTCGTATTTCTCGGTCGAGATGGTCGAGAGCGTGTGCAGGCCGCGGTGCACGTTTGAGTATTCCTCGGCATAGCCACGGGTGATCGCGTCGATCACCACCTGCGGCTTTTGCGCCGAGGCGCCGTTGTCGAGATAGACCAACGGCACGCCGTTGACCTTGCGCAACAGGATCGGGAATTGGGCCCGGACCTCGTCCACGTCATACATTGGGCAGTCCTCCCTGGGCGGTCAGCCCGGTGAGCGCCAGCAACAGCGCGAGCGCCGTGCCAATGGCGATGAAGGCAAGAAACAGCGCGACCATGGCGCGACCGATGCCGCGAAAGCCGTGCAGCACCTGAACGAAACGCGCGAGGCACCAGAACAGCCAGACCAGCCCCGCGAGGCCCACAAGCCCCGCAAGCGGCGGCAGCACGAGGATCAGCACCCCCTGCACCAGCCGCAGCGCCATGGCCAGCACCTCGAGCCAGACCACGAGCGCCAGCGCCGAGGCGAAGCGCCCGACGCCGCCCAGGATCCGCCCCGTCGCCGTCACCCCGCCCGCCAGCAACACCAGCGACACGCCCAAGAGCCCTGCGTAGCCGAAGGGTGACAGGCCAAAGGACGCGCCGGTGGCGTCCACCGGCATCATCGGCATCGCGCCCTGGATCAGCGCGGTAAGCACCACGCTCAGGCAGATGACGAGGATGAGCGCCTGCCATGTGGCGGCGGCGCCCGGAAAGCTGCCGAGCAGCCGCGCTGCGGCATCGCCGGGGGCGCGCAGGCTCAGGCGCAGAAGGTCTGTCAGATAGGTCCACATGGTTTCAGCCTTGATGCGCGACGGCAGCGCGCAGGCCCTGCGCCCAGAACCAGAAAAACGCCGCGATCCAGATCGCGCCCACGACATGCGCCGCAGGCCCCGGCCCGTTGAGCCCGGTCTGAAGCCCGTAAAGCAACCCCGCAGGCGTCGCCGCGAGAAACGCCCAGAACAGCGCGAGCCGCGCCGAATAGGCAGAGATGCGACGCTTTGCCATGCGCAGCACCAGCCAGCTCAGCCCCGCCACGGCATAGAACATCAGCGGCCAGAAGAAGATCCACGCCACCAGCTCATAGGCGACGAGCTTGGACAGCTCGTCGCCGGTTTCATGCGCCACCCGGGCCAGCCGCGGCCACTGCGCGACGAAGATCAGCCCGCAACCGGCCATCAGGAAGGCGATGGCCCGGTCCTCGCGCTGCCCTTGGTCGAGCAGGTCGGCCACGACCCGGCGCGGATGGCGCCAGGTCCTCAGAATGTCCGAGGACACCGCCATCTCAGCGGCGCCGCTCGAGCCAGCCCGCGAGCTGCGTGCGCAGCGTCTCGGCCAGATCCTCGTCCTCGATCTCGGCCAGCGCCTCGGCGACGAAGGCCAGAACCAGAAGGTCCTGCGCCTTGTCCTCGGGAATGCCGCGCGATTTCAGGTAGAACAGCGCCGTGTCGTCGATGGCGCCCGAAGTCGAGCCGTGGCTGCACTGCACGTCGTCGGCATAGATTTCCAACTCCGGCTTGGCGAGGAAGTTGGCGTCCTCATCGAGCAGCAGCGACTGGCTGATCTGGTAACCGTCGGTCTTCTGCGCGCCGGGCTGCACGAGGATCTTGCCCTGAAACACGCCGGTGGCACCGTTGCGCAGCACCTTCTTGAACACCTGACGGCTTTCGCAATTTACCGCGTCATGGGTCACGAAGACCGTGTCGTCATGGTGGAAGTCGCGACCGTCACCGAGGGCGGCACCAGCCACATGCGCGATGGCATCGTCACCCTTTAGCGTGATGATGACCTCGTTGCGGGTCATCACGCCATTGAGCGTGAGGGTGAAGCTCTTGAAGGTGCTCTCGGTCCCGAGCCGCGCAAAGACATGCGTGGCGGCGCGGCGCTCATGGTCGCGGCCCTGCATGCGCACGTGGTGGAACGCGCCGTTGTCGGCGATGTCCACTTCCATGCCGGTGTTGAGGCGCGCGGCGCCTACGCCGCTTTCGAGCAGCGTCAGCTCGGCACCGTCCTCGACACGCACCATGTGGCGCAGCACCGCTTCGGCGTTGTCCGCTTGGCGGCGATACTCGACATGCACGGGCTTCGACACCTTGGCGGTCGCGCGCAGCACGAGGCCGTCTTCGGCGAATGCGGTGTTGAGCGTCGCGAGAGGACGGTCGACACGGTCCTGCCCTGCGATCTCAAGAACGCCGAGCAAACCCTTGATCCAATGGATGTCCTTGGTCACGGCATCGGCGAAACGCTCGATTTCGAGGCCCTCTTGGGCGAGATCGTCGGAGGCCTCGGCATCGAACACGCCGTCGGTGAAGACGACCCGTAGAACCTCGGTATCCTCGAAGCCCGGCGCGTCGAGAGCGATCTCGGCACGGGGTGTTTCGGCGGTAAGAAACTCCGCCGGGTTGGTGAAGCGCCAGTATTCGTCGCGGCGATGCGGCATCCCCATGGCAGTCAGGCGGTTCAGCGCGTCACGCCGTGCCTCGACAGCCCAGTTCGCGCCGCCCTCGGGGATCTGCATCCCCGACAGACGCGCCTCGGTGGCGTCGGTTTTCGCTTTCAGAAGAGCCATCAGGAAACCTCGGACATCAGGTCGGCGTAGCCGTTCTTCTCGACCTCGAGCGCGAGCTCGGGACCGCCGGTCTTGATGATGCGACCGTTGGCCATGATGTGCACGACATCGGGAACGATGTGGTCGAGCAGGCGCTGGTAGTGCGTGATCACGAGGAACGAGCGGCCCTCGCTGCGCAGCGCGTTCACGCCGTCGGAGACGAGCTTCATCGCGTCGACGTCGAGGCCGGAATCCGTCTCATCGAGGATGCACATCTTCGGCTCGAGAACCGCCATCTGCAGGATCTCGTTACGCTTCTTTTCACCGCCCGAGAAGCCGACGTTGACGGGACGCTTGAGCATCTCGGCGTCGATCTTCAGATCCTTGGCTTTCTCACGCACCAGCTTGAGGAATTCGGCGGCCGAAACCTCGTCCTCGCCGCGGGCCTTGCGCTGCGCATTGTAGGCAGTGCGCAGGAAGGTCATGTTGCCGACGCCGGGGATTTCGACCGGGTACTGGAACGCAAGGAAGAGACCGGCGGCGGCGCGCTCTTCGGGCTCCATGTCGAGCAGGTCCACGCCTTCGAGCGAGGCCGAGCCTTCGGTGACCTCGTAGCCGTCGCGACCCGACAGCACGTAGGACAGCGTCGATTTGCCCGAGCCGTTCGGCCCCATGATCGCATGCACCTGACCGGGGCCGACTTCGAGGTCGACGCCTTTCAGGATCTGCTTGTCTTCTTCTTCAAGTTTGACCTTCAGGCCGCTGATCTTAAGCATATTTTCTCCTTCCGCATTACTTTCTGCGGGTGAATGTCTCTAGGATCCAGGTCAGATCGGCTGACGGGATCGGTTTGGGGTCGAGGGCGAACTCGGCCATGCGGCCATGCATCGCCACCGGGGCACCGTAGCGTTCGACCTCGTGATAGATCGGACGCTCGGCATAATCGTCGAAGAACAGCCGCACCGGGCGGGTGATCCGGAACAGCGTGGTCAGAAAGCACGCTGCGCGAAACCGCCCGTCGACCAGCACCACGTCGGGATGGACGAAATCGTCCCGGTCCCAGACGGTCGTCGGGTAGCGGTGAAACCGCCGCCACGTCGACGCCTCGTCCGCCGGCTGGCCCCACTTGCCCGTGGGGCCGATATCGCCGTGGTGCAGATGCACTCGGGCCTCCGGCGGGCTGGCCTCGAACCAGCGGGTCAGCTCCGCGATGTAGGCGCGGTCGCTTTCGACGGCAAAGACGGTCCGGCCCGGCAGCAGCGCCGCCATCGCGGTCGAACCGCCCGAGCCGTACTCCAGAATCGTGGTCGCACCCTCGTAGGCCGCGCCAAGAGCGCGCGCCTCCGCCTCGGGAAAGGCGAATTCCGGGGGCGCAACCTGATCCATCAGCCGACCGAGCCTTCGAGCGAGATCGCCACGAGGCTCTGGGCCTCCATCGCGAACTCCATCGGCAGCGCCTGCAGCACCTCCTTGCAGAAGCCGTTGACCACGAGAGCCACCGCCTCCTCTTCGTCCATGCCGCGCTGGCGGCAGTAGAACAGCTGCTCGTCATCAACCTTCGAAGTGGTCGCTTCGTGCTCGACGCGGGACGAGTTGTTCTTGACCTCGATGTAGGGGACGGTGTGCGCCCCGCACTTGTCGCCGATCAGAAGGCTGTCGCACTGGGTGTAGTTGCGGCTTTCCTTGGCCTTGGGATGCATCGAGACGAGGCCGCGATAGGTGTTCTGCGCCTGACCGGCCGAGATGCCCTTGGAGACGATGCGCGACTTGGTGCGCTTGCCCAGATGGACCATCTTGGTGCCGGTGTCCGCCTGCTGGTGGTTGTTGGCGATGGCGATCGAGTAGAACTCGCCCTGGCTGTCGTCGCCGCGCAGGATGCAGCTGGGGTATTTCCAAGTGACGGCGGAACCGGTTTCCACTTGGGTCCACATCACCTTGGCCCGGTCACCCCGGCAATCGGCGCGCTTGGTGACAAAGTTGTAGATGCCGCCATTGCCGTTCTCGTCGCCCGGATACCAGTTCTGGACGGTGGAGTATTTCACCTCGGCGTCTTCCTCGACGATGATCTCCACCACGGCCGCGTGCAGCTGTGCGGTATCGCGCTTAGGCGCGGTGCAGCCTTCGAGGTAGCTCACGTAGGAGCCCTTGTCGGCGATGATCAGCGTCCGCTCGAACTGGCCGGTGTTTTCGGCATTGATGCGGAAATAGGTCGAGAGCTCCATCGGGCAGCGCACGCCCGGCGGCACGTAGACGAAGGAGCCATCCGAAAAGACGGCCGAGTTCAGCGTCGCATAAAAGTTGTCGGACTGCGGCACCACGGTGCCGAGATACTTCTTCACCAGTTCGGGATGCTCGCGGATCGCCTCGGAGATCGAGCAGAAGATCACGCCCGCCTTCTTCAGCTCGGCCTGAAAGGTCGTGCCGACCGAAACGCTGTCGAACACGGCATCCACGGCGACCCTGCGCTCACCATCGGCGGGCATGGTCTCGGCGCCTTCGACACCGGCAAGGATCATCTGTTCCTTGAGCGGAATGCCGAGCTTCTTGTAGGTTTCCAAGAGCTTGGGATCGACCTCGTCGAGCGATTTCGGCTTTACCTCCATGCTCTTGGGGCGGGCATAGTAGAAGATGTCCTGGAAATCGATCTTGGGATAGTTGACCATTGCCCAGTTCGGCTCGTCGAGCTGCTCCCAACGGGCGAAGGCCTGCAGACGCCATTCGGTCATCCACTCGGGCTCTTCGTTCTTGTCCGAGATCAGCTGTACGATGTCGGTGTTCACGCCGCGGGGGGCGTAATCCATCTCGATCTCGGTGTTCCAGCCGTGCTTGTAGGCGCCCGACAGCTTCGCCACGGCATCGACCGTATCCTGGTCGACGCCTTCCTTGGCTTCGTTGGTCATGTCCTTTTCGAGGATCGCCATGACGGTCTCCTTTTGTCACTCACGCCGCGCGGGCGCGCATTTTCCTGTAGGCCGCGCCCCAGGCATCCGCGAAACGCAGCACCTGTTCTTCGGTCGTCTCTACTCCAAGCGAGACGCGGATCGCGGATTGCGCGACATCGCTCTCGTATCCCATGGCGGTCAGCACCCGACTGGCGCGGACCTTGCCGCTCGAACAGGCGGACCCGGCCGAGATCGCGATGCCGGCGAGATCCATCGCCATCACCTGCGTCTCGCCCTTCCAGCCCGTTGCGGCAAAGCAGCTCGTGTTGGGCAGGCGCGTAGCACCCCTGCCCGCAAAGATAAGATCGGAGGCGGCGTTTTCCACCGCCTGCTCCAGCAGGTCGCGCAGAGTTTCCACTCCTGACCAGACACCCTGTTCGAGGTCGCGCTGCGCCGCCTTGGCCGCCGCCGCCATACCGGCGATGCCGATGACGTTCTCGGTCCCCGCACGGCGGCCCATCTCCTGTCCGCCGCCCCGGATGCGCGCGGCAAGATCGGTGCCACGCTTGAGGATCAGCACGCCCACGCCCTTGGGCCCGCCGAACTTGTGGGCCGAGAGGATCGCCATGTCGAGGCCGGACCAGTCGAATGCGAAAGGCACGCGCCCGAAGCCTTGAGTGATGTCCGATAGCGCGAGACCCGAGGGCAGCGACTGAACGACGCCGGTCTCAGAATTAGCCAGTTGCAACACCGCACGGCCCGGATGGGCCACGTTCACCCGGCCTTGCCTGTCCACCGGCAGCGCGTCGGACACCCATGCCGCGACGGCATCGTGTTCGACCGCCGCGCCGTCGAGCCCGCGTCCTTCGAGCGCCAGCGACGCCGCCTCCGTGGCGCCGGAAACGAAAACCACGTCGGCCGAGGCCGCCCCCGCCGCTTCGGCAATCTCGGCGCGGGCACGCTCGACGATGGCCTTGGCGGCGCGGCCTTCGGCGTGGACCGAGGACGGGTTGCCGGTGATCTCCATGGCCGCGATCATCGCGTCGCGCGCCTCTACGCGCAGCGGCGCGGTTGCGTTGTGATCGAGATAGATGCGGCTCATTCGTCCACCACGTGAAAGAGCGTCGGCACGGCGGGACACGGGGCAAGCCCGTTGCCGGTCACGTCCGAGAGCCGCGTCTGGTGCAAGAACACATAGACATGCGCCGAAAGCCCCTCCCACAGCCGATTGGTGAGAGATTGCGCGCGGCTGCCAGAGGCGCCGCCCGAGACGCCCGCCCCCTTGTGCATGGCGCTCACCGTCTCGTCGACGGCTCCGAGGATTTCGGCCACGCGGATGTCGGAAGGCGAGCGCGCAAGACGGTAGCCGCCGCCCGGACCGCGCACGCTATCGACCAGACCGTCACGGCGCAGCTTCACGAAAAGCTGTTCGAGATAGGGCAAGGAGATGTCCTGACGCTTGGATATCTCACCCAGCGTGACCAAAGTGCCCGGCGGCTGCAGCGCGAGATCGGCCAGCGCCACCATGGCATAACGCCCCTTGGTCGACAGCTTCATAGCTCTCCCGCTCCGTTCAAACGCCCGCACCGGGCCATTGTGATTGACGCCGATGGGGGGTCTGGTTAACTCCCCTACAGCCGCTCCGATGCAACCGCTCTCGGAGTTAGAACCGTTCTAAGGTGTCTGATGGTTTCTGTCAAGAAACTGTCATACGCACCGCAGCCGCAAGGGACCTCCATGCCCGAAGTCATCTTCCCCGGTCCCGAAGGCCGGCTCGAAGGCCGCTACCACCCGCAGAAGGACCGCGATGCGCCGATCGCCATCGTGCTGCATCCGCATCCGCAGTTTGGCGGCACGATGAACAACCGTGTCGTCTACAACCTGCACTACGCCTTCTACGAGATGGGCTTTACGGTGCTGCGCTTCAACTTCCGGGGCGTCGGCCGCAGTCAGGGCGAATACGATCAGGGCATCGGCGAGCTTAGCGATGCGGCCTCGGCGCTCGATTACCTGCAATCGATGAACAACAACGCCAAGCATTGCTGGGTCGCGGGCTTCTCGTTCGGCGCGTGGATCGGCATGCAATTGCTGATGCGCCGCCCCGAGATCACCGGCTTCATCTCGGTGGCGCCGCTGGCCAACATGTATGATTTCTCGTTCCTCGCCCCCTGCCCCTCGTCCGGCCTGATCATCAACGGCTCGGCCGACCGGGTGGCCCCGCCTGCCGATACGGTGGGTCTCGTGAACAAGCTGCACGACCAAAAGGGCATCACCATCACCCACGAGGTGGTCGATGGCGCCGGGCACTTCTTCGAAGACCCGCACATGGACACGCTCATCGGCTCGGTGAAGGGTTATGTCGGCCGCCGCCTGACCGAGAACACCCGCTGATGGGCATCACCGAGGATCTCGCCGACGCGCTGGCCCGCGACGTCATCGCAGCGGCTGAAAAGCTCGGCGATGACGAGGTGATCTCCGAGGTGTCCGAAGCGCTCGGCGCGTCGTCGACGACGACGCAGGAGGCGTTCCTGACAATGGTACGGGTGCGTCTGGCCGAACAACGCGCGCGGCGGCTTCTCGACGAGAGGCTGCGACAGGGGCGCCCGTCGTGAGCCGTCTCGACGCGCAGCTGGCCTTTCTCGCGGAGGCCGACCGGCTGAAATCGGTGCTGCGCGCCACGTCTCTTCATGACCGCTCGCGCCGTGAGAACTCGGCCGAGCACAGCTGGCACGTGATGCTGCACGCGCTGGTGCTTTCCGAGCACGCGGTGCGCCCCGTCGACACCACTCGCGTGCTGACGATGCTCTTGCTGCATGATCTCGTGGAAATCGATGCAGGCGACACGCCCATTCACGGCGATCACGACCCCGCCGAGCAGGAGGCCAAGGAACAGGCCGCCGCCGACCGCATTTTCGGCCTGCTCCCTGACGATCAACGCGAAACCATGCGCGCCATCTGGGAAGAGTTCGAGGCCGCCGAGACCGACGACGCGATCTTTGCGAAATCCATCGACCGCGTGCAGCCGGTATTGTCGAATCTCGCCACCGACGGCGGCACTTGGCCCGAATACAACGTCACGCCCGACCAGCTCGAATCCCGCGTCGGCGTAAAGGTCACGCGCGGCGCACCCGCCGTGTGGTCCGGTCTGCGATCCCGCATCGACGCATGGTTTTCCGCAAGCTGACCATAGCGCCGACCTCGGCAACTTTACTCTGAAAATACTCGGATCCGGCCGCAGAACTCAGGCGCGCGGCGTCACATCGCGCGGTATCGCGGCCTCGGTCTCCAGATGCTCGCGCAGGATCGCCGCGTTGCGCAGGTTGGCCTTGAACCCAAAGTCCACCAAATCGCCGACCAGCGGGATCGAGCCCACGACGTAATCGACGCCGGTGTTCAGCGCCATGCGCCCGATCTTGCGGCGCGGCACGCCGAGCTGGTGGGCGCGCCAGACCAGCCACGCCGAAGGGGCCAGCGAGATCGTATCGCCGATGCCCGGGATCAGCCCGAGCAGGCTGTCATAGCCAAAGCGAAAGCCGAACAACTTGAAACGCGCGTCGAGCAGATGCGCCATGCGATCGAGCTTGGCCAGTTCCTCGGCGTGGCGGATGGATCCGTTGGTGTCTTTCGGCATGATCGGGCTCCTTTAGGCCCACAACCCGCGAAACCTCGCGAAGTTCGACCGTATACGAGTGTATGCCGTCTTCCAAACCGGCGCGAGACGCGCTATGCCCCGCGACGAGACAGCATAACCAACGCGGAGGCCCCCGTGACCAAGATCAAAGTCGAAAATCCGGTCGTCGAGCTCGACGGCGACGAGATGACCCGGATCATCTGGGACTTCATCAAGCAGAAACTGATCCTGCCCTATCTCGACATCGACCTGAAGTACTACGACCTCGGCATCGAGGCGCGTGACGAGACCGACGACCAGATCACGGTCGACGCGGCCCACGCGATCCAGAAATACGGCGTCGGCGTCAAATGTGCGACGATCACCCCTGACGAAGCCCGCGTCGAGGAGTTCGGCCTCAAGCGGATGTACCGCTCGCCCAACGGCACGATCCGCAACATCCTCGGCGGCGTCATCTTCCGCGAGCCGATCATCTGCCGCAACGTGCCGCGCCTCGTGCCGGGCTGGACCCAGCCGATCGTCGTCGGCCGTCACGCCTTCGGCGACCAGTACCGCGCCACCGACTTCCGCTTCCCCGGCAAGGGCAAGCTGACGATCAAGTTCGTCGGCGAAGACGGCGAGACCATCGAGAAGGAGGTGTTCGACGCGCCCTCCTCCGGCGTCACCATGGCGATGTACAACCTCGACGATTCGATCCGCGACTTTGCCCGCGCCTCGATGAACTACGGCCTCGCCCGCGGCTGGCCCGTGTATCTCTCGACCAAGAACACGATCCTCAAGGCTTATGACGGCCGCTTCAAGGATCTGTTCCAGGAGGTGTTCGACGCCGAGTTCGCCGAAGACTTCAAGAAAGCCGGCATCACCTACGAGCATCGCCTGATCGACGACATGGTCGCCGCGGCGATGAAGTGGTCGGGCGGCTACGTCTGGGCCTGCAAGAACTACGACGGCGACGTGCAGTCCGACACCGTGGCGCAGGGCTTCGGCTCGCTTGGCCTGATGACCTCGCAGCTGATGACCCCGGACGGCAAGATCGTCGAAGCCGAAGCCGCGCATGGCACCGTGACGCGTCACTTCCGTCAGCACCAGAAGGGCGAGGCCACCTCGACCAACTCGATCGCCTCGATCTACGCCTGGACCGGCGGTCTGAAGCACCGTGCCAAGCTCGACGGCAACGAACAGCTGATGACCTTCGCCGACACGCTCGAGAAGGTCACCGTGCGGGCGGTCGAAGATGGTCACATGACCAAGGACCTCGCGCTGCTCGTCGGACCGGATCAGAAGTGGCTCACCACCATGGGCTTCCTCGAGAAGATCGACGAATACCTCAACAAGTCGCTCGCCTGAGCGGCATGCGCTTCAAGCGCAAATTGATCCTGTTGGCGGCGGTCCTGATCGGGGCCGCCGTCCTCGTCTCCGCCGCCCGGGACTTTCTCGGCGGTGAGCGCCTGCCCGTGGCAGATGAGTGCATCTCGGCGGTGCGCACCAACCGCTGCGATATGGACCTCGTGGTGCATGCGGGTGACGCGGCCACCGGGCGCCGGATCTGGCTGCGGCCCGATCAGGCGCTGCCGCGCGATGCGCAATCGCCCTTTCACGCCTGCGAACTGCCGAACCTGCCCACGCAGCTGCCGCATCGGTTCATCCCCGGCGCGCGGGTCTGGGGCTGCGAGCTGCCGCCACGCCTGCGCGGCGACTGAGCCCACTGGACAGGTCAGCAACTCTGCCCTATGTGGAGGAGATGCGCAGCGTGTCCACCCCCACCCGCCATTCCATCGTCGAGGACCTCCAAGGCCTCGGCATCGGCGTCTTTGCCTGCTCGATCGGCCTGCACATCCTGACGCAGGTCGGGTTGATCACCGGGCAGACCGCGGGCATCGCGGTGATCATCTCCTATCTGACCGACTGGTCCTTTGGCGCGGTTTTCTTCGCGATCAACCTGCCGTTCTACTGGCTGGCCTGGGTGCGCTTGGGGCCCGAGTTCACGCTGAAATCGATCATTTCGGTGACGCTGCTCTCGGCCCTGACCGAGTTCCTGCCCGAGCACTTCGAGATCATGCGCCTCGATCCGTGGCTCGGTGCCGTGGCCTTCGGCGTGCTCACCGGCCTCGGGCTTTTGGGCGTGTTTCGCCACAACGGCAGCCTCGGGGGCTTGGGCATCGTCGCATTGCTCGTTCAGGATCGCCTCGGCTTTCGCGCGGGCTATGTGCAGCTGGGGGCTGATGCGGTGATCTTCACCACGGCCCTGATGCTGTTCGACACGACCACCGTTCTGTGGTCGCTTCTGGGCGCGGTGATCCTCAACACGGTGATCGCGTTCAACCACCGCCGCGACCGCTACATCGCCACCTGAGGGGCTGCCCATGCCTTGGATCGTCCTGTTATTCGCCATCGCCAGCGAAACCGTCGCCACGACGGCGCTGCACGCCAGCCAGCAATTCACCCGCCCCGGCGCGTCCGTGGTCGCGGTGCTGGGCTATTGTCTGTCCTTCTACCTGCTGTCGCTTGCGCTCGAAGCGATCCCCGTGGGCATCGCCTATGCGATCTGGGCGGGTTTGGGCATCGTGCTCATCGCCGCGATCGGCTGGACCCTGTTCGGGCAGAAGCTCGACACGGCGGCGGTGATCGGCATGTCGCTGATCCTGTCGGGCATCGTGGTGATCAATGTCTTCTCCGGCGCCAACCCGCACTAGGCGCATCCCTGCCATGACGCCGCGATGCGGCGACAAGGCTGGCCAACCGCGCTTTTTTGGTGTAGAGGCGCGCTGACCCCTGAAAGAGTGAATTGAATGGAAATCCGCAACATCGCGATCATCGCGCACGTTGACCATGGCAAGACGACGCTGGTGGACGAGCTCCTGAAACAGTCCGGCGCCTTCCGCGAGAACCAAGCCGTCTCCGAGCGCGCCATGGACAGCAACGACATCGAGCGCGAGCGCGGGATCACCATCCTCGCCAAGGCGACCTCTGTCGAATGGGGCAATACCCGCATCAACATCGTCGACACCCCCGGTCACGCCGATTTCGGCGGTGAGGTGGAGCGGATCCTGTCGATGGTCGATGGCGTGGTTCTCCTCGTCGACGCCGCCGAAGGCCCGATGCCCCAGACTAAGTTCGTGACCTCCAAGGCGCTGGCCCTCGGCCTGAAGCCGATCGTGGTCCTGAACAAGGTCGACAAGCAGGACGCCGAGCCCGACCGCGCGCTCGACGAATGCTTCGATCTCTTCGCCAACCTCGGCGCCGACGATCAGCAGCTCGACTTCCCGACCATGTACGCCTCCGGCCGCTCCGGCTGGGCCGACATGGAACTCGACGGCCCGCGCAAAGACCTCAAGGCCCTGTTCGACCTGATTGTGAACCACGTCGAGGCCCCCAAGCAGCAGGCCGCCAAGGGCGAGCCGTTCCGCATGCTGGCGACCACGCTGTCGGCCGACCCGTTCCTGGGCCGGATCCTGACCGGCCGCGTCGAGAGCGGCACGCTGCGGGCCAACGAGACCGTCAAGGCGCTGTCGCGCAATGGCGACAAGATCGAGCAGTTCCGCGTCTCCAAGATCCTCGCGTTCCGCGGCCTTGGCCAGCAGCCGATCGAGGTCGCCGAAGCCGGTGACATCGTGACCCTCGCGGGCATGTCCAAGGCCACCGTGGCCGATACGATCTGCGACCTTTCGGTCGAGGATGCGATCCCCGCACAGCCGATCGATCCGCCGACCATCACCGTGACCTTCGGCATCAACGACAGCCCGCTGGCTGGCCGCGACGGCAAGAAAGTGCAGTCCCGCGTGATCCGCGAGCGCCTGCACAAGGAAGCCGAATCGAACGTCGCGATCCGCATCGACGACACCCCCGGCGGCGAGGCCTTCGAGGTGTCCGGTCGCGGCGAACTTCAGATGGGCGTGCTGATCGAGAACATGCGCCGCGAGGGCTTCGAGCTGTCGATCTCGCGTCCGCAGGTGATCTTCAAGCACGAGGACGGCGTCCGCATGGAGCCGGTCGAGGAAGTCACCATCGACGTCGATGACGAGTACACCGGCGCGGTCGTCGAAAAGCTCACCGGTGCCCGCAAGGGCGAACTGGCCGAGATGAAGCCCGCAGGCGCCGGCAAGACCCGGATCATCGCCTACGTGCCCTCGCGCGGCCTGATCGGCTATCACGGCGAATTCCTGACCGACACGCGCGGCTCGGGCGTTCTCAACCGCATCTTCCACGGCTGGACCCCGCACAAGGGTCCGATCCAGGGCCGTCGTCAGGGCGTGCTGATCTCGATGGAGAACGGCACCGCGGTGGCTTACGCGCTGTGGAACCTCGAAGATCGCGGCAAGATGTTCATCCACCCGCAGGCGCCGGTCTACGAGGGCATGATCATCGGCGAGCACAGCCGTGACAACGATCTCGAAGTGAACCCGCTCAAGGGCAAGAAGCTGACCAACGTGCGGGCCTCGGGCACCGACGAAGCGGTCCGCCTGACGCCTCCCGTCGAGCTGAGCCTCGAGCAGGCGATCGCCTATATCGACGACGACGAGCTGGTCGAAGTGACCCCGCTTGCCGTGCGCATGCGCAAGCGGTTCCTCGACCCGCACGAGCGCAAGCGTCAGGCGCGCGCGAGCTGATCGACGCCTCTTGAACAGGAAAACGCCCGGTCGAAAGACCGGGCGTTTTTCGTCTCATGGGGGCGGGGTTTCAGATCGGTGTGACGGTATCGCCCAAGCCGACCCAGCCGGGCTCCAGCACCTCCAGGCACCAGCCGCCATGACCACGCATCGCGTTGTAGCCGCCTGCCCCCAAGGCCGCCTCCATGCGCGAACACGGCGCGCAGGGCACCGAAAACCGCAGCACCGCCGTGCCCAAGCGCAGATCGCGATGCCGCGCGGCGGTGAGGTTCACGCCCGAAACGACGATGTTGCGGCGCAGGGCCTCGGGCGATACCGCCCCATGCCCGCTGAGTGCCGCGATGACCGGCAGGTGCTCGGCTTGAATGAGCGTTACCGCCCGCTTGCCGGGCCGGGCATGATCGCCCGCGAGGCCCGAGGCGGTGATCTCCACCCCATCGACGGCAACAAGGCCCGCGCGTCGCGCGGGCCTTGTTCCGATCCAGTCGACCCGGCCGGGTCGTGGAAACCGCGAGGTGAGGCTTGCGACCGTTTCCAGCCTCAGACCTCCTCGACGATCACAAGATCACGCTCGGCCGCGCCCTTGGCAAAGCTCAAGGCCTCTTGGTAGGCCGCCGAGTGGTAGCAGTCATGCGCCGCCTGAAGGCTTGGGAAACGCGCCACGACGTTGCGCGGGCGATCGCGGCCCTCGAGCTGCTCGTAAGCGCCGCCCCGCGCGAGAAAGACGCCGCCGTGATCGGCGATCGCACCAGTCGCCCGCTTGGCGTACTCCATATAGGCCGCCTCGTCGGAGACGCTCACATGGGCGATCCAGAGCGCGCTCATGCCACGCCCTCCACGGCCTGCGCCAGCACGGCCTCGGCCGCCTTGATCGCGGCTTCGGCGTTGTCGGCGCTGGCCGCGCCGCCCTGCGCCATGTCGGCACGGCCACCGCCGCCCTTGCCACCGAGTTCCGCCACCGCCGCGCGCAGCAGATCGACCGCCGAGATCTTGTCCTTGAGGTCATCGGTGACACCCGCCGCCACGGCGGCCTTGCCACCGGCCTCGGCGATGAGCAGCACCGCGCCAGAGCCGATCTGGCCCTTGATCTGGTCGATCAGCGCCGGGAGGTCCTTGCCGGTGACGCCCTTGAGCACCTGGCCCTGGAACTTCACGCCGCCGACCTCGACCGCCTGCGCGCCGGCCCCGCCAGAGCTTCCGCCCATGGCGATGTCGCGGCGCAGCTGCGCCACCTCGTTGGCGAGTGCACGGCGCTCTTCGGCCAGCGCCTTCACGCGCTCGATTACCTCCGATACCGGCGTCTTGAGCACCTGCGCCACTTCCGAGAGGGTCTGGCCCTGCTGCGCGAGATGCTTGAGCGCCTCGCGCCCCGTCAGCGCCTCGATCCGGCGCACGCCCGACGACGACGCGCTGTCGGACAGCAGCACGAAGGCGCCGATGTCGCCGGTCTGGCGCACATGGGTGCCGCCGCACAACTCGATCGAATAGGTCGCTTGATCGGTGCCCTTGCCCGAACCCTCGAGCTTGCCCATCGACACGACGCGCACCTCGTCGCCGTATTTCTCGCCGAACAGCGCCTGCGCGCCCAATTCCCGCGCCTCGTCCGGGGTCATCACCCGCGTCTCGACGGTGGAGTTCTGCCGGATCATGTCGTTGACCTCGTCCTCGATCTTCTCGATCTCGGCAGGGGTCAGCGCGGCGCTGTGGCTGAAGTCAAAGCGCAAACGGTCGTGCGCGTTGAGCGAGCCGCGCTGCGCCACGTGATCACCCAGTGCCGCGCGCAGCGCCTCGTTGAGCAGATGCGTGGCCGAATGGTTGGCGCGAATGCCGGTGCGGCGCGCGTGATCGACCTTGAGTTCGGCGCCCTGACCGCGATCGACATGGCCCTCGGTCACCTCGCCCACATGGACGAAGAGCCCGGCGATGCGACGGCAATCGGAGACGCGCACGAGGCCGGTGTCGGTGCGGATGGTGCCGGTGTCGCCGACCTGACCGCCGCTTTCGGCGTAGAACGGCGTCTGGTTCAGCACGACCTGCACCTTGGTGCCGGCCTCGGCCTTCTCGACCTGATCCGCGCTATCGAGCACGGCGAGGATCTGGCCCTCGGCCTCTTCGGTGTCATAGCCCAGAAATTCGGTCGCGCCGTGCTGATCGGCGAGGTCGTACCAGTGGCTCGCATCGGCCACCTCGCCCGAGCCGGACCATGCGGCGCGCGCCTTGGCCTTCTGCTCGGCCATGGCGGCGTCAAAGCCGCTGGTATCGACCGTGCGGCCCTTTTCGCGCAGCGCGTCCTGCGTGAGGTCGAGCGGGAAGCCGAAGGTGTCATAGAGCTTGAACGCCGCAGCGCCGGGCAGCGCCGCGCCTTCGGGCAGGTTCGAAAGCTCGTCGTCCAGAAGCCGCAGGCCGCGATCGAGCGTCTGGCGGAACCGGGTTTCCTCGGCGCGCAGCGTCTCCTCGATCAGCGCGCGGGCCTGACCCAGCTCGGGGTAGGCCGCCCCCATCTCGTTGACGAGCGCCGGCACCAGCCGGTGCATCAGCGGATCCTGCGCGCCAAGCTGGTGCGCGTGGCGCATGGCGCGGCGCATGATCCGGCGCAGCACGTAGCCGCGGCCCTCGTTCGAGGGCATGACGCCATCGGCGATCAGGAAGGAGGTCGAACGCAGGTGGTCGGCCACCACGCGGTGATGGGTCTTGGCGTCGCCATCGGGGTCGGTCGAGGTGGCATGGGCCGAAGCCTCGATCAGCGACCGCATCAGGTCGGTGTCGTAGTTGTCGTGCTTACCCTGCAAGAGCGCGCCGATCCGCTCCAGCCCCATGCCGGTGTCGATCGACTGCTGCTCGAGATCGCGACGCGTGCCGTCCTCGAACTGCTCGTACTGCATGAAGACGATGTTCCAGATCTCGATGAACCGGTCGCCATCCTCCTCGGGCGAACCCGGAGGGCCGCCCCAGATCGATGGGCCGTGATCGTAGAAGATCTCGGAGCAGGGACCGCAGGGGCCGGTCGGCCCCATCATCCAGAAGTTGTCGGAAGTCGCGATGCGGATGATCCGCTCGTCGGGCAGACCGGCGATCTTCTTCCACAGATCCGCAGCCTCCTCGTCGGTGTGATACACCGTGACGAGCAGCTTGTCGGGGTTGAGGCCGAAGTCCTTGGTCAGCAGCTCCCAGGAATAGCGGATCGCCTCTTCCTTGAAGTAGTCGCCGAAAGAAAAGTTGCCCATCATCTCGAAGAAGGTGTGATGCCGCGCGGTGTAGCCCACGTTATCGAGATCGTTGTGCTTGCCGCCCGCGCGCACGCATTTCTGCGCGGTGGTGGCGCGGGTGTAGTCGCGCGTCTCGACCCCGGTGAACAGGTTCTTGAACTGCACCATGCCTGAGTTCGTGAACATCAAGGTGGGGTCGTTGCGGGGCACCAGAGGCGAGCTGGAGACCACGGCGTGGCCCTGCCGCTTGTAGAAATCCAGAAAGGTGGAGCGGATATCGGCGAGGCTGGTCATGACGTCTCCTTCGGGTCGCGGCGTAGACGTCCTATCCCCGGCCTCGCTGCGCGTAAAGTCCCGCGCGCACCGAGGCCCGTGAACGCCCCGAAACGCAAAGGGCCGGAGCTTGCGCCCCGGCCCGTCAGCACCACGCGATTTTCATGCGGAGCTTGGATCACATGTCGACGAGATCGTCGTCCTCGTCGCTGCTGCCGCCCGCCTCGTCGGACATGGCGAATTCGAGGCCATGCGCGGCGCGGATCTTGTCCTCGATCTCGTTGGCGATCGGGGCGTTCTCCTTGAGGAAGGTCTTGGCGTTCTCGCGCCCCTGCCCGATCCGCTGATCGCCGTAGGAGAACCACGAGCCGGACTTGTCGACCACGCCCGCCTTGACCCCGAGGTCGAGAAGCTCACCGGTCTTGGAAATGCCCTCGCCATACATGATGTCGAACTCGACCTGCTTGAACGGCGGCGCGACCTTGTTCTTTACGACCTTGACGCGGGTGGCGTTGCCCACGACCTCATCGCGGTCCTTGATCGCACCGATGCGGCGGATGTCGAGACGCACGGAGGCGTAGAACTTGAGCGCATTGCCGCCGGTGGTCGTCTCGGGCGAGCCGAACATGACGCCGATCTTCATCCGGATCTGGTTGATGAAGATGACCATGCAGTTCGAGCGCGAGATCGAGCCGGTGAGCTTGCGCATCGCCTGAGACATCAGGCGGGCGTGCACGCCGACCGAGCTGTCGCCCATGTCGCCTTCGAGCTCGCTTTTGGGCGTCAGCGCCGCGACCGAATCGACCACGACCATCGAAACCGCGCCCGAACGGACCAGCGTGTCGACGATCTCGAGCGCCTGCTCGCCGGTGTCGGGCTGCGAGATCAGCAGCTCATCGAGGTTCACCCCGAGCTTCTTGGCGTATTGCGGGTCGAGCGCATGCTCGGCGTCGACAAAGGCGCAGACGCCGCCCTTCTTCTGCTCTTCGGCCACGGCATGCAGCGTCAGCGTCGTCTTGCCCGAGCTTTCGGGGCCGTAGATCTCGATGATCCGACCTTTCGGCAGGCCGCCGATGCCCAGCGCGATGTCGAGGCCGAGCGAGCCCGTGGAGGTTGCCTCGATGTCGGGAAACTTGTTCTCGCCACCGAGCTTCATGATGGAGCCCTTGCCGAACTGCCGTTCGATCTGGGCCAAGGCGCTGTCGAGCGCCTTCTGCCGGTCTGCCGTGCGCTTGTCGCTCATCTGGAGAAGATCTGCCATTGCCATTGTTCGCAATCCTTATCCCACACCCGCCACATGGCGGCAATCATTGCGTCGTTCTTGTCTTGTTCACTACGGTGGATATGAGACCATAAGGGGAACATTGCAAGGGAAACCTGCGATCAGTTTCCCTCGGGTGCGGTTAATGTAAGGTTACCGCGATCACGTCACGGAGAGCTTCATGCTGGTATTCTGGAAAGAGCGCCTGATCCTGCTGGCGGTGCCCAAGACGGGAACCACGGCGCTGGAGGGGGCGCTGGCGCCGCGCGCGCAGTTCGTGCTGCGCGACCCGCCGCAGATCAAGCACGCGCCGCTCTACCGAGCCCGCCGCTTCGTGGTGCCCCTGATCGAAGCGGCCGGGGGCGAAGGCTTCGAGACGGTGGCCGCGGTGCGCGAACCGGTGGATTGGCTCGGCAGCTGGTGGCGCTACCGACAGCGCGACGATCTCGCGGGACATCCCAATTCGACGCGCGGCATCCCCTTCGAGGAGTTCGTCGACCAATACGCGCGCGGCAAGCCCGCGCCTTATGCTTCGGTCGGCAGCCAGGCCCGCTTTGTCGGTTGCGGCGAAGGCAGCATCGGCGTCGATCACCTGTTTCGCTACGAGGCGATGGAAAGTCTCATAGGGTTTCTCGAGGAGCGTCTCGCCACCACGATCGAGCTGCCTCGGCTCAACGTGTCGCCGGAGCACCCGATGGAGCTGCCCGATCACGTCGCCT
Organism: uncultured Limimaricola sp.; assembly: GCF_964022235.1. Classification (NCBI taxonomy): domain Bacteria; kingdom Pseudomonadati; phylum Pseudomonadota; class Alphaproteobacteria; order Rhodobacterales; family Paracoccaceae; genus Limimaricola; species uncultured Limimaricola sp. The sequence continues at coordinate 109,327 of NZ_CAXHZL010000011.1, read as the reverse complement.
CCAAGCTGCGGCGCAAGCGTGAGGCTGAATTCGCGGTCTGGGAGGCGGCGCGCGGCTAGGCCGCGATCTCCTCCCCGCCCAGCGCGGCGGCCTTCTCCGGGTCCATGCCGCGTTTGACCGCGCTGTCGCGGACCGCTTCGCGCAGCGCCGAGCTGCGGCGCATCAGCCGCAGGAACCGCGCCTCATCCAGCTCGAGCAGCACCCCGTGGCTGAGCGCGCGCACCTCGGCGCGCCGCCTGCGCGGGCTGAGCAGCGCCAGTTGGCCGAACATCTCGCCCCGACCAAGCCGCACCGTCTGCCCCGCCGTTTCGATCTCGACCGCACCCGAGGCGATGAAGCTGACCGCGCGGGCTGTGGCGTCGCGATGCTGCAACACCTCTCCTGCGGCGACGAACCGTGTCACGAGCGCCTTCGAGAGCCGCTGTCGCACCGCCTCGTCGAGATCGGCAAAGAGCGGGAACTGCTGCACCAGCACCGCCTTTTGCACCGCGAGGTCGAGCTTGGGCCGGGCTTCGGCCTCGCCGCGCTGCGCCTCGAGCTGCGCCAGCAGGGTCGCGTGCAGCTCCGGCCCGATCAGGCCGTCCTCGCGCAGCGCCGCGTATTCGCGCTCTTCGATCCGAAGCGCGGTGCGGCGGATGAAGCGACGCTCCAGCTCCTCGGCATAGCCCGGATATTGCAGCCTGAGACCATCAAGCGCCTGCGCCACCTGCTCGCCCCTGCGACCAATCAGCTCGTGCAGAAGCTCGGCCACGCGGCGCCCATGGATGCGGCGGATGCGGCTGTCGATGAAACCGTCGAGATCGCGCAGCACCAGCCCTTGGGTCAGCAACAGCTCGAACCGGTCGGCGGTGAGCCGCGCCAGTGGCCCCGAGATGTGCAGCCGGTTGTGCAAAAAGGCGGCCAGACGCGTCGGCCCGCCCTGCCCGAGGCTTTCGCGCGCGGCACGCCGATAACCGGTGCGCCCGCCGGTGCGCGTCATCTCGATAAGCCGGTCGGCCTCGGCCAAGGCCCGCTCGGCCTGTCGGTTGGAGATCGCCCGGTCCCGGAACAATTGCAGAACGTGCTCGCGTTCCGCACCTGCCAGCGCGATCAGCCCCAGCGTGATCCGATCACGATCCGAGATCGCCTCGCCCTCCTCGGCCTTGGCCACGGCCTCGTCGAGCCGCTCGGCAAAGCTCTTGGCCTCCGAGCGCACCGTCTCGCGCGTCAGCCCGTAGTTCTCGGCCGCCTCGCTCACCGTCTCACGAACGCTCTGAAGCGCCACGGCGACGACCTGACGGGCCAGCGCCGCGTCGAGGGGCGACAGTTTCTCGAGACCCAGCCGCTTGACCAGCGGGCGCAGGGTGACGCCCTGCACGATCAGGGTGAACAGGGTGAAGCCGGTGGCGAGGATGCCGGTGAGGCGACGCACCTCCTCGGGCACCCGCAGGCTTTCGGTCACGGCGAGCGCCAGCGCCAGCGTGATCGCGCCCCGCAGTCCGCCCCAAAGGATCGCCATGCGGTAAGGCCGCTCCACCGGCGGCGACAGGCGCAGACGGCTCAGGAGCGGCAACAGCCCCCACAGGATCGCCACGCGCCCGCCCAGCGCGGCCAGCGTGACCACGGCGACGAGCGCGAAGTCCATGAGCTGCGCCCCATGCAGGAGCCGCGGGATCAAGAGCGCCGCGAGCAGAAAGATGAAGGCCCCGGCCCAATGCGCCAGAAGATCCCAGACCTCACGCATGTTGATCCAGGACATGGGCGAGAGCCGACCGGGGGCCGCGAGGTTCAGCGTCAGCCCCGCCCCCACCACCGCGATGACGCCCGAGGCGCCGACGAGCTTTTCGGCCACGATGTAGGCCAGGTAAGGCAGCGCCACCGAAACCGAGATCTGCGCCAGCGGAAACCGCCCCAGCCAGCTCATCAGCCGCACGGCAAGCTGCGCCATGATCCAGCCGGTGAGACCGCCCGCGCCCAAAAGCCAGGGGAACTGCGCCAGCGCGGCCCCCAGCTCAGGGTTGGGCACACCGCGCATCACGAAGCCCATGAACAGGCCGAACAGCGCGATGGCGGCGGCGTCGTTGAGCAGGCTCTCGCCCTCGATGATCCGGCTCAGACGGCGCGGGGCCGCGAGGTTGCGAAAGATCGAGACCACGGCCGAAGGATCGGTGGTCGACACGATCGAGCCGATCAGCAGGCAGGCCATCAGCGGCAGCACCCCGGTGAGGAACAGCGCGTAGCCCACCGACAGGGTCGCCACCACCACCGCGACGATGGCAAGCGTCAGGATCGGCACCCAGTCGTCGATCATGCGCCGCAGGTTCACCCCCAGCGTCACCTGAAACAGCAGCGTCGGCAGGAATACGTAGAGGAACACGTTCGAGCGGATCGGCAGGTTCAGGATCGCCTCGGCCACCGGGTTCAAAGCGTCGGTGATCTGGGTGTTGAGAAAGAACGCCGCGCCCGCGCCCGCCAGCAGGCCGACACCCGCGAGGATCACGTTGAACGGCAGCCGCATGCGCGCGGCCAAAGGCTCTCCCAAACCGATCAGCAGGAAGAAGGAGGCGAGGATGACGGTGGCGATGACGATGTCCATGCCACTGCGATACAGCCTTGGCGCGGCGCGGGAAATGGCCAGTGCACCCGGATCGGCGGCGAAACGTCAAAGGCCCACCCGAGCGCTGGCCCCGCTCCGGTCGAACCGGTCTGGAAACCTGACCGCGCGTCTTGCCAGACCGCCCACCCTGAGGCAGTCTCACCCTCGGAACGGCGGCCGGGGAGAGCCGCCGCAACGGGAGGACTTCATGACGATCACCACAATTCTCAAAGGGGCAGCCGCGAGTGCGGCGCTCTTGACCGCGCCGCTGGCCGCCAGCGCGCAGGAATTCATCAACGTGCTCACCGGCGGCACCTCGGGCGTCTATTACCCGCTCGGCGTCGGTCTTTCGAACATCTACGGCGAGAACATCGAAGGCGCGCGCACGCAGGTGCAATCGACCAAGGCCTCGGTCGAGAACATGAACCTGCTGCAGGACGGACGCGGCGAGCTGGCCTTCGCGCTGGGCGACACTGTGGCGATGGCCTGGGAGGGCAACGCCGACGCGGGCTTTACCGCGCCGCTCGACCAGATCCGTGGCATCGCCGCGATCTATCCCAACTTCATCCAGATCGTGGCCTCCGCCGAAAGCGGCATCACCAGCTTCGAAGAGCTCAAGGGCAAGGGCCTTTCGGTCGGCGCACCGGCCTCGGGCACCGAGCTCAACGCCCGTGCCATCTTTGGTGCGATGGACATGAGCTACGACGATCTGGGCAAGACCGAATACCTGCCCTTCGCGGAATCGGTCGAGCTGATCAAGAACCGCCAGCTCGACGGCACGCTGCAGTCGGCGGGCCTTGGCGTCGCCTCGATCCGCGACCTCGCCTCCTCGATCGACATCAACGTGGTGGCGATCCCGGCCGAGACCGCCGAGGCGCTCGGTGCCCCCTACATCGCCGCGACCATCCCGGCGGGCACCTATGACGGTCAGGATGAGGACGTGCCCACCGTGGCCGTGTCGAACTTCCTCGTTACCCATGCGGGCGTGTCGGACGATCTCGCCTACGAGATGACCAAGCTGCTCTACGAGAACCTCGACGCGCTCGAGGCCAACCACATGGCCGCCGCGGACATCAAGCTCGAGAACGCGCTGAACGGCATGCCAATCCCGCTGCATCCGGGCGCGGAGCGCTACTACCGCGAGCAGGGCATGATCGAGTGATCGGCCCGGCCCCCTCGGGGGCCGACCCCGCACCGATTCCATCCTGAGCGCGCCCCGTCCTCCCGCCGGAAGACGGGGCGTTTTGCCCTGACAGACCCGAAGGCCCGCCCCATGACCGCGCATTCAGACCCGCTTACCGATATCCCCGCCGAGGCGGGGGGCCCCGATCACCACATCTCGGCCTTTCCGCCCGGCACGACGGGGCGGCTGCTGTTCTGGATCGCGGTCGCCTTCTCGACCTTCCAGATCGTCACCGCCGCCCATCTCGTGGATCTGCCAAGCCAGGTGACCCGCGCGCTGCACGTGGGCTTTCTGATGCTGATGACCTTCCCGCTCGTGGCCGCCGCACGCGGGCGCGGGACGGGGTGGAAGACCATCGCCTGGGCCTTTGCGGCCGCGGGCGTCGCGGTCGCCCTCTACCAGTGGTGGCAGTACCAACCCCTGATCATGCGCGCCGGTCGGCCTCTGACCATGGATCTCGTGATCGGGGTCATGGCGCTTGTCACCGTCTTTGCCGCCGCTTGGGTGCTGATGGGCCCGGCGCTGCCGATCATCTCGGGCACATTCCTTGCCTATACGATGTTCGGGCAATACCTGCCGCCGCCGCTCATTCACCGCGGCTATGATTTCGAGCAGGTGATCGACCACATGGCCTTCGGAACCGAAGGCATCTACGGCATCCCGATCTACGTCTCTTCGACCTATATCTTCCTGTTCATCCTGTTTGGCGCTTTCCTCGAAAAGGCCGGGATGATCCGGCTCTTCACCGACGTCGCACTCGGGCTGTTCGGCCACCGTCAGGGCGGCGCCGCCAAGGTCGCCGTGGTCTCCTCGGGCCTCATGGGTACGATCTCCGGCTCGGGCGTGGCCAACGTCGTCACCACCGGCCAGTTCACGATCCCTCTCATGAAGCGCTTCGGCTACCGCGCGGCCTTTGCGGGCGGGGTCGAGAGCACCGCTTCGATGGGCGGGCAGATCATGCCCCCCGTGATGGGTGCGGTCGCCTTCATCATGGCCGAGACGCTGGGCGTCGAATACGTCGAGGTGGTCAAGGCCGCCATCGTGCCCGCGGTCCTCTACTTCGTCTCCGCCTTCTGGATGGTGCATCTGGAGGCCGGAAAGCACGGGCTGCGCGGGCTCTCCAAGGCCGAGCTGCCCTCGGCGCTGGGCGCGCTCAAGAAAAACTGGATGCTGATCGTCCCTCTGGGCATCCTCATCTACCTGCTGTTCACCGGCTATACGCCGCTCTTCGCGGGCACCGTCGGCCTTGGCCTTACCGTGCTGCTGATCCTGGGCGGCTCCATCGCGCTGGGCCTGCCCAGCGCCGTGCTGCGCGGCATCGTCTGGGTGGGGCTGGGCCTCATCGCCGCGGCATTCCTGCAATGGGGCATCGAGGTACTGGTCGCCGCGATCGTGGCTCTTGTCGTCGCCTGCGCCTTCTTCAAGGGCGGACGCGAGACGCTGATCCTGTGCCGCGACAGCCTCGCCGACGGCGCGCGCACCGCGCTTCCCGTGGGTGTGGCCTGCGCGCTGGTGGGCGTGATCATCGGCGCGATGACCCTGACGGGGGCGGCCAACACCTTTGGGCAGTTCATCGTCGCCGTGGGTCAGAACAACCTGTTCCTGAGCCTCGTTCTCACGATGATCACCTGCCTGCTGCTGGGTATGGGCATCCCGACCATCCCCAACTACATCATCACCTCCTCGATCGCGGGACCGGCGCTGCTGGCGCTGGGCGTGCCCCTGATCGTCAGCCACATGTTCGTGTTCTACTTCGGCATTCTCGCGGACCTCACACCCCCTGTGGCGCTGGCCTGCTTTGCCGCGGCTCCCATCGCCAAGGAAAGCGGGCTCAAGATCTCGATCGAGGCGATCAAGGTTGCGGCGGCGGGCTTCGTGATCCCCTTCATGGCGGTCTACTCTCCGGCGCTGATGCTGCAGCCCGGCGGGCCGCTGGCCGAGGCGATCGGTTACTGGCCCGCCGTGGGCTGGATCATCCTCAAATCGCTTCTCGCCATCGGTCTGTGGGGGGCTGCCGTGATCGGTTGGGTTGGACGACCCCTGCCCGCATGGCTGCGCACCCTCGCCATGATCGCGGCCTTCACGCTAGTTGCCGCATGGCCCGTCACCGACTGGATCGGTCTCGGACTTGCCCTGCTCACCGCCCTGCTGATCCGCCGCCGTCCCGTCGCGGCCCCCGCATGAGCGCCTGCCTGATGATTGGCGCCACGGCGCTGAGCCTCGCCACCGGGGTTTTCGACCTCAGCTGGACCCATTCGGTCGAAAAGGTCGAATGGCGCGAGCGCTGGCGCGTCGAAGGCGGCGCGCTGCACCTCACCCGGGCCTGGGTGCGCGGCTCGGGCGCGGGGATGGAGCCGGGCCCGGAGGCCAGCCTCGAAGACGACTGGTGGGTCTGGGCGCCTAGGCTGACCATCCCCGCGCTCGACCTCGCGGCGTCCGGCGCGACGGGTGCGGGATGGACGCTTTGCGCCGATGGGCAGTGTCGCGAAATTGGCACGGCCCCCGGCGAAGCCCTGCACCTCACGCCCTGTTGAGGGACCCTGACCGCGAAACATGGGTTGAATTGGCGAAAGGTCGCCCATGCGGTGCCGCTTTCTTGCCCGGCTGCGAACGCCTTGCACGTGCAGGCTTGAAGAATCGCAACCGCCGGAGTGAAGCAGCGCCCGAGAGGCGGCTTTGTGAAGGCCGCAGACAAGGAACGCGACATGCCAAGCAATATCCCGTCCAAGGACGCACCCGCACAACCGCGCCAAGGCGCTCAGCAATCTCCGTCGAAGCCGATCTTCCGCGATTTCGCGGCGATCTGAGCCGCGCCCTTTCGCGCTCAGGCGCGGCGGGCTAGAACACGTCGGACTGCCTCCCTGACGGAGTTACCCGATGCGTTATACCCGCCGCGCCGCCCTCGCGGGCCTTTTGGCCCTCGCCGCCTGCGGACGACGCCAGCCGTCGCCCCCCGATCTCTATCCAAACGAGTCGCCGCAGATCCGGCGGCTCATCAATGCCTATGCGGATGCCTACAAGGTGCCGCGCGATCTCGTGCACCGGGTGGTGCAGCGCGAAAGCTCCTACAACCCGCGCGCGCGCAACGGCTCCTACTATGGGCTGATGCAGATCAGCCCGGAGACGGCCCGCACCATGGGCCATCGTGGCAACCCGTCCGATCTTCTCGATGCCGAAACCAATCTGCGCTACGCCGTGCGCTACCTGCGCGGGGCGTGGATCGTGTCGAACGGCAATCGTGACAAGGCGGTGCAATGGTATAGCCGGGGCTATTACTACGAGGCGCGCAACCGCTGCCTTCTGGTCGAGACCGGCCTGCGCGACAGCGAAGTGAAGTGTTGAGCCGGTGAGCGTCAACGACCCCGAGCGCCTGCGCGAGATCGTCGCCGAGATCTGCGATCACATGGCGCAGCAGACGGATCGCGGCACAGTGGCCGACTATATCCCCGAGCTGGCCCGCGTCGATCCCGCCCGATTTGCCCTGACGCTCGTGACCGCCGAGGGCGAGGTGATCGCAGGCGGCGACGCCGATACACGGTTCTCCATTCAGAGCGTCTCCAAGGTCTTTGCCCTCGCCGTGGCGCTGGGCCGCATCGGCGATGCGCTATGGACCCGCGTGGGCCGTGAGCCGTCAGGTGATCCGTTCAACTCTATCGTGCAGCTCGAACACGAGCGCGGCATCCCGCGCAACCCGTTCATCAACGCGGGCGCCATCGCCGTGACTGACGCGATCCTCGCACGCTCCGAGCCGCGCGAGGCGCTGGGCCAGATCCTGCAATTCGTGCGCTACCTCGCGGGCGACGACGACATCGCCATCGACCCGGCGGTCGCCAAGTCCGAGACCGCCACGGGCTGGCGCAACGCAGCACTGGCCAACTTCATGCGCGGCTTCGGCACGATAGAGAGGCATCCTGACAAGACGCTCGGCACCTATTTTCACCAATGCGCTATCGCGATGACTACAAGCCAACTGGCCCATGCGGGGCGGTTTCTGGCCTTCGACGGCGCGCTGTCTCCGGGCGGGTCTCGCGCCATCGCGCCGCGCATGGCGCGCCAGATCAATGCGCTGATGCTGACCTGCGGTCATTACGACGGCTCGGGCGAATTCGCCTTTCGCGTCGGCCTGCCGGGCAAGAGCGGCGTCGGCGGCGGCATCCTCGCCGTGGCGCCGGGGCGCGCCTCGATCGGGGCGTGGTCGCCGGGTCTCAACGCGGTGGGCAACTCGCACCTTGCCTCGATGGCGCTGGAGATGCTGGCCGATCGCACCGGCTGGTCTGTCTTCGCACCGAAATAAGAGAGCAATCGGTGGCCGACGGACGCTGTCGGTTCGTTTTCGGCCCATGTTGGCCGCGTGTGGTGTCAGGATGAAACCCTTGCGAGGCAACGTTCGGATCGATCGGGGCATGATGGCACAGGCCTCTATCCTGTCCATCCTGCCTCGGTCTATCTTGGGCCATGCTCATTCGCCCGGAAGAACCAAGTGATGTGGACAGGCTACGCAGCCTTACGGCTGCTGCCTTTGAGCCGATGCGGTTCAGCGATGGCTCCGAGGCGGAGGCATTGGACAGGCTGCGACGAGACGGCGATCTGACACTTTCTCTGGTGGCGCATGACGATCACGACATCGTTGGGCACATCGCGTTCTCCCCTGCCACGATCGGGTCCGAAAGCGAAGGCTGGTTCGGGGTCGGTCCGGTTTCCGTCACGCCCCGCCGCCAACGGATGGGCATCGGCACGGCCCTGATGAAAGAGGGTCTGAAAAGGCTTCGGGCCCAAGGTGCCAACGGATGCGTGCTGACGGGTGACCCGGCTTATTACGGGCGCTTCGGCTTCGTTGCCGATGGCGCGGTGACCTACCAGCGCACCCCTGCAAAGCACATCCAATGGCTGGCCTTCCAAGGTACCCGGCCACGCGGCGAGTTAAGATTCAGCGACGGCCTTCAGGACTAGCTTCTTCTCTCAGGTAAGGGCTCACTGGATGCGATAGGTCGGGAAGCGGACATCGAAACGCGAGCGGCGCGGTCGTGTTTGATCCGTTGCATGGACCGACGCGCCTTGCCCGGCCCACGAACGAAAAAGGGCCCGCGCGATGGCGGGCCCTTGGGTCGCTACGAAGCGTGGCGGCTTCAGCCGACCAGTTCGAGGCCCGAGAAGAAGAAGGCGATCTCTTCGGCGGCGGCGTCGGGGGCGTCCGAGCCGTGCACGGAGTTCTCGCCGACCGACTCGGCGAACTCGGCACGGATGGTGCCGGGAGCGGCGTCGGCGGGGTTGGTCGCGCCCATGACTTCACGGTTCTTGGCGATTGCGCCCTCGCCTTCGAGCACCTGAACGACGACCGGGCCGGAAGCCATGAATTCGGTCAGCTCGCCGAAGAAGGGGCGCTCGGCGTGCACGGCATAGAACTTGCCGGCCTGCTCCTGGGTGAGCTGGATGCGCTTGGAGGCGACGATGCGCAGGCCCGCCTCTTCGAACTTGGCGGCGATCTTGCCGGTCAGGTTGCGCTTGGTGGCGTCGGGCTTGATGATCGAGAGCGTGCGTTCGGTGGCCATGATGTCCCTCATTTGAACAGGTTGCAGCAGGGACCACGCGGCGCGGTCCCGGTCGGGCTGCGCCCTAGCACGGGGGCCGCGTCCTGAAAAGGCGCGACATCGCGCCATCTGCGGCAGGGGTCGTCGCGGGCAGCACCGAACCGGCGATCCCGGGCCTGCCCCGGACCCCGGCGGCGCGCCGCCCGTTGACGCGCGCCTCGGCTTCGGGCAAGGCGCTGCCATGTTGCGCATCACAGACATCTCATATTCCGTCGAGGGCCGACCGCTCCTCGAACACACCTCCGCCGTGATCCCGGCCGGCCACAAGGTCGGCGTCGTGGGTCGCAACGGCACGGGCAAATCCACGCTGTTCAAGCTGATCCGCGGCGAGCTCACGCTCGACACCGGCGAGATCGAGCTGCCGCGCGGCGCCCGGATCGGCGGCGTCGCCCAGGAGGTCCCCGGCAACGAGGTGTCGTTGATCGACACCGTGCTGGCCGCCGACACCGAGCGCGCGGCGCTTTTGGCCGAAGAAACCACCGATCCCGGCCGGATCGCCGAGGTGCAGATGCGGCTTGCCGATATCGACGCCTGGTCGGCCGAGGCCCGCGCCGCCACGATCCTCAAGGGTCTGGGCTTTACCCATGAAGAGCAGCTCATGCCCTGCTCCGCCTTCTCGGGTGGCTGGCGTATGCGCGTGGCGCTCGCCGCCGTGCTCTTTGCCGAGCCGGACCTGCTGCTGCTCGACGAGCCGACCAACTATCTCGACCTCGAAGGCGCGCTCTGGCTCGAAAGCTACCTCGTGAAGTACCCGCACACGGTGCTGATCGTGAGCCACGACCGCGAGCTTCTGAACCGCTCGGTCGGGGGCATCCTGCATCTGGAAAACCGCACGCTGACCTATTGGTCGGGCAACTACGACCAATTCGCCAAAAGCCGCGCCGCCCAACGCGCGGTGCTGGTCGCGGCCTCTAAGAAGCAGGACGCGCAGCGCGCGCACCTGCAAAGCTTCGTCGACCGCTTCAAGGCCAAGGCCTCGAAGGCCAAGCAGGCCCAGAGCCGGGTCAAGATGCTCGAAAAGATGGAGACGATCCGCGTACCCGAGGATGCGGCGCGCACCGTCTTCACCTTCCCCGAGCCCGAAGAGCTGTCGCCCCCCATCATCGCGACCGAGGATGTCTCGGTCGGCTATGACGGCAAGATCGTGCTGTCGAAGCTCGACCTGCGCATCGATCAGGACGACCGCATCGCGCTCCTGGGTCGCAACGGCGAAGGCAAGTCGACGCTCTCGAAACTGCTGTCGGACCGGCTTGCGCCGATGGGCGGCAAGATCATCCGCTCGAACAAGCTGCGTATCGGCTTCTTCGCGCAGCATCAGGTCGACGAGCTTCGGGTCGAAGAGACGCCGATCCAGCACATCCAGCGCGCCCTGCCTGACGTGATGCCGCCCAAGCTGCGCGCGCGCCTCGCAGGCTTCGGCCTTGGCGCGGCGCAAGCCGACACCGAGGTGGGCCGCCTCTCGGGCGGTCAGAAAGCGCGGCTTTCGCTCCTGCTCGCCACCATCGACGCGCCGCATCTGCTGATCCTTGACGAGCCGACCAACCACCTCGACATCGAAAGCCGCGAGGCGCTGGTCGAGGCGCTCACCGCCTATTCGGGCGCGGTGATCCTGGTCAGCCACGACATGCACCTTTTGTCGATGGTCGCCGATCGGCTCTGGCTGGTGAAGGACGGGCGCGTCTCGGCTTACGACGAAGACCTGCCGACCTATCGCAAGATGCTTCTCACCGGCGACAAGCCCGCCGACAAGCCCAAGGTCGAAAAGCCCAAGGCCGAGAAGCCGTCGCGCGAGGCGATCCTCTCGCTTAAATCCGAAGCCCGCAAGGCCGAGGAGCGGGTCAAGAAGATCAACGACATGCGCGACAAGCTCGCCAAGAAGCTGGCCGATCCCGCGCTTTACGAGGACACCCGCAAGGGCGAACTCGAGACTTGGAACAAGAAATACGCCGAAGTCATGGAGGCGCTCGGCCGGGCCGAGGCGCTGTGGATGGCCGCGCTCGAAAAGCTCGAGCAGGCCGAGGCCGCATGATCCGCGACTATCGCCCCGCGGACTGGCCGGCAGTGTGGGATATCCTGCGCCCGATCATCCGCGCGGGCGAGACCTACTGCCTGCCGCCCGACATGGACGAGGCCGCCGCACGCGAAATGTGGATCGGCCCGCCGACCCAGCGCGTCAGCCTCGCCGAGATCGACGGGCGCATCCTCGGCACCGGCCATATGGGTCCCAACCGCCCCGGCCCCGGCGCGCATGTGGCCAACGCCAGCTACATGGTGGCGGCTGAGGCGCAGGGCCGCGGCGTCGGCCGCGCTTTGGTGTGCGATTCCCTGGCCTGGGTGGCGCGGCAGGGCTTTGCCGGGCTGCAGTTCAACGCCGTGGCCGAGACCAACCGCGGCGCGATCCGGCTCTACCACGATCTGGGCTTCGAAATCTTGGGCACCGTGCCGGGCGGCTTCGCGCATCCGGCCGAGGGCCGGGTCGGACTGCACATCATGTATCGACCCGCCACCGCCGACGATGCGAGGATCGCGCCATGATCGACATCGCCACCCTCATCACCGCCTTCACCACCCTGTTCGTGATCGTCGATCCGATCGGCCTCGCACCGCTCTTCGTGGCGATGACGGCGGGCATGACGGCGACGCAGCGGCGCAAGGTCGCGGCACGGGCGCTGCTGACCTCGGCGGGGCTGATGCTGCTGTTTTTGCTGCTGGGCGACGCGGTGCTGCGCTTCATCGGCATCTCGGTCCCAGCCTTTCGCATCGCGGGCGGCGTATTGTTGTTCCTCACCGCGCTCGACATGCTGTTCGAACGCCGTCAGGCGCGGCGGCGCGACAATGCCGAGGAAGCGGTCGAGGCCGAGCCTGACCAGGACCCGTCGATCTTTCCGCTGGCGCTGCCGCTGATCGTCGGGCCGGGCGCGATCACCACGCTGATCCTGCTCACCGCCGAGGCAAGCCCCGCGGGCTATGCGGCGATCTACGGCGTGGCGCTGGCGGTGCTGGCCACCGTCTGGATCGCCTTTGCGCTCGCCGGGCCGCTGGCGCGGGTGATGGGGCCGGTGGGGCTCAACGTCATTACACGGGTGCTCGGCATGCTGCTCGCGGCGCTGGCGGTGCAGTTCATCATCGACGGTCTGCACGGTTCCGGCTTCGGCCTGCCTTTCCCCGGCGCGAATTGACACCATATTAAGGGCATGAGCCCAGACAACCTTGCCAGCCTCGCCTATCTCGGACTTCTCGGTGCCGCCGTCGCCGGGTGGTTCATCGTGCAAAACCGCGACCGGCTGGGTCAGGTCGCCCAACAGGCGGCGCTCTGGGCGCTGATCTTCATTGGTGTCATCGCCGCCGCCGGGCTCTGGTCGGACATCCGCGACGACGTGGTGCCCCGCCAGACCATGATCGGCGCCCAAGGCATCGAGGTGCCGCTGGCGCGCGACGGGCATTACTACCTCACGCTCGACATCAACGGCGCGCCGGTCGATTTCGTGGTCGATACCGGAGCCACCGACATGGTGTTGGGCCGCGAGGACGCGCGCCGCGCCGGGATCGACCCCGAGGAGTTGCACTACCTCGGCTCCGCCGTCACCGCCAACGGTACCGTGCGCACCGCGCGGGTCACGCTCGACAGCGTCGCCTTGGGGCAAATCGAGGATACGGGACTGAGCGCCGTCGTCACTGACGGCGATCTTGCCGGATCGCTTCTCGGCATGGGCTACCTGCGCCTCTTCGGCCGCATCGAGATCGAGGGCGGCAAGCTGATGCTGACGCGCTGAGCTGGCTACTTTACTCTTCAAATACTCATGACCCGGCCCGCCTCGGGCGTCAGCCCTCGGCCTTCTTGGTCCAGCGCCCGTCCTGCTGTGCCCAGTACTGTGCCGAACACCCCGCCCCGGTGAGCCGCTTCCACTGCCCCCGTGCCGCCTGCACCGCCGCCTCGTCAAAGCCGTCGAACAGGATGCAGACCCGCTCGGCGGCCTGCACCTCCTGCGGATCTGCCTCGGCGCCGTCGAGGCAGATCACGCAAGGCACGCCCGGCGCCGTCTCGCCCTCGGCTGTGAGCAGGATCGGCTGCGCCGCGTCCTGCGGCCCACCGGCCCGGCCATGCGCGAGAAAGCTCTCGGGCGGGCCCATGCGCCACAGCGCGGCGTCGAGCCGGTCCATGGCGCGCGCGGCGCGGCCCCGGATCTCCACGCGCCAGCCCTGCTTGCCCGCAAGCTTGAGAAGCTGCGGCAGCAGCTCCTCGGCCGGACCGTCGGTCAGGTGGTAGAAAAAGGCCGCGCCCATCGCTCTCAGCCCTCGTAGCGGTCGGCCACGAGACGGTTAAGCGCCATGACGCCCCAGCCCGTCGCCCCCTTGGGGGCCAGAGCCGACTCGGACTTCAGCGACGCGGTGCCCGCGATGTCGAGGTGGATCCAGGGCGTGCCGTCCTGCACGAAGCGCTTGAGGAACTGCGCCGCCGTGATCGAGCCGCCCTCGCGGCCGGTGCCGACGTTGCGCACATCCGCGATCCGGCTCTTGAGCGTCTTGTCGTAGGCGTCGCCCATCGGCAGCCGCCAGGCCCCCTCGCCCTCGCCTTCGGCGGCGGCGAGGAACGCCTCGGCAAAGCCGTCCTCGTTCGAGAACACGCCCGCGTTCTCATGGCCCAGCGCCACGATGATCGCGCCGGTGAGCGTGGCGAGGTCGATCATGCCCGAGGGCTTGAACCGCTCTTGCGCGTACCACATCACATCGGCCAGAACGAGGCGGCCCTCGGCGTCGGTGTTGATCACCTCGATGGTGTCGCCCTTCATGGAACGCACCACGTCTCCGGGGCGGGTCGCATTGCCCGAGGGCATATTCTCGACCAGCCCGACGAGGCCCACGACGTTGGCCTTCGCCCGTCGCAACGCCAGCGCGCGCATCGTGCCCGCGACGGTGCCGGCACCGCCCATGTCCATGGTCATGTCCTCCATGCCGCCCGCGGGCTTGAGCGAAATGCCACCGGTGTCGAACACCACGCCCTTGCCCACAAGCGCCAAGGGCGCTTCATCGCCACCACCCTGCCAGCGCATGACGACGACCTTGGACGGGCTGTCCGAGCCCTGGCCCACGGCCAGCAGCGCGCCCATGCCAAGACGCTTGAGTTCATCTTCTTCGAGGATCTCGACCTCGAGCCCCAGCTCCTGCATCGCCGCGAGACGCGCGGCAAAGTCATCGGTGGTGAGCACGTTGGCAGGCTCGTTCACGAGGTCACGGGTGAAGGCCACACCTTCGGCGATCGCGGCCATCGGCCCGGCGACCCGCGCCAGCGCCTCGGAATCTTCGGACATCACGCGCACGCGGCCCTCGGGCTCTTCGGTCTCGTCGGCCTTCTGGTGGGCGTCAAAGCGGTAGGCGCGCAGCGCCAGCCCCAATGCAACCTCTTCGGCGTGGCGCAGGCCGCTGGCCAGCACAGTGAGATCGCCGCGCCCGGCGCTCTTGGCGATGGCACCCCCGGCGCGGCGCATCGCCAGCCGGTCGGCCTCGACATCGTGCCGAACCGCGAGCACGGCCGCGGCAGCAAGACCCGCGGGCACCGCGATCTCGACCACCTCGCCGGGACGGGCCCGGCCCCAGCGATGACCCGAGGCCAGCCGCGACAGCGCCCCGCCCATCACCTCGTCGAGGTCGCGCGCGACATCGCTGTCAGGACCGTCGTGGCCGAGAAACACGGCGATGCGGCCAGCCTCCTCGGTCAGCGCCTGCGCGTCATGGGGAAGGAAATCGATGCGAGGGGTGCGGGACATGCCGGCTCCTTGGGGGTCGTTGGCTTTGGCGGCGGAGCCTAGCCGCCGCGCGCCTGCTTGGCCAGATCGCGGTTCAACCTGCCCGCCCGCTCGGCTAGGATGCGCGCAGGCAGGCGGCCAGCTCGGCGGCCATCACGAGCGAGGCGCCGGTGTCCCGATTCGACAGATACATGCTGTCGCAGCTGATGATGCTGTTCGGCTTCTTCGCGCTGGTGCTTGTGCTGGTCTACTGGGTCAACAGCGCCGTGCAGCTGTTCGACCAGCTCGTGGCCGACGGTCAGAACCTCTCGGTCTTCCTCGAATTGACCATGCTCACCCTGCCCTCGCTGATCCGTCTGGTGCTGCCGCTCGCGGCCTTTGCTGCCGCGCTTTACGTCACCAACCGGCTGAGCGCCGACAGCGAGCTCACGGTGATGCGGGCGACCGGGTTCTCGCCGTTCCGGCTGGCGCGGCCGGTGCTGGTCTTCGGCCTCGTGGCGGGTCTGCTGACCGGAGCGTTGACGGTGGTGATCGACCCGATAGCCCAAGCCCGGCTTGCCGCCCGGCAATCCGAGATCGCGCGCACCGCCACGGCGCGATTGTTGCAGGAGGGGCAGTTCATGTCGCCGATCTCGGGCATCACGCTCTATATCCGCGACATCACCTCCGAGGGCGAGCTGCGCGATCTTCTTATCTCCGACACCCGCAGCCCGGACGAAAGCATCACCTACACCGCCGCCAGCGCCTATCTCGTCGAGACTGCCGCGGCGCCGCAGCTGGTGATGATCGACGGGCTGGTGCAGGTGCTGCGTCGTGGCACCAACCGGTTGTCGACCACGCGGTTCGAGGACTTCGCCTATGATCTCGCCCCATTGACCCAAGGTGCTGGCGAGGGCCGCCTTCGCACGCAGCAGGTCTCCACGCTTGACCTGTTCTTTCCCACGCCCGAACTGCTCGCCGCCACCGACCGCAGCGCGGCCCGGCTCGCCAGCGAGGCGCATGACCGCATCGCGGCCGCGTTGCTGGCCACCGCGGCCCCGCTGATCGGCTTTGCCACGCTGCTCTTGGGCGGGTTCTCGCGCTTTGGCGTCTGGCGTCAGATCCTCGGCGCAATCGGGCTGATCATTGTCATACAGGCGCTCGAATCGGTCGCCACCTCGATGCTGCGCAGCAACCCGACGCAATGGTTGTTGATCTACCTGCCGGGGGCCGCGGCCTTCGCCATCGCATCGATCGAGCTGGTTCTGGCCGGGCGTCCGGCGCGGCGCGGCATCGGACGACGGCGGCGGGAGGAGCGTCTGGCATGATCCTGCACCGCTATTACGCCCGCCGCTATGTCGTGGCGTTCCTCGGCACGCTGGGCGCGTTCTTCACCATGCTGTTGATGCTCGATCTCGTCGATCAGGCGCGCCGCTACGGCGGCACCGCCAGCGCCGGCGATCTGGTGACGCTGAGCCTGCTCAACGTGCCGTCGGACCTCTACGAGATCCTGCCGCTGATCGTGATCATCTCCGGCATCGCGCTGTTTTTGGGCCTCGCGCGCTCCTCCGAACTGGTGGTGACGCGCGCGGCGGGTCGCTCGGCGCTCTCGGCGCTGACCGCGCCGGTTCTGATGACCGTGGTGATCGGCGTGACGACGGTCGCGTTGTTCAACCCGCTGGTGGCGGCAACGAACCGCGCCTACGAGGCCCGCACGGACATCCTGCGCGGCGAAAACCGGGTTATCGCGCTGTCGGACGACGGCCTTTGGCTGCGTCAGGGCGAAAGCGGAGCGCAGACGGTGATCCGCGCCGTGAGCAGCAACCTCGACGGCACCGTGCTGCGCGAGGCGAGCTTTCTGACCTACGATGCCTCGGGCAGCCCCCAAGAGAGGGTCGAGGCGAACCTCGCCGAGTTGCAAGCGGGCCACTGGCTGCTGCGCGGGGTCAAGCGATGGCCGCTTTCGGCCGAGAACCCCGAGACCCAAGCCGAGCGGCTGCCGCAGATGACGCTGGTCTCCTCGCTCACCGCCACCCAGATCCGCGACAGCTTCGGCGATCCGGCGGCGATCTCGGTCTGGAAGCTGCCGGGCTTCATCGAGAGGCTGAAAGCGGCGGGCTTCAGCGCCCGTCGCCATCAGGTGTTCCTGCAGACCGAGCTGGCGCAGCCCGCTTTTCTGACCGCGATGCTGCTGATCGGGGCGGGCTTTACCATGCGCCACCAGCGCGGCGGCCGCGTCGGCGTCATGGTCTTGGGTGCGATCTTGCTGAGTTTCGGCGTGTACTTCCTGCGCAACTTCGCGCAGATCCTTGGAGAGAACGGGCAGATCCCGCCCGCGCTCGCGGCCTGGGCCCCGCCCGTCGCGGCGATCCTGTCATCGCTTGGCCTGTTGCTTCACCTGGAGGACGGATGATCCGCCTGCTCTCGGCGCTTTTGTGTCTCCTGCCCGGCGTCGGCGCGGCGCAGGGCCTCGCCCAGCTCGTGGCCGACAGCGTCACCGTCACCGCGCAGGAGACGCTGGTGGCGCGCGGTCATGTCGAGGCCTTCTACGACGGCACCCGCCTCACCGCCTCCGAGATCGCCTATGACCGCGGCCTCGATCGGCTCACCGTCACCGGGCCGATCCTGATCACCACCCCCGACGGCGAGGTGTTCACCGCCGAAGCCGCCGCGATCGACCCCAAGCTCGAATCGGGGCTGCTGCGCGGCGCGCGGCTGGTGCTCGACCGCCAGCTTCAGATTGCCGCTTCGCGCATCGACCGCACCGACAGCGGACTTACCGCGCTGACCCGCACCGCCGCCACCTCGTGCCAGGTCTGCGGCGACAACCCTCCTTTGTGGGAAATCCGCGCCGACCGGGTGGTGCATGACGAGGTGGAGCAGCAGCTCTATTTCGACAATGCGACGTTCCGCATTCGCGGCGTGCCGGTGATCTGGCTGCCCCGGATGCGCCTGCCCGACCCGACGCTGGAGCGCGCCTCGGGGCTTCTGGTGCCGCAGCTGTTCTCCTCCGACGCGCTCGGGTTTGGGCTGAAGTTGCCCTATTTCGTGCGGCTCGGCGGCCGCCGCGACCTCACGGTGACGCCGTGGATCGCCACCAAGGCGCGCAACCTCGAACTGGGCTATCGTCAGGCCTGGCGCAGCGGCTGGGTCAAGCTCGACACGCATCTGGCCGAGGACGACGCAACCGAGGGTCTGCGCTACGCCATTCTGGGCGAAGGCGCATTTTCCCTGCCGCGCGACGTGCGTCTCGAATTCGATCTCGAGGCGGTCTCGGACGCGGCCTTCCTGCTTGATTACGACCTGTCGGACGCCGACCGTCTCGACAGCCGCCTGCGCGCCTACCGGCTGCAGGACGGCGGCTATGCGCTGGGGCAGATCACCTATTACGAAAGCCTGCGCGACGGCGAATCCAGCACCTCGCTGCCGCCGCTGGTGGCGCGGCTCGAACGCGAGACGGTGCTGCGTCCCGGCCCCTTCGGCGGCCAGCTGACGCTGCGCGCGGATGCCGATGCGCTGTGGCGCGACGGCCCGACGCCGCCCGAGGCCCGCGACGTGGTGCGCGCGGGGATCTCTGCCGGCTGGCGGCAGGACAGGCTCATCGGCCCCGGGCTGATCCTCGGCACCGAGCTGCAAAGCCGCGTCGACGCCTATGTGGTCACCGACGACCCCGCGCGCGATACGCTGTCGCCGCGCGCCTGGGAGGCCGCGGGCGTGACGCTGCGCTGGCCACTGATCCGCCACGAAGCGGGCAGCGACGCCACGCAGGTGATCGAACCCGTGGCGAGCCTGTCCTATGCGACGCAACAGGGCACGGCCCCCGCCAACGAGGATTCGCGCCTGCCCGAGTTCGGCTCGACCAGCCTGCACACGCTTGATCGGCTGCCCGGCGAGGATCTGCAGGAAACCGGGTTCAGCGCCGGGCTCGGCCTGCGCTGGAGCCGCACCACGACCGACGGGCGCACCCTGTCGGTGCTGGCGGGCCAGCTTCTGCGCGATGACGAGCTCGAAGATCTGGCCGAGGGCGCGGGGCTTGGGCAGACGCGCTCGGACTGGCTCGTGTCGGCACGTGCCGATCTCGGAGAGGATCTCGGCTTCAACGCCTATGCGACCTTCGACAATCAGCTGGATGTCTCGAGCGCCGAGGCCCGGCTTGGCCTCGATCGCGGCGGCCTCGACCTCTCGGCGGCCTATCTGTGGCTGCAGGCCGAAACCGGCAGCACCGATCTGGAAGCGATCAGCGAGGTCTCGTTCGACGCGGCGCTGGATCTCGGCCCGCGCTGGAGCCTTGTGGCGCAGGCCCGCTATGACATCGCCGCCGACGCGCCGGTGCGCGCCCAGATCGGCGCCGGCTGGCACAACGAATGTGTCACGGTGGACCTTTCCGCATCGCGCCGCTACACCGATACCGATGACGTGGACCCCTCCACGAGCTTCGGGCTTTCGGTCAATCTGAACGGCTTTTCCGCCGCTCGGCAGGCCGTGCCCGCGGCGCGGGATTGCGAGGGATGAGACCTGACGATCTGACGAGGATGGGAGCCGGAATGCGGGCTTTGGATTTCGTGGGGGCGGCGGCATTGGCCATCGCTCTGGCCGCGCCGATGGGCGCCGTGGCGCAGGGGCTGTTCGCACCCGCCATCACCGTGAACGGCAGCGCCGTCACCAATTACGAGCTGGACCAGCGCGTCAAGCTGCTCGCGGCCTTCAACACGCCCGGCGATCCCGCCGCGCTGGCGCGCGAGCAGCTGGTCGAGGACAAGCTCAAGCTGCAGGAGCTCGCCCGCGCCGGAATGGAGCTGACCGACGAGGGGCTCGCCACGGCGATGGAGGAGTTCGCGCAGCGCACCAACCTGTCGCTCGACGCCTTCGTGGCAAGTCTGGCGAGCCAGGGCGTCGCCCGCGAAACGCTGCGCGACTTCGTGAAGGTCAACACCTCGTGGCGCGACTACATCCGTCGCCGCTACAACTCCGGCATCGAGGTCTCCGAGGCCGAGATCGACGCGGCGTTGGCGCAGACCGGCGGGCCGGAATCGGTCGAGCTTCTGCTCAACGAGATCATCATCGCCGCGCCGCCGCCGCGCGCGCAGGCCGCGCTGGCCCGCGCCGAGGCAATCTCCAAGCTGCGCTCCACCGCCGCCTTCGAGGCCGAGGCGCGCGAGGTTTCGGCGCTGCCGTCGCGCACGCAGGGCGGGCGTCTCGATTGGGTGCCGCTCACCAACTATCCCGCCGGGCTGCACGGGCTGCTGCTGTCGCTCGAACCGGGCGAGGTGACGCCGCCGATCCCGATCCAGAACGGCGTCGCCCTGTTCCAGCTGCGCGACATTCGCGAAGCGCCGCAGGCCCCCGCCGCGATCGCCGAGATCGACTATGCCCAGTTCGCCATTCCGGGCGCAGGCACGGCCGAAGCGCTGGCCGAGGCCGCGCGCGTTGCCGCCCTGACCGACACCTGCGACGATCTGTACGGCGTCGCCAAGGGCCTGCCCGCCGAACGCCTCGTGCGCCAAAGCGTCGCCCCTTCGGCCGTACCGCAGGATCTGGGGCTCGAACTGGCACGGCTCGACCGCAACGAAGCGTCGTGGAACCTCTCCAACAACGGCACGCTGCTCTTCACCATGCTATGTGCCCGCACCCCGGCCGCGGCGGTGGCCGATGCCGACAGGGAGGCCGCACGCAACCAGATCACCGGGCGCAAGCTGACCGCGCGCGCCGACATCCTGCTCGCCGAGCTGCGCGCACAGGCGCGCATCGCGCCGTGACCCCCATCGCGATCTCCTGTGGCGAGCCTGCGGGCATCGGCCCCGAGATCGCGGCCCGCGCTTGGGAAAGCCTGCGCGGCGAGATCCCGCTTCTCTGGCTGGGCGATCCGCGCCACCTGCCCGGCTTCGTGCCATGGCAGGCGGTGACGGACCCCGCCGAGGCCGAAGCCATCTCGGCCGAGGCATTGCCGGTGCTGTCGCGCGACTTCGGGCCGCCTGCGGTGCCTGGCCAGCCGAACCCGGCCCATGCGCAGGGTGTGATCGACGCGATCCGCGACGGCGTGGGTCTGGTGAAGAGCGGCGACTGCGCGGCGCTGTGTACCGCGCCCATCCACAAGGCGGCGCTGATCGACGGGGCGAAATTCGCCTATCCCGGCCATACCGAATATCTCGCGGCGCTGGCGGGCGTCGAGGATGTAGTGATGATGCTCGCCTGCGAGGCGCTGCGCGTGGTGCCCGCGACGATCCATGTGCCGCTGGCCGAGGTGCCCGCCCGCCTCACGCCCGAACTGCTCGAGGCCACCATCCGCATCACCCACGCGGCGCTGATCCGCGATTTCGGCCTCGCCGCGCCGCGCCTTGCCATCGCCGGGCTGAACCCGCATGCGGGCGAGGACGGCAAGATGGGCGGCGAAGAGATCGCCATGATCACGCCGCTCCTCGACCGGCTGCGGGCCGAAGGGTTCGACCTCGTGGGGCCGATGTCGGCCGATACCATGTTCCATGCGGCGGCGCGAACCGGCTATGATGCCGCGATCTGCATGTATCACGATCAGGCGCTGATCCCGATCAAGACCATCGATTTCTCGGGCGGCGTCAACGTCACGCTTGGCCTGCCGTTCATCCGCACCTCGCCCGACCACGGCACCGCCTTCGGCATCGCGGGCAAGGGGCTGGCCGATCCGTCGTCGATGATTGCCGCGATCCGCATGGCGGCACGCATGGCCACGGCCCGCGAAGCGCGCTAAACCGTTTGCGCGATGCGCGCCCTGACCCGCGCGCCATGAGTATTTTCAGAGCAAAGTAGGACACGCCAATGGCCGCCATCGACGATCTGCCGCCACTGCGCGAGGTCATCGCCACCCATGGGCTGCAGGCCAAGAAGGCGCTGGGGCAGAACTTCCTTCTCGATCTCAACCTCACCGCGCGCATCGCGCGGGCGGCGGGCGATCTGGCGGGCTCCGACATCCTGGAAATCGGGCCCGGACCGGGCGGGCTGACGCGCGGGCTTCTGGCCGAGGGTGCGCGCCGCGTGCTCGCCATCGAGAAGGACCCGCGCTGCATGCCCGCGTTGGGCGAGATCGCCGCGCGCTATCCGGGACGGCTGCAGCTCATCGAGGGCGACGCGCTCAAGGTCGATCCGCTGGAGCATCTGACGCCGCCCATCCGCGTCGCGGCGAACCTGCCCTACAACGTCGGTACCGAGCTTCTGGTGCGCTGGCTGACGCCACCCGAATGGCCGCCGTTCTGGGAAAGCCTGACGCTGATGTTCCAGCGCGAAGTGGCCGAGCGGATCGTCGCTGTGCCGGGCTCCAAGGCCTACGGGCGCCTCGCCATCCTCGCGCAGTGGCGCGCGAGCGCCCGCATCGTGCTCGACCTGCCGCCGCAGGCCTTCGTGCCCGCCCCCAAGGTGTCCTCGGCCGTCGTCCACCTCACCGCCTTGCCCGAGCCGCGCTTTCCCGCCGATCCAGCGGTGCTGAGCCGCGTCGTCGCGGCGGGCTTCAACCAGCGCCGCAAGATGCTGCGCGCCTCGCTCAAGGGCGTGGCACCGGGGATCGAGGACCACCTCGCCGCCGCGGGCATTCCGCCCACCGAACGAGCCGAGCAGATCGGGCTCGAGGCATGGTGCGCGCTGGCCCGGTCGGTCGAAGCGGCCAGATAGCAAAAGGGCGGCATCGAATGGTGCCGCCCTTTTCAGGTCAAACCCTGTGATCGCTTATTCGGCGGCCTCGGCCGATCCGGTGGCCGATCCCGTGGCCGATCCCGTGGCCGATCCGGCATCGGCCGGCTTTTCAGCGCGCGGCTTGCGGGCACGCGGCGCGGGCTTTTCGCCCTCGGGCGTGTCGCGCTTCACGCGCGGCTTGCGGGTCCGCTTGGGCTTGTCGGCTTCGGGCTGCGCCTCGGCCGGCTGCGCGGGGATCTCGCGGGCGGTGTCGCGGTTCTCCGGCGTATCAACCAGATCGCTTTCGGGGGCGTCCTGGCGTGTCTCGCGCGGCGGCTGGGCGTCGCGCTGGGCATCCCGCTGCGTGTCGCGCTGGGCGTCGCGCTGGGCATCCCGCTGCGTGTCGCGCTGGGGCTCGGACTGCGGCTGCACCGCCTCCTCTTGCGCCCGTAGACGCGCGGCCCGTTCACGATCGCGCTCGGCCTGACGATCCCGCTCGGCCTGACGCTCGCGGTTCTGGGCCTCGACCTCGTCGCGCTTGGCGTCGATTTCCTTTTGCGCCTCGGCCAGCATCCGCAGGTAATGCTCGGCGTGCTGGGCAAAGTTCTCGGCGGCGACGCGGTCGCCCGACAGCTGCGCATCACGGTGCAGCTGCGTGTACTTCTCGATGATCTGCTGCGGCGTTCCGCGCACCTTGCCGTCCGGGCCCGAGCTGTCGAACACGCGGTTGACGATGTTGCCACCCGTGGGACGGTTGTTGTTGCGGTTCTTGTTGCCGCGCGAGCGTGACTTCGATGATCTCATGTGATTCTTCGGTTCCGGCCTGGCTCAGGCGTTGCGCTTGTGCCCCGGTCTGCGCGCGCGATGCGCGCTGCTGCGACGAGGGGGCCTGCGATGATCTGGCAGCGTGTCGGGGCGGGAGGGCGCGCACGCCTTCCTCCGTCCGATGCCAAGGACTAACCATGCGCGTGGCCTCCGGGCAAGCAGAAACTGTGAAAAACGCCACGGAAGTGGGTTTTTCCGTCCCTAAAAGCCCGACTGCGGCAACCCCAGCACGATCACTCGGTCGCGCCCGTCGAGATCGGGGATCAGGGCGATCGGCGCGAAACCACGCGCCACGGCCAGCGTGCCGACGGCTTCGGCCTGCCCCGCGCCAAGCTCCATCACCAGCCGCCCGCCGGGGGCCAGCACATCGGTCGCCCCGTCGAGGATCGCGCGGTAGCACGACAAACCGTCTGCCCCGTCGGTAAGCGCGCCTGCGGGCTCCCAGTCGCGCACCTCAGGGGCAAGATCGGCCATCTCGGATCGTGCGATATAGGGCGGGTTCGACACCACGAGGTCAAACACCCCTTCGACGCGGCTCATCCAGTCCGAAACCGAGATATGCACCCGATCATCCAGTCCCAGCGCATGGGCATTCTCACGCGCCACGGCGCAGGCGGCTTCGGAGACGTCGACACCGATACCGCGGGCATCCGGCATTTCCGCGAGCAAGGTCAGCAGGATGCAGCCCGAGCCCACGCCAAGGTCGAGCACATGGCCAAAGGGTTCGGACAAGGCCGCCTCGATCAGCGTCTCGGTCTCGGGGCGCGGGTCGAGCACGTCGCGCGTCACCTTGAAGCGGCGGCCATAAAAGGCGCGGCTGCCGGTCAGATGCGACACCGGTTCGCGCGCCGCGCGCCGCTCGATAAGTGCTTCGAAGATCGCGAGTTTCTCGCCATCCACCGGCTCGGGCAGCACCAGCGTCAGACGTCCCGGCTCCACGCCGATGGTATGCGAAAACAACCGCCGCGCATCGCGCCCCGGATCGGGCACCCCCGCCTCGGCCAGGCGGCGCGTCGCCGCGACCAGCGCCGCCGCACCGGTGAGAGGGCCGGAGGGCAGCGGGCTCATGCTTCCATCTCCGCCAGAAGGGCCGCTTGCGCCTCCGCCGTCAGCGCCTCGACGATCTCGTCGAGATCGCCGCCCATCACCGCGTCGAGCCGGTAGAGCGTGAGGTTGATGCGATGGTCGGTCATGCGGCCCTGCGGGAAATTATAGGTGCGAATGCGCTCGGAGCGGTCGCCGGAGCCCACCTGCGCGCGGCGGTCGGCCGAACGCGCGCCGTCGATGCGCATCCGCTCGGCGTCGAAAAGCCGCGAGCGCAGCACATCCATGGCCAGCTCGCGGTTGCGATGCTGCGACTTCTGGCTCGAGGTCACGACGATGCCCGAAGGAATATGCGTAATCCGCACCGCCGAGTCGGTGGTGTTCACGTGCTGACCGCCAGCACCGCTAGCGCGCATCGTGTCGATGCGGATGTCATTGGGATCGATCTTCACGTCGACTGCCTCGGCCTCGGGCAGAACCGCGACGGTGGCGGCAGAGGTATGGATACGCCCGCCGCTCTCGGTCTCGGGCACGCGCTGCACACGGTGCACGCCGCTTTCATATTTCAACCGGGCAAAGACACCCTCGCCCTCGACCCGCGCCACGACCTCCTTGATGCCGCCAAGTTCGGTCGCCTGCTCCTCGATGATCTCGAACCGCCAGCCGCGCGCGTCGGCATAGCGCTGGTACATGCGCAGCAGATCGGCGGCAAAGAGCGCCGCCTCATCGCCGCCGGTGCCGGGCCGGATCTCGATCATCGCGGGGCGCGCGTCGGCGGCGTCGCGAGGCAACAGCGCAAGGCGCAGCGCTGTCTCGGCGGCCTCCAGCTTGGCCTTCAGCCCCGGAAGCTCCTCCTCGGCGAGGTCGCGCATCTCGGGGTCTTTCAGCATCGCCTGCGCCTCGGCGATCTCGGCGGCGAGGCGCGCGTGCTCGGCGGCGGTTTCGACCACCGGCTTCAGCTCGGAATACTCGCGGCCCAGATCGGCGATCTCGGAGCCTGAGGCGCCGGACGACATCTTCGCCTCCAAAAACTGGAAGCGGGCGGTGATCTGGTCGATCTTGTCCTGTGCGATCATGGATCACCCATCCTTCATCACCTTTGACGCGTCAAGTGGAGGCTCAACGCACCTGCAAGTGCGTCTCGATCCGAGCGAGCCAATCCTCGACACGGGCGCGGTTCGCGCCGAAGTCGCTTTTGCCAAAACGGTTGCGCGCCCAGATCACGAGCGCGGCCCCGTCCTTATCGGGAATCGCCCTGACGCTGGTATAATCGGGAAAGCCGATCACCGTACTGCGACTGATATATGTGGCCTGTCCCTCGTCCGGGCCACCGGCAAGCAACTTGGTGCGCGGCGTGGCGCGCGCGACCTCGTCGAAGGCCGAGAGCAGCGCGTCAGGGTTCATGGCAAATACGGTCGGCTCCGCATTGGCCTTACCCGGACGCACGAGCCAGCCGCCCTCGTGCGGCGGCTTTGGCGCGCGGGTGACCTGCATCGGATCGACGTGCCACCGCGCGACATCCGACGGCGCGATGCGCACCCAAGCGAGCGGTGCGGTGGTGGCAATGAGGGCAGTCGTTGCCAGAATACTCATGATCTTCAATGTCCTGTCGTCCGTTTGTAAGGTTCGGACGCGGTGCGGCCCGAGCCGATCTTCCGTGCCCGATCTAGCCCTGCGCAGGCTGCGCCCGCTCCACCAGCCGCGCAAAGAACGACGCGCCGTAAGGGGCGGTATCGTCGTTGAAATCATAGGCTGGGTGGTGCACGCCCGCCGTCTCGCCATTGCCGAGGAACAGGTAGGCACCGGGTCGGGCTTCGAGCATGAAGGAGAAATCCTCGGCCCCCATGGCGCGCGGGCTGTCGGGATCGCTCGCCAGACCGACTTCGCCTGCGACCTGCGCCGCAAAGCCCGCTTTCCCAGCGTCGTTTACCGTCGCCGGGTAGCCGAGGTTGTAGTCGAGATCGGCGCGCACGCTGTAGGCCATGGCCTGCCCCTCGCAGATCTCGCGCATCCGCCGCATCACCATCCCCTGCACGCCCTTGTCAAAGCTGCGCACAGTGCCGTTGATCCAGGCGGTTGCCGGGATCACGTTGTCGGCGCTACCGGTATGGATCTGCGTGACCGAGATCACGAGGTCCTGACGCGCGTCGTGGTTGCGGCTCACGATGGTCTGGATCGCGGTGACGATGCCGCAGGCGGCGACGACCGGGTCGGTTGCGTCCTGTGGCATGGCCCCGTGCCCACCCTTGCCGGTCACGGTGATGGTGAAATCATCGACCGCCGCCATGATCGGCCCTGGAGCCGTCCGAAAATGGCCGACGGGCAGCCCCGGCTCGTTGTGCAGCGCAAAGATCTGGCCGATGCCGAACCGGTCCATCAGGCCCTCTTCGACCATCACACCGGCGCCGGCGCCGCCCTCTTCGGCGGGTTGGAAGATCAGCGCGACCGTGCCCGCGAAGTTGCGCGTCTCGGCGAGGTATTTCGCGGCACCCAGCAGCATCGTCGTGTGGCCGTCATGGCCACAGGCATGCATCGCGCCCTTGTTGCCCGAGGCATGCGGCAGGCCGGTTTCCTCATTCATCGGCAGCGCGTCCATGTCGGCGCGCAACCCGATCACCGGGCCGTCGCCCTGACCCCGGATCAGCG
This sequence comes from uncultured Limimaricola sp., assembly GCF_964022235.1. Classification (NCBI taxonomy): domain Bacteria; kingdom Pseudomonadati; phylum Pseudomonadota; class Alphaproteobacteria; order Rhodobacterales; family Paracoccaceae; genus Limimaricola; species uncultured Limimaricola sp. Next base: position 82,105 of record NZ_CAXHZL010000011.1, on the reverse strand, counting down.
CCACGAGGCCCGAGGTCGCGATGCCCTCGTGGATCTCGTCGACGCCGAACTCGCGCAGCCGCGCGGCGATGAAGCCGGCCGTCTCGTGACAGTCAAAGCCGATCTCGGGCATGCTGTGCAGCTTGCGCCGCCATGCCGTCATCTCGGTGGCGAAATCGGCGATGCGGTTGACGACGGGCATGGCTGGCGCTCCGGGCTTTGAAATCCTAGCCTGCGGCTTGCCACCGACAGGAGCCTTTCGCAATGCCCCAGACCTCGCCCGAGATCCTCCAGACCGACCGAGACGCCGCCCATGAGGTGGCCCGGCTCTCTGCCATCATGCGGGCGCTGCGCGACCCCGAAAGCGGCTGCCCTTGGGACATCGAGCAGGATTTCGCCTCGATCGCCCCCTACACGATCGAAGAAGCCTATGAGGTGGCCGATGCCATCGCACGCGAGGATTGGCCCGAGCTGCGCGGCGAGTTGGGCGACCTGCTACTGCAATCGGTCTACCACGCGCAGATGGCCAGCGAGGCCGGGCACTTCGACCTTGCCGCCGTGGCGCGGGCGATCTCGGACAAGATGATCGCGCGTCACCCGCATGTGTTCGGCGAGGAAAGCCGCGATCGCACCGCCGAAGAACAGACCCACGCGTGGGAAGCGATCAAGGCCGCCGAGCGCGCGGGCAAGGCGGAGACCGGCGTGCTCGACGGCGTGGCCCTCGGCCTGCCGGCGCTGATGCGCGCGGCCAAGCTTCAGAAACGTGCCGCGCGGGTCGGCTTTGATTGGCCGCAGACGGCGCAGGTGCTCGATAAATTGGTCGAGGAGGCACACGAGTTGGTCGAGGCGCGCGACAGCCTCAGCCCCGATGAGGTCGAGGCCGAAATGGGCGACCTATTGTTCGTCATGGCCAATCTCTCGCGCCATCTTGGGGTCGACCCGGAGGTGGCGCTGCGTCGATCCAACGACAAGTTTACGCGGCGATTCAAATACATAGAGGGCGAACTTCACAAGCGCGGCAAGCGCCCGATCGAGAGCGACCTCGACGAAATGGACACGCTCTGGAATGAGGTTCGACGCGCCGAAAAAACTTCCAACTGAAAAACTCGGGTATTGACCCTAGCAAATCACTCGGGTTTAAGCGCCGCCAACAGAAACGCTGATTTGGAGCGCCACATGACCCTTCGCCCCGTCCTCACACTTGCCGCAGCCCTCGTGGGCACCACCGCCGTGGCCGACGTGAACGTCTACACCACGCGTCAGCCCGAGCTGATCCAGCCGGTGGTCGATGCCTTCACCGCCGACACCGGCATCGCCGTGAACCTCGCCTTCGTCGAGGACGGGCTGGTCGAGCGGCTCGAGGCCGAGGGCAAGCGCTCGCCCGCCGATCTGGTGATGACGGTCGACATCGCCAACCTGCGCCAGATCGTCGACGCGGGCGTGACCCAGCCCGTCGAGAGCGAGGTGCTCACCGAGGCCGTTCCCGCCAATCTGCGCGGCGAGAACAACGACTGGTTCGCCCTGACCACCCGCGCCCGCATTGTGTATGCCAGCAAGGAACGCGTCGCCGACGGTGAGATCACCACCTACGAGGACCTCGCCTCGGACAAGTGGAAGGGCCGGATCTGCACCCGCTCGGGCCTGCACAACTACAACCTCGCGCTGGTCTCCGCCGTCATCGAGCACCACGGCGAAGAGTACGCCAAAGAGTGGGCCGAGGGCGTGAAGGCCAACCTCGCGCGCAAGCCCGAGGGCAACGACCGCGCGCAGGTCAAGGCAATCTGGGCCGGTGAGTGTGACATCTCGCTCGGCAACACCTACTACATGGGCCAGATGGTCGCCGACCCCGAGCAGACTGAATGGGCCGACTCCGTGCGCATCGTCTTCCCGACCTTCGAAGCCGGCGGCACGCATGTGAACGTCTCCGGCGTTGCCCTGACCCAAGCCGCGCCGAACCGCGACGAAGCGATCCAGTTCATGGAATTCCTCGTCTCCCCCGAGGCGCAGGGCGTCTACGCCGAGGCCAACAACGAATACCCCGTCCTGAACGGTGTCGCGCCCTCTGAACTGGTGGCGAGCTGGGGTGAGTTCACCGCCGACGAGACCGACCTTCCGACCATCGCCGACCACCGCCCGGCGGCGCTGCGGATCATGGAAGAAGTGAACTTCGACGGCTGATCGGCCCAAGCGAACAAAAAGCCCGCCTTCGTTCCGAAGGCGGGCTTTTTACGTTTTGTCATATAGTCTTGAAGATCAGGCGCCCGCCTTCTCCTCCAGCTCCAGCCACTCTGTTTCTGCCGCCTCGAGCGCTGTCTGACGCTCAGCCATTGCCTCGGTCGCCTTGCGGAATTTCACCGGCTCGCGGGTGAAAAGCTGCGGATCGGCGAGCAGTTGCTCGAGCTTGGCGATCTCCTGACCCAGCCGCTCGATCACACCGGGCAGCTCTTCGAGCCGGTGCTTTTCGGTGAAGCTGAGGCTCGGCTTGGCGGCCTCGGCCTTCGGCTTCGGCGCACTGGGCGCGGGCGCGCTGCCGCGCGGTGCGGGCGCGTGGGTCACAGGTTCGGCGCTGTTGGAGAATTTGCGCTGGCTTTGATAATCGCTCCAGCCACCCGCATAAAGCACCGCCTGCCCATCGCCCTCCATGGCGATGGTCGTGCTCGCCACCCGGTCGAGGAAGTCGCGGTCGTGACTGACCATAAGCACGGTGCCGTCGTAATCCCCGAGCAGGTCTTGCAACAGGTCCAGCGTCTCGATGTCGAGGTCGTTGGTCGGTTCATCGAGCACCAGCACGTTCGAGGTCTGCGCCATGATCCGCGCCAGCAGGAGCCGCGCCTTTTCGCCACCCGAGAGCGACTTGACCGGCGCGCGAGCCTGTCCTTCGTCGAAGAGGAAGTCCTTGAGATAGCCGATCACGTGGCGCGGCGTGCCGCGCACCATGACCTGATCCGAACTGCCCGACACCGCCATCAGCGGGTCGTTGGTCAGGCTGTCCCAGAGCGTCGCCTCGGGATCGAGCCGGGCACGGGCCTGATCAAACACCGCGATCTCGAGATTGGTGCCGTGCTTGATGCGGCCATTGTCCGGTTCAACTTCGTCAAGCAACATCTTGATAAGCGTCGTTTTTCCAACACCATTTGGGCCGACGAAGGCGATCCGGTCGCCGCGCATGACGGTAAGGTCAAAGCCGCTCACGATGCGCTTGCCCGCGTATTCCTTGGACAGGTCGAAGGCTTCGATGACCTTCTTGCCCGATGTCGGCCCTTCGCCGAGCGCCATGGCCGCCGTGCCCTGACGACGGATCTGGCCCGCGCGTTCGGAGCGCAGCTCCTGCAACGCACGCACCCGGCCCTGGTTGCGCTTGCGCCGCGCCGAGATCCCCTCGACCGCCCAGCGACCCTCGGACTTGATCTTGCGATCAAGCTTGTGGCGCGCCATGTCCTCGTCTTCCCAGGTCTTGTCGCGCCAGGCCTCGAAACCCTCGAAACCCGTCTCCTGCCGCCGCACCGTGCCACGGTCGATCCACTGCGTCGCACGGGTCAGCGCCTTGAGAAACGCGCGGTCGTGGCTGATCAGAACGAAGGCGGCGCGGGTCTGCTTCAACTCCGCTTCCAGCCAAGCGATCGCCTCGATGTCGAGGTGGTTGGTCGGCTCGTCGAGCAGCATCAATTCGGGCGCCTCGGCCATCAGCCGGGCCAATGCGGCGCGCCGACGCTCACCGCCCGAGGCGGTGGCCGGATCGCGCTCGGGGTCGAACTTGAGCCCTTCGGCAGCCACGGCGAGCTTGTATTCCTCGCCGATGTCGAGGTTCTGCGCGGCCCAGTCGCCCAAGGTGGCAAAGCCCGCGAAATCGGGGTCCTGCTCCATATAGCCGACCGTGGTCGCCGGCGGGACGGCGCGGATGCCCCGATCGGGCTCCACGAGGCCCGCCATCACCTTCATCAAGGTGGACTTGCCAGAACCATTGCGGCCCACGAGGGCGACGCGGTCGCCCTGTTGAACCGCGAGAGACAACCCGTCGAAGACGGGGTCGCCGCCAAAGGTGAGGGAAATGTCGGTGAGCTGAAGAAGGGGTGCACGTGCCATGCCCGCCAGCTAGAGGGCGGCGCGCGGCTTATCAAGGGCCAAAGGCGAGCGCGCGCAGCGCCCGGGCCCGGCCCGGCGGGATCGCGGCGAGATCGACCATGCACAGCACATGCAGCGTGTTCATGCGGCGGTCGATCACTGCATGGTCGCTCACCACGCCGCCCATGCCGAGATAGCTGCGCAGCAGGGGCGGCAGCCCGGCGCGGGCGGCGCGCGGATCGGTCATCGGCCCGGCAAGTCCGCGCGTCTCCGCCGCTCGCCGATCCGGCCTTAGCCCCGCAGGCGCAAGGTGATGCGCGCCCAGCCATGCGAGTGAAGGGCCATGCGGTTCAGAGTCCGTGCCGGGAAACGAGGCACAGCCGAAGAGCAGCGTCGCGCGCGCCTCGACCACCAGCCGCGTCAGCACCGCGATGGCGAGGCGCAGCGCCTCGCCGTCGCGCGCCTCTGGCGCGGTGCAGAACCGGCCGATCTCCATCAGCCGCCCCGGCCATTCTGCAAGGGACGCGAGGTCATAGGCCTCGGCGCTGGCCGCGCCCGAAACCGCGCCCGGCTCGAACACGCGCCAGCGAAACGAGCAGAGCGCCCGGCCCGCCGCATCCTCGATCAGAACGTGGCTGCACAAGGCGTCAAACTCGTCGGCATCGGCCTTGGCCCCACCCAGTGTCACGAAACAGCGTTCGCGCAGCGCCATGGCCCGCTCCCGCGCGTCGCCCAAAGCCTCTCGCGCTACCATGCGCCCCCGCGCCAGGATCACGCTCATGCCGGCCCCCGCTGGCAACTCGGGCCGGGCTGACTACATAGGGAGACGAGATCACGGAGGACCTGATGGACAAGATCGACAAGACCGACGAGCAATGGCGGGCAGAGCTGTCCGACCTCGAATACAAGGTGATGCGCAAGCACGGGACCGAGCGCGCCTTCAGCCACGACGATTTCCCCAAGACGCCCGGCACCTTTACGTGCAAGGGCTGCGGCAGACCGCTGTTCGAGTCCCGGACCAAATTCGACAGTGGCACCGGCTGGCCCAGCTTCTATGCGCCGCTGACGCCCGAGGCGGTCGAGGAGCAGGTGGATCGCAGCTTCTTCATGAAGCGCACGGAGGTGCATTGCGCCGCCTGCGAATCGCATTTGGGCCACGTGTTCCCCGACGGCCCCGCGCCCACCGGCCTGCGCTATTGCATGAACGGCGTGGCGCTGGAGTTCAAACCGGCAACCTCGGACGAGACCGCGGCCTGAGCCCCGGCTCATTCGTCGTTGATCAGCGCGCTCGGGTCGAAGTTGCCCGCCGCCCCCGCCAGTTGCCGCAGGAACGTGCCGCTTTCGACGCTGTCCTCGGTGACCCGGCGGGTCAGCGGCACGATGCGCCCGTCGCTCAGATCGAAGCGTTCCACGTTCGACACGCCGCCCGCTGGCGAAAAGCTGATCGCCACGACCTCGCGGGTCACCTCTTCGGGGGCCAAAAAGCCGTAATGGCGAAACACCGAACGCACGTAATAGACGTCGTTGTCGCCAAGCGCGCCCGCGGTGGTTGGCTCACCGGCCTTCTCGATCACGGCGTCGCGGCTTTCGCCGAGCGATATCGTCTCGAGAACCGCATCGCCCGGCACGTAGCCGTGGTAGCGTTCGGTCGGGCTACAGGCCACGAGCCCCGCAAGCCCCACGAGGGCTGCGCCGCGGCGAATGCCGCGGCCGATCTTGTCACGGCCGGTATCCATGCCCATCTGCGCCTGCCCCTGCTCTTGCCTCAAGCCTTTGCGGCTTCTAAAGCCGCTTACAACAATGCCATGCATATCTTCAAGGAAGGAAGCGGACCATGCCCGAGGCGACCCCCCTGCCGCGACACGTGATCCGCCTCGGTGACCTGTCGCAACGCCGCGACACCGAGACGTCGATCGAGCCCGATGCGCCTGCCCGCGCCGCCATCGCGGCCAAGCTGGACATCCGCGGCATCCGCAAGCTGCGGTTTCGCGCGGTGCTGACCCCCGAAGACAGCCGCGGCTGGCGGCTCGAGGCCGATCTCGGCGCGACCGTGGTGCAGGACTGCGTGGTGACGCTCGAGCCGGTGGTGACGCGGATCGACGAAAAGGTGACCCGCCGCTATCTCGCCGACGTGACCGAACCCGAGGCCGCCGAGGTCGAGATGTCGGGCGACGACACGATCGAGCCTCTGCCATCGGCGCTCGATATCGCCGCGGTGATGATCGAGGCGCTGGCGCTGGCCCTGCCCGACTATCCGCGCGCCGAGGGTGCGGGCACGGGCGACCTGTCTGTGGCCGAGCCGGGGGCGGAGCCGCTCACCGATGAGGACGTGAAGCCCTTTGCCGGGCTGAAGGGATTGCGCGACCGTCTGAAAGGGGACGAAGACACCGCCGATTGATACGTTTCTCTTGCTTTCCGCCGCGACCGCAGTATTTTCGCGGCCTCTTTCCATTCCACGGCTCGACAGTCCGGTTCTTATCGCCTAAGAGCGGCCGGACGTCGCGGGATGGATCCCCTGACCGGGGCCATGTGCCCACCCGCCAGCCGGGCCGGAAACACTTTCCGCGCCCACTTAGACTAGAGCCAGATTCCTTCGAGGTTGTGACATGGCCGTTCCGCAGAACAAGATCTCCAAGTCGCGCCGCAACCAGCGTCGGGCCCACGACGGCCTGACCGGCGCGAACCCCAACGAATGCACCAACTGTGGGGAGCTCAAGCGCCCCCATCACGTCTGCCCGTCCTGTGGCAGCTATGCCGATCGCGAAGTGATCGCGCAGGCCGCCGAGACCGAGCTGGACGACGACGCGGCGTAAGCCCGTCGCCGGGCTTTGGCGCGGGACGGGTTTCGACCCGGACCGCGCCGCCCCTCGGGGCACCGCCCGAAAGTCTGCCGCATCGACACCGGCGCGCGCCTGAAATGACCGCGCCCAGAGCATCGGGGCCGCGATGACGGGCTTGTCCCAAGACCGATCCATCACGCTATCCGTCGACGCCATGGGCGGCGATCAGGGTCCGGCTGTCGTGGCCGCTGGCGTGACCAAATTCCTTTCCTCCGACCCCGCCGCGCAGGTTCTCCTGCACGGTCAGCGCGAGATCCTCGAGCCGCTTTTCAAGGGCTCGGACGTCGCCTCGCGGGTCGAGATCGTCCATGCCACCGACGTGGTGGCGATGACCGACAAACCCAGCAACGTGATGCGCAGCGGCAAGGCCACCTCGATGTGGTCCTCGGTCGAGGCCCTGCGCGACCGCCGGGCGAGCGTCTGCGTGAGCTGCGGCAACACCGGCGCGCTGATGGCCATCTCGATGATCCGGCTGCGCAAGGCCGAGGGCGTCAACCGCCCTGCCATCGCCTGTCTCTGGCCCTCGCGCAATCCGCAGGGGTTCAACGTCATGCTCGACGTCGGCGCCGATATCCGCGCCGATCAGGACGATCTTCTCGCCTATGCGATGATGGGTGCCTCCTACGCACGCAATGGCCTGGGGCTGACGCGGCCGCGCATCGGCCTGCTCAACGTCGGCACCGAAGAGCACAAGGGCCGCGCCGAGCTCAAGGTTGCCTCTGACATGATCGCCTCGGCTGCCGACAAGGGCGACTTCGAATACGTCGGCTTTGTCGAGGGTGGCGATATTCCGTCGGCCCGCGTCGACGTGATCGTCACCGACGGCTTTACCGGCAACGTTGCGCTCAAGACCGGCGAAGGCACCGCCACGCTGATCTCGGGTCTGCTGCGCGAGGCGTTCTTGTCCTCGGTCGCCTCCAAGGTCGCGGCGCTGCTCACGCGCGGTGCGATGGCGCGGCTCAAGACCCGGATCGACCCGCGACAGGTCAACGGCGGCGTGTTCCTCGGGCTCAATGGCCTCGTGGTCAAGAGCCACGGCTCGGCCGATGCCACCGGCGTCAGCGCGGCGCTGAGCCTTGCCGCGCGGCTCGCCCGCTCGGATTTCTCCGAACGTCTGGCGCACCGCATCGCCGGCGTATCGGCCCCGCATCAAGACGCTCCGAAGGAGATCAAGGCATGACCATTCGCGCGGTCGTCAAAGGTGTCGGGCACTACCTCCCCGAACGGGTGATGCAGAACTCCGAGTTCGAGAGCTTCGTCGACACGTCCGACGAATGGATCCGCTCGCGGTCGGGCATCGAGCGGCGCCACATCGCCGCCGAAGGGCAGTCGACCTCGGATCTCGCCACCCGCGCCGCCCGCGCGGCGCTGGACAATGCCGGGATCGAGGCCGACGAGATCGACGCGATCATCCTCGCCACCTCGACCCCCGACCTCACCTTCCCGTCGGCCGCGACCATGGTGCAGCGCGAACTGGGCATGACGCATGGCTTCGCCTTCGACGTCCAGGCGGTCTGCGCTGGCTTCGTCTACGCGCTTACCACCGCCAACGCGATGATCCTTACCGGTCAGGCCAAGCGCGTGCTGGTGATCGGGGCCGAGACCTTCAGCCGGATCATCGACTGGTCCGACCGCACCACCTGCGTGCTGTTCGGCGATGGCGCGGGCGCGCTGGTGCTCGAGGCCACGGAAGCCGAGGGCACCTCTGCCGATCGGGGCATCCTGTCGGCCGATCTCAACTCCGACGGGCGTCACCGTGAAATTCTCTATGTCGATGGCGGCGTCTCGACCGGCACCACCGGCCATCTTCGCATGGAGGGCCGCGAGGTGTTTCGCCATGCGGTCGAAAAGCTCGCCCAGACCGCGCATCTGTCGCTTGAGAAGGCGGGCCTCGGTGCGGATGACATCGACTGGGTCGTGCCGCATCAGGCCAATATCCGCATCATCCAGGCCACGGCCAAGAAGCTTGGGCTGTCCATGGACCGGGTCGTGGTGACGGTTCAGGATCACGGCAACACCTCGGCGGCCTCGATCCCGCTGGCACTGTCCGTCGGCTGCGCCCGGGGCCAGATCAAACCTGGCGATCTCGTGGTCACCGAGGCGATTGGCGGTGGGCTTGCCTGGGGGTCGCTGGTCCTGCGCTGGTGATCGGCATTCTGCTGCTGCAACAGTGTCATCCATCCACTTGAGATTGACTTGAAATTGCCCCTGCCCTTAAGGTTGCGGAAGTTCAGGGAGATCGAAATGGCGGACAAGACTTTGACGCGGATGGATCTTGCCGAGGCCGTGCACGAAGAGGTGGGACTGTCCCGAAACGACAGCGCCGAGCTTGTCGAGACGGTGCTGGGCCATATCTCGGACGCGCTGGTGGCCGGCGAACAGGTGAAGATCAGCTCCTTCGGCACGTTTTCGGTGCGCGACAAGGCCGCGCGCATCGGGCGCAACCCCAAGACCGGCGAAGAGGTGCCTATACACCCACGCCGGGTGCTTACCTTCCGCTCCTCGCATCTGATGAAGGACAAGGTCGCCTCGGGCAACAAGGACTGAGGCAGAACTCATGGCGAAATCGGCCCACGCCTTCCGAACCATCGGCGAGGTCTCCGAGGCGCTCGACACGCCTGCGCATGTCTTGCGATTCTGGGAGAGCAAGTTCGCACAGGTGCGTCCGGTCAAGCGGGCCGGCGGGCGACGCTATTACCGTCCCGAGGATCTGGCGCTTCTGTGCGGCATCAAGGCCTTGCTGCATGATCAGGGCATGACCATCAAGGGCGTGCAGAAGCTGCTGCGGGAAAAAGGCGCGCGCCACGTCGCCGATCACGGCCTGCCCGCCTCCGAACCACTGCCGCCCCGCCCCCGGATCGCGTCCGGGGCCGACGCCGTCGAAGACGCGGTCCTCGTGCTTGATCGCGAGGAGGATTCGACGCCGAACACCGCGCCGAACCCCGCGCCCCGAACGCAGCCCGCCTCGCCGCTTTCGGCCGTTCTGGCCGCCGATCCGGCCCGCCTCATGGCCCGCGCGGCACGGATCGCGCCGCTGCTGCACCGCATCGAAAGCCTGCGCCTGCGGATGATCGCCGCGCGCGATCGCCCGCTCTGAAAACCTGAAATTTTTTGTGCAAATCGGCTTGCTCCCGTCCGCCGTATAAGGCATTAGCAGCCTCAGTCGGGCTATAGCGCAGCCTGGTAGCGCGTCCGTCTGGGGGACGGAAGGTCGCAGGTTCGAGTCCTGCTAGCCCGACCATTTATGACCGCCCGCCGCCTCAAAGCGGCGGGCGTCGTCATGTCAGGAGGAGCCGCCCGTGACCGGAGTTCTGCCCCGCCAGGGGATCGCCGAGTTGATCGAAATCGGAGCCATATCGGCGTCCGAACCGATCGATCCCGCCCAGATCCAGCCTGCCAGCCTCGATCTGCGGCTTGGCCGCGTCGCCTACCGGGTGCGCGCCTCGTTCCTGACGGGCGATGGCCGCCGGGTCGCCGATCGGATCTCCGAATTCGAGATGCACCGCATCGACCTCGACGATGGCGCGGTTCTGGAAAAGGGCTGCGTCTACGTGGTGCCCTTGATGGAGCGGTTGTCGCTGCCCGATGGCATTCAGGCCGTCGCCAACGCCAAAAGCTCCACCGGGCGGCTCGACCTTCTGACGCGGCTCATCACCGATGGCGGCACCGAGTTCGACCGCGTTGCGCCGGGGCATGATGGCCCGCTCTACGCCGAGATCTGTCCGCGCAGCTTTTCGGTTCTGGTCCGGCCCGGCATGAAGCTCAACCAGATCCGATTTCGTGCGGGACAGGCGGTGCTCGACGATGCGCAGCTGACCAATCTGCACGCGCAGGAGCCCTTGGTCGATGGCCCGGCGCTGATCTCCGAGGGCCTCGGGTTTTCGGTCGATCTGTCACCGGAACTTGCCTCCTGCGCAGGCTTTCGGGCCAAGCCCCACACCGGGGTGATCGACCTCGATCGCATCGACCACTACGATCCGGCCGAGTTCTGGGAGGTGGTCACCGCCGCGCGGGGAAGGATCATCCTCGACCCCGGCGCGTTCTACATCCTGGTCAGCCGCGAATCGGTGACCATCCCCCCGGCCTATGCCGCCGAAATGGCGCCCTATCTCGCCATGGCGGGGGAATTTCGTGTGCATTACGCGGGCTTCTTCGATCCCGGCTTCGGCCATGCCGAAGCGCAGGGCAAGGGTTCACGCGGGGTGCTCGAAGTGCGCTGCCACGAGGCGCCCTTCGTGCTCGAACATGGTCAGGTGGTGGGCCGACTGGTCTACGAGCGCATGTCCGAGATCCCCGATCGCCTCTACGGTGCGGGCATCGCCTCGAACTACCAAGGTCAGGGCCTCAAGCTGTCCAAGCAGTTCCGCGCCATCTGACGCGCCTCAGGGTGTCGCGTCGGCGGCACGCCTGTTATGGGGACCGATCTGCCGGGCCTCGTCTTCGGGTGCCTCCGGTTCGGTGACCGGACCCAAGGTGGGCGGACGCGGCTCGACCCGATTGCGACCGCCGTTCTTGGCGCGGTAGAGCGCGGCATCGGCCCGCGAGATCGCCGCATCGAGCGTGTCCTCCCCCGTCAGCAGTTCGGCGCAACCGATCGACGCGGTGATCGGCTCGGAGCCATCGGGCAGCGACAGGCTGTCTTCGAAACAGTGCCGCACCCGTTCGGCCAAGGCGATTGCGCCGGTGAGACGGGTGGTGGTGAGGATCAGCAGAAACTCCTCACCGCCCCAGCGCGCGGCAAGATCCGACCGGCGCAGCCAGCGCGGCAAAAGGCGCCCCACCTCGCGCAGAAGCCGGTCTCCAGCGGCATGGCCATACCGATCGTTCACCGACTTGAACCGATCGATGTCGATGAGCACCACGGCGAGGCCGGTGCCCTCGCGCTGCGCGGCGGCGATCGCGCGGCCCGCAAAGACGTCGCAGGCCCAGCGGTTCGAGAGCCCCGTCAGCGCATCGGTGACCGAAAGCCGCTCGAGCGCTGCCTGTTGAAGCTGACGGGCGTTTTCGGTGCCGGCGAGCATGGCGACGGTCGACATCAGCCCCGCCACCGCCAGCACCAGCATCACGGTGGTGACCAGCGGCGCGGCGGTGGTCCATTGTGCGGGCTGCAACTGCAACAGCAGCAGGCCGCCAATCCAGAACCCGCTGAGCGCCAGCAAAAGCTGGCGGCGGAGCAGCCGCGAGACCGCGCTGTCCGACAGCAGCAGTCGCAGCGCCAAGGGATCGATGTGCCGCCCCACCGTGGCCAGCATCAACAGCAATGCGATCAGCGTGGTGATAGGAGACATGCCACCAAAGGCCGGGTGCAGCGCATAGCTGTAGGCCACGATCACCGTGCTGCACACACCGAAGGCCGCCGCGAGGGCGGCCATGCCCATGGCCGAGCGACGCTCCACCAGCACGGCCACGGAAATGGCACAGAGGGTGATCAACGAGTTGTAGCCCATCGCGGCCGCCTCCGATGGCGCCGGGCTCAGCGATAGCGCACCAAGCCAGTGTCCGATCGCCAGCGGGCTCTGCGGCCAAAGCAGTTCGGCTCCGCGCAAGCTCAGGAGCAGCATCGCCAGAAGCGCGAAGGCGAATTCCGCCTTGCGATGCGGGCTGAGCCGCGCCAGCGCCAGCATCAGCGCCGTCAACGCGGTCAGTGGATGCGTGCCGCCGCCCTCCGCCACGGGAAGATACAGCGCGCGCAGATCCAACAGATACCCGGCGAGGGCCAGACCGCAGATCCCGGCCGCGGCGGCAGCAAGGCGAAAGCGATATCGTTCGAACCGGCGGATGATCCGGATCGCATGGCGCACCTCGCCAAAATTGCGTGCCGAAAACTGTCGGGCCGTGTCGAGAGGCATAGTGTTGGTCCCGGTCTGATCACCGACGCGATGCAATACGCAACCTTCGCCAGTTTCCGCAGAATATGGGCCAATCTGTTTAAAGCATCATTTACGCACGCAGGGGCCGGGGTCCGACCTGCGCGGCGAGCGCGAGATCAATCGCCGAACAGGCTGTCCTGCGCCTCGTCCTGTGCCTCCTGCCCGCCCGCCTCGGGCGGTGGACGGTTGTCGAGCAGCCCCGCCGCGCGCAGCTCGCGCAATCCCGGCAGATCGCGCGCACTGGACAGGCCGAAATGGTCGAGAAAGCCTTCGGTCACGACAAAGGTGACCGGGCGTCCCGGCGTCATCTTGCGCCGCCCCAGCCGCACCCAGCCCATCTCCACAAGCTGATCGATGGTGCCACGGCTCACCGAGACGCCACGGATCTCCTCGATCTCGGCGCGGGTGCAGGGCTGGTGATAGGCGATGATCGCCAAGGTCTCGGTCGCGGCCCGGCTGAGCTTGCGGATCTCGACGGTGTGACGTTCAAGCAGGTGTCCCAGATCCGGCGCGGTGCGAAAGGCCCAGGCCTCGCCGATGCGGCATAGCTCGATGCCGCGACCTTGATAGCGGGCGCGCAGATCTTCGAGCGCGCCGGACAGGTCGGTGCCCTCGGGCAGGCGGCGCGCCATCTCGGCCACCCCGAGCGGCTCGGCGCTGGCAAACAGCATCGCCTCGACCATCCGGGCGGCCTCGACGCGCGGAGGGGCGTCGAACTGGGCGGGTTCAGGGCTTTGGGTCATGCGCGGTCCTTCCGGCGGATCTCGATGCGGGAAAAGCTTTCGTCCTGTCGGATCTCGATGCGGCCCTCCTTGGCCAGCTCGAGCGAGGCCGCGAAGGTCGCGGCGGTGGCAGAGCGGCGGCGCTTGGGGGCGATGTGCCAATCCTCGGGCAGATAGGCCGAGATATCGGCCCAGTCGGCGGCCTCACCCACCAGCACCCGCAGCCGGTCGAGCGCCTGCTCCATGGTCATCAGGTCGCGCCGGTCCATCACGAAGGGGCGAAATTCGTCGCGGGTCTTCACGCGGGCATAGGCCTGCATGAGATCGAGCAGGCTGGCGTGATGCACGGAGGAGCGGTGCACGGTCACGGCCTCGGCGGCCCCTCGCGCGAACACGTCCTGCCCAAGCCGGGGCCTCGCCATCAGCGACGCCGCCGCCTCGCGCATCGCCTGCAACCGCTCGAGCTGAAACGCCAGATGCGCGGCGAGATCTTCGCCGGACGGCTCGTCGCCCTTGGGGTCGGGCGGCAGCAGCAGGCGCGACTTGAGAAAGGCCAGCCATGCGGCCATCACGAGGTAATCGGCGGCCAATTCGATCCGCAGCGCCCGCGCCTTTTCGACAAAGCCAAGATACTGCTCGGCCAGCGCCAGGATCGAAACCTGCCGCAGGTCGACCTTCTGGCTGCGCGACAGCACCAGAAGCAGGTCGAGCGGCCCCTCAAAGCCCTCGACGTCGACGATCAGCGCCTCGGCACTCCGCCGCTCCTCGACCGAAGGCTGCGCGGCGGCGATGTCCTGTGCGCCGTCCATCACGTGTCCTCGCCGGTGAGCGCGCCAAGCTCGTCGCGCAGCGCCTCGATATCGGCAAGCTCGGGCATCCGGCGCTGCGCCAACGCCGCATCGGCGCGGCGCGTCGTCTCCGGCCCCATGAGGCCGCAAGACGCGATCACCGCCGCCATCTCCTCGCGGTCGCCGTTGCAGTGCAGCACCACGTCGCAGCCCGCCGCGATGCTGTTTTCGGCGCGTTCGCCGATGCTGCCCGACAGGGCCTCCATCGACAGATCGTCGGTCATCAGCAGCCCGTCAAAGCCGATTTCTTCGCGGATCAGCCGCATCGCCCGCGCCGAGGTGGTGGCAGGCCGATCCGGATCGACGGCGTCGAGCACGATATGCGCGGTCATGCCCATCGCCATGTCCTTGAGCGCCGCGAAGGGCGCGAAGTCGCGCGCGCGCAGATCCTCGAGCGGCACGGAGACGCGCGGCAACGACTTGTGGCTGTCGACGCTGGCGCGGCCATAGCCGGGGATGTGCTTGAGCACCGGCAGCACACCGCCCGCCAAAAGCCCTTCGGCGGCGATGCGTGCGGCGGCCACCACGCCTTCGACCGTGTCGCCATACAGGCGGTTGCGCAGGATATGGTGCGTCTGCGGCTCCACCAGATCGGCAAGCGGCGCGCAGTTCACGTCGATGCCGACCTCGAACAGCTCGGCGGCAATGAGCCTGTGGCGCAGCCATTGCGCGCGCAGCGGGTCGGAGGCGCGCTGCATCTGGTCGAGCGCGGGGAGATAGGCGTTCCAATGCGGCGGGCGCATCCGCTGCACGCGGCCCCCCTCCTGATCGATCAGGATCGGCGCGTCGCGGCCCACCGAGGCGCGCAGATCGCCGGTGAGGCGGCGCAGCTGTTCGGGCGTGTCGATGTTGCGCGCAAACAGGATGAAGCCCCAAGGATCGCTGTCGCGAAAGAAGGCGGCCTCGTCGCGCCCGAGCCGAAGCCCCTCGGGCCCGAGGATCGCGGCGGCGGTCATCGCACCACCACGGGGATGCAGGCGGCGTCCTCGGCGACGAGCGCCGAGCAGAAACGCCGTGCCTCGGCCAGATCGGCAAAGCCGGTGGCGCGCAGCCGGAAGAAGGTGCGCCCGCCGCTCACGGCCTCCTGCACCAGCCGGTCGTGACCGGCCATCAGCTCGCCAAAGCGACCCATGAGCCGTGCCCACTCCTGCCCGGCGACCTCCGGGCTCTCGAAGGCACCGAGCTGCACGAGGCTGGTGCCCGGCGCGATCTCGTTGGTGCTGACCGCCACGGGCGCGATCTCGCGCTCGGGCGCGGGGGCGGCCGCGGCGGCCATGGCGGTGGCGGGGCGCAGCGCGTTGGGCCGCAGTGCCGGGCGCGCAGGCGCGCCGGAGGTGGCGGAGGCGGCGGGCGCTTGCGCGGGATCTGCGGCGGCGATCACCGAAGGCGCGGGCCCCGCGACGGTGCCCGGTGCGGGCGGCTCCATCACGCCCAGCGGCGCGGCGCCCGCCGCGAGGCTGTCGGCCAGCGCCGCCACGTCGTCGACCGACATCGGCTTGGTCGGGTCGAACACCGGCTGCGCCTGCGCGAGATCCTCACCGGCGCGCAGCTCGCCCGCTTCGGCCGTGGGCTGCACCAGCAGGTCGTCCTCGGTCAGCCCCGGCGGCTGCGGCGCCAGCACCAGCCGCTCTTCGGGTCCGGCCGCCTCGCCCATCGCGGCGATGTCGTTGACGGCAAGACCGGTGTGCAGCGCGATCTCGCCGCCCGGGTTCTTGGGGGCCTCGCGCATCGGGCCTTGCATGGCGCGCACCACCGGGATGCCGGTCACGTCGCGCATCCACAGCTTGTAGCCCCAGACCCCGATGCCGAGCACGAGGGCAAGCGACAGGATGGCCCCCGCATAGCGGAACACCAGCGCCATCCCGGCCGCCAGTCGGCCGGGGCCCTGTGGATCGCTCGGTTGTGCCATTCCCAGCCTCTCTGCCGCCTGTTGTCGCGAGGGGCGCGCGCCCCCTCCTGCCATTCTTCGCCCGAAGCTGCGCTCAGCGCATCTCCTCGACAGGGGTGACGCCAAGGATACCAAGCCCCTCCCCGATCACAACGCCGACCGCGCGGGCGAGCGAAATTTTGCCCTGCGTCGTGACCGCGTTGCCCTCCTGCACAAAGCGCAAGGACGGCTCGTCGTTGCCCCGGTTCCAAAGCGCATGCAGCGCCGAGGCGAGGTCGTAGAGGTAGAAGGCGACGCGGTGCGGCTCGTGGCCCTTGGCCGCAATTTCGACGAGGCGCGGCCATTCGGCGAGCGTGCGCATCAGCGCCACCTCGGCCTCGTGGTCGAGCTTGGTCATATCCGCGCCCGCCAGCGTCGCGTCATCCACCACGATGCCCATGGCGTCGGCCTTGCGCAGCACCGAGTTGATGCGCGCGTTGGCGTATTGCACGTAGAACACCGGGTTCTCGCGGCTCTGCTCGAGCACCTTGTCGAAATCGAAGTCGAGCGGCGCATCGTTCTTGCGGGTCAGCATGTGGAACCGCACCGCGTCCGAGCCGACCTGATCCACCAGATCGCGCAGCGTCACGAAGTTGCCGGCGCGCTTGGACATCTTGAACGGCTCGCCGTTCTTCCACAGCTTCACCAGTTGGATCAGCTTCACGTCGAGCGGCACGCGCCCTTCGGAAAGCGCCGAGACAGCGGCCTTCATCCGTTTCACGTAACCGCCATGATCGGCGCCGAACACGTCGATGAGCTGGGTGAAACCGCGCGTCACCTTGTCGTGGTGATAGGCGATGTCGGGCGCAAAATAGGTCCAGGCCCCGTCCGACTTCATGATCGGGCGGTCGACATCGTCGCCATGCGCGGTTGAGCGGAACAGCGTCTGCTCGCGCGGCTCCCAATCCTCGGGCGTCTTGCCCTTGGGCGGCTCCAGTGTGCCGCGATAGATCAGGCCCTTTTCATCGAGCGTCTTGATCGCGTCCTCGATCCGGCCGGTGCCGTAGAGCGCCTTTTCCGAGAAGAACACGTCCATGGTGACACCGAGGGCGGCGAGGTCTTCGCGGATCATCTCCATCATCGCTTCGGTGGCGATCTCGCGTGCCTCTTCGAGCCACTCCTCCTCGGGGGCGTTGAGCTTGCCCTTGCCCCAGATCTCCTTGAGCTTTTCGCCCACCGGCACGAGGTAATCGCCGGGGTAAAGCCCCTCGCCGATCTCCGGCGTCATGCCGCAGGCCTCGCGGTAGCGCTCGAAAGAGGAGCGCGCCAATACGTCGACCTGCGCGCCGCCGTCGTTGACGTAGTATTCCTTGGTCACCTCGTGACCCGCGTAATCCAGAAGTCGCGCCAGCGCATCGCCGAACACCGCGCCACGCGCGTGGCCCACGTGCATCGGCCCCGTTGGGTTGGCCGAAACATATTCGACGTTGACCTTCTCGCCCTGCCCCATGGTCGAGCGGCCGAAGCCCTGCTCGGTCAGCGCCGCACGCACGATGCCCTGCCACAGCGAGGCTGCGAGACGGATGTTGATGAAGCCCGGCCCGGCCACCTCGGCGCTCTCGATCCGGTCGTCCTCGACAAGGCGCACGGCCAGAGCCTCGGCGATCTCGCGGGGTTTTTTCTGCGCGGGCTTGGCCAGCACCATCGCGGCGTTGGTCGCCATGTCGCCATGCGCCGCGTCGCGCGGCGGCTCCACCGTCACGGCGCCGGTCTGCAATCCTTGGGGGATCGCGCCATCGCGCGCCATTGCGTCCAGCGTGT
Organism: uncultured Limimaricola sp.; assembly: GCF_964022235.1. Taxonomy (NCBI): domain Bacteria; kingdom Pseudomonadati; phylum Pseudomonadota; class Alphaproteobacteria; order Rhodobacterales; family Paracoccaceae; genus Limimaricola; species uncultured Limimaricola sp. The sequence goes on along the minus strand of NZ_CAXHZL010000011.1, from coordinate 64,096 downwards.
CGAGCACCAGAGCCCGGATGTCGGTGAAGAGGTTCATGCGCAGTCCTTTCGGCCAGTCGTGCCGCGAGATCGGCCCGCGACCCTTTACCACGGCGGTGCCGCGCGTCAACGCGCGGCACCGCTCTGGGACCGTCTTGGAGCCACGCTTAGGCGGCTCGGGGCGGCTCGCCCTTGGACTTCTTGCCGCCTGTCGGCTCCGCGCCCGGCTTCGGACCCCAAGCCTTCACGCCAAGGGCCTTGACGCCAGCCATGCTGCCGCTCTTGCCGGCGGGACGACCGCTGCCCTTGGCCCCGTTGTTCTTGGCGGCCTGCTTGGCGATCTCGTGGCCCGCCTCGGGGTCGGTGCCCTTTTCCTCGCCCGGCGGCAGCATCGAGATGATGCGCACGCCCGGTGCGGCACGGATGTCGTCATCCTCGCGGATGAATTCGGTCGTGCCTTGCGGGCCGACGCGGGCGACGACCTTGGCATGGGGCCGCTTCTCGCGCCATTCCTTGAGGGTGTATTCCTCGGTCAGACGCGTGACCCGGAAGCTCCAGCCTTCATGCATCAGCTGTTCGAGCCCGCCATAGGTTTCTTCGGGGCCGAACGCGCGCCCCGTCAGGCTCGACGACAGGGCATGTCGCGCGCTCTCCATCTTCTGCCGCGCGATCTGATAGACGTTGTCGCGCCCGAATTCCGGGCCGAGATCGGTGGCGACCAGCGTGTTGTAGGCATCGTTCTCGGTGGCGGCGACGACGATGTCGTAGCTGACGAGTTCGAGCCAGTGCTCGGCCGATTCCGACAGGATATCGCCCGAATAGGTGGGGATGCCCTCGGCGCGCGCGGCACGCAGGTTATTGTGGTTGGGATCGGCCATCAACACCGGCACATCGACCTTGCCCAGCGCCTCGGCCAGCCCGCGGGTGAAACGGGAACCGCCGATCAACAGCACGCCCGGCACCGCGCCGCCAGACAGGCCCAGCATCCGCGCGAAAGGCGCGAGCGTGAAGCCATGTACCACCACGGTAAAGGCCACGAGGACGAAGGCCAGCGGTGCGACCAGGGCACCATCGGCCACGCCGAGATCGACGAGCCGCTCGCCGAACAGGCCCGCCACCGCGACCAGCACCACGCCGCGCGGCCCGGTCAGCGCCACGAGGAGTTGTTCGCGCCAAGGCACACCCGCGCCCAGCAGCGACAGGTAGACGGTGAGCGGCCGCACCAGAAGCACCACCGCCAGCACGAACATCACCGCACGCCAGTCGAGCGCGGTCAGCGTGTCGAACTCGACCGCTGCGGCAAGCAGGATGAACACGCCCGAGACCAGCAGGATGGTGGCGTGCTCCTTGAAGCGGCGCAGTTCGGCGTAGGACGGCAGATCGGCATTGGCGATGCCGATGCCCATGATGGTCACCGCCAGGAGCCCGCTTTCGTGCAGCACCGTGTCGGACACCGCGAAGACCGCCAGCAGCAGCGCGAACAGCACCGGCACCTTCATGTATTCGGGCACCCTGCCCTTGCGAAAGCCCCAGGCAATGACCGCCGCGCCCGCCGCGCCGAGCGCCAGCGCCACGCCGACGCCGAGCGCCAGTTCCCACACGGCGCTGCCGACGGTGACCGAGGTGCGCATGACCAGCACCACCTCGAAGGCGAGCACGGCCGCCAGCGCGCCGATCGGGTCGTTGACGATCGCCTCCCATTGCAGCAGCGAGGCCGGGCGACGCGCCAGCCGCGCGGTGCGCAAGAGCGGAGCGATCACGGTGGGTCCGGTGACGATCATGATGCCGCCGAACACCGCCGAGCTTTCCCAGCTCAGCCCCGCGCCGTAGCGCAGCGCAAGCGTCGAGAACAGCCAGCCCAAGGGCGCGCCGATGAGGACAAGCCGGCTCACCCCCTTCGCCTCGTCGCGCAAGCTGCGGAAATTGAGCGTGAGCCCGCCCTCGAACAGGATGATCGCCACCGCGATCGAGATCATCGGCCTGACCAGCGCGCCGATGTCGCGATCGGGCACGAACCAGCCGAAGCCCGGCCCGATGGCGAGGCCCGCCACCAGCATTAGCACGATCGCCGGCAGCCTGAGGCGCCAGGCCAGCCATTGCGAACCCACCCCGATCGCGCCCACCAGCGCGAAAGCCATGATAGGGCTCAGCGCCGCCACCTGTCCCGTTGCCGTTTCAATCGCCACTCCAAGCTCCCGCCACATTCGTTGTTTCAAGTATGTCCGAGCCGGTCAGCCGCGCGTGCTCCTGCAACGCGAATCGATCGGTCATCCCGGCAATGTAGTCCGCGACGATCCGTGCCAAGGCGGTTTCGCCCTCCGCCTCCGCAACGTCTTTTCGCCATTGCTTGGGCAGATTTTCGGGATGCGCCATGAACAGAGGGAACAGATCGTGGATCACCCCTGTAACCTGCTCGCGCATCACCACCACCTCGGGGGCGCGGTACATGCGGTGAAACAGGAAGCGGCGCAGCACCTTGAGATCGCTCCACAGCCCATCGGTAAACCGCACCATCATCCGCCCCGCTTCGCGTACCTCCTGGGCCGAGGCGGGTGCGGCCTCGGCGAGATTGGCGCGCGCCACGCCGATCACGTCCTCGACCAGCACCCCGAAGAACCGGCGCAGCGCCTCGTGGCGGCGACGGTAGTAGTTCAGGCCCGGATATTTGCGATCCACTTCGGCGAAACACTCGCGCAGTATCGGCAGCTCGGCCAGTTCGTCGGTCGAGAACAGCTCGGCCCGCAGGCCGTCGTGCAGGTCGTGGTGAGAGTAGGCGATGTCGTCGGCCAGGGCCGCGACCTGCGCCTCGGCGCTGGCATGGGTATGCAGCTCCAGATCGTGCTGGGCGACGTAACCGGCCAGCGCATGGGGGATCTCCCCCGTCACCGGGCCATTGTGCTTGGCGATCCCCTCCAGCGTCTCCCACGTCAGGTTCAGCCCGTCGAACTCGGCGTAGTGCCGCTCCAGCGAGGTGACGATGCGGATCGCCTGCGCGTTGTGGTCGAAACCGCCGTAGGGTGCCATCAGCGCGTTCAGCGCGTCCTCGCCGGTATGGCCGAAGGGCGGGTGGCCCAGATCATGCGCCAGCGCCACCGCCTCGGTCAGCTCGGTGTTGAGGCCAAGGACGCCGGAAATGGTCCGCGCCACCTGTGCCACCTCGATCGAATGGGTGAGGCGGGTGCGGAAATAATCGCCCTCGTGCTCGATGAAGACCTGCGTCTTGTGCTTGAGGCGGCGAAACGCGCTCGCATGAATGATGCGGTCGCGGTCGCGTTGAAAGGGCGAGCGGAAGGCGCTCTCTTCCTCGGGGTGGAGCCTGCCGCGCGTGTCGCGTGGGTCGGAGGCGTAGGGAGCCATCATCATGTCCGCCAGCTTGTCGTCACTATTCACCTTACCTATATGGGTCTGAAGGCCGCCCGCACAGGACATTCGCCCGAATGACCCGCGTCGGACCCGGTCAATGACCCTGCCCATGGATAGGTTCCGACATGCTGACGCTGCCCCCCACTGTCACCCCCCGCGCTTGGGATCGCCTTTCGGAAATCGGTGCGACGGCGCAGGGCAAGGCGTTGCGCGTGGCGGTTGAGGGCGGCGGCTGTTCGGGTTTTCAGTACGAGATCGCGCTCGATGAGCCGAAAGACGACGATCTCGTGCTCGAGGGCGCGGGCGAAAAAGTGGTGGTCGACAGCGTGTCGCTGCCGTTTCTCGCCAACGCGGTGATCGACTTTTCCGACGAGTTGATCGGCGCGCGTTTCGTGATCGAGAACCCCAACGCCACAAGCTCCTGCGGCTGCGGCACCAGCTTCTCGATCTAAGGGCGGCTGCGGCGGCTTGACGCGCCCCCGCGCGCCCCTACCCTCCGGTGCGGACAGTACCGGAATTCCAACACCATGACCGACGACAAGACGCCCGACCGCCCCGATCAATCACCAGACGGGGCCGGGCGGGAGCCTATCGCCACCTCGACCTCGCAAGACGGCGATCTCGCGCAGGCGGCGCGCGCCTTCTGGGCGGCCTTGATGCGCGCCTTGGGCCGTAGCGGTCGCGGTCTGGGCCGGGCGAGTGCCCGCGTCGTCGGTCAGAGCCGCACCGCGGCGCAAAGCCTGTCCAAGCGCGCCGTGAGCGGCACCACCGCCGGCCTCGCCGCTGCGCAGGAAAAACTGCGCGCGCACCGCGCCGCGACCGAATCCGACCCCGAGATCGACGAGACCGGCCTGCGCCCGCCCATCACGCAGCGTGCGGTTCAGGGTTGGCGAAACGCCTCGGCCCGCCGCCGCGCCCGGCTCGACGAGCGCAAACTGCACCCCGCCGCCACGGTGCGGGCCTCGCGCTGGGTCTGGCGCACGATCTTCGGCCTCGCCTTCTTGCTGCTTTTGGGCATCGTGCTCGCGGGCGGCGTGCTCGTCTGGGCGGTGCGTGACCTGCCGCTGGCCGAGATGCTGCCACCGCTCGAAGAGCCGACGCTCACCGTGCAGGACGAGGAAGGCGATACGCTGTTCACCCGTGGCGCCTACCGCGCGGGCTATGTCGCCATCGACGAAATGCCCGACTACCTGCCGCAGGCCGTCTCCTCGATCGAGGATCGCCGCTTCTGGGACCACCCCGGCGTCGACATCGAAGGCATCGGCCGCGCGATGTGGCGCAACCTGTCCTCCGGCGGCGTGGTCGAGGGCGGCTCGACCATCACGCAGCAGCTGGTGAAGGTGCTCTATCTCGACCCCGACCGCACCTACAAACGCAAGCTGCAGGAGATGGTCCTCGCGCTGGGTCTGGAACGCCAGCTCGGCAAGGACCGGATCATGGAGCTGTATCTCAACTCCACCTACCTCGGCTCGGGGGCTTGGGGCATGCCCGCCGCCGCACAGCTCTACTTCGACACGCCTGTGCAGGAGCTGTCGCTCGCCCAGTCCGCGATCCTCGCCGCGACGATCCGCGCGCCGTCGGTCATCAACCCCGAGGCGGACCTCGGCCGCGCCCGCGAACGCGGGTTGGTGGTGCTGTCGGTGATGCGCGATCTGGAGCGGATCGACGCGGCCGAATACGAGGCCGCCAAGACCGAGATGGCAAGCCTCGAGCCCTCGCCGCCCCCCGCCCGCGCCGGCAGCTACTTTGCCGACTGGGTGCTGGGCGAGGCGCAGGAGCTGTCTGGGGCAGTCGATGGCCCGCTCACCGTCTCGGCGACGCTCGACATCGCGTTGCAGGCCAAGGCCGAAAAGATCCTGCAGGACGCCATCGCGGGTCGGGGCGCCGAGGCGGGCGCGACGCAAGGCGCAATCGTGGCGATGACGCCAGACGGGCGCGTGCGCGCCATGGTCGGCGGCGTCGATTACAACCAAAGCCAGTTCAACCGCGCCACCGACGCGCTGCGCCAACCCGGATCGACGTTCAAGCTGCCGGTGTTCCTCGCCGCCCTCGTGATGGGGGCCGATCCCGACACCCGCCTGCCGGACGAGCCGATCGACATCGACGGCTACAAGCCCGAGAACTTCAACGGCCAATACGCCGGTGTCGTGACGCTGCGCGAGGCGTTCCAACGATCGCTCAACGCCGCCACCGTGCGTCTGGCCCAAGAGGTCGGGATCAATCAGGTGATCGAGGTCTCGCGTCAGCTCGGCATCGAGGGCAAGCTTACCGAAACGCCGAGCCTCGCGCTGGGCACCTCGGAGGTGTCGCTGCTCGACATGACCGAGGCCTATGCCGCGATCCTTGCGGGCCGCGCACCGATCAACGCCACCGGCATCGCCAGCCTCAAACTGGGCGAGACCGGCGTGGCGCTGTCGGTGTCGGGGGCCGATCCGAACGCGGTCGAGCTCAACCGCACCCGCGATCCGATGATCTCGATGCTGCGCTCGGTCGTGACCGACGGCACCGGCAAGCGCGCGGCGATCGACGGCTTTGCCGCGGGCAAGACCGGCACCAGCCAGAACAGCCGCGACGCGTGGTTCATCGGCTTCACCGACAAGCTCGTGGTCGGCGTCTGGATCGGCAATGACGACAACTCCCCGATGGACGCGGTCACCGGCGGCAGCCTTCCGGCGGAGATCTGGCGCGAAGTGGTGCTGGCGGGGGGTGGTGCGGGCGCGAAGCAGGCCCCCACTGCCGAGAGCCAGACGCCGGTGCGGGTGCGTCGCGGTACCGAGGTGACCACGACCAATGGCGACCGGCTGCGTCAAGCCGCGGCCCAAGGTCAGGGCCAGGCCTCCTGCGACGTCCGCGCCTGCTCGCGCGCCTATCGCTCGTTCCGCGCCTCGGACTGCAGCTTCCAGCCCTACTCCGGCCCGCGCAAGCTTTGCACCCGCTAGGCGGCTTGCCCGCCCGCCCCCGGCTGTTACAAGCCGGGGGCAAGCTTGGCCCAGGGAGGCGCGGATGAAACTCGCCACGTTCAACATCAACGGCGTCAAGGCGCGGATCGGCGCGCTGTCTGACTGGCTCGCCGAAAAGCAGCCCGACGTGGCGCTGCTCCAAGAGATCAAGTCGGTCGACGAGGGCTTTCCGCGCCAGCACTTCGAGGACATGGGCTATACCGTCGAAACCCACGGGCAAAAGGGCTTCAACGGCGTCGCGATCCTGTCGCGCCTGCCGCTCGAGGATATCACGCGTGGCCTGCCCAGCGACGACAGCGACGAACAGGCCCGCTATATCGAAGCCACCGTGATCGGCGAGACGCGGCCCGTGCGCATGGGCTGCCTCTATTTGCCCAACGGCAACCCGGTGCCGGGGCCGAAATACGACTACAAGCTGGCTTGGATGGAGCGTCTGCATGCCCGCGCGCAGGCGCTTCTGGCGCTGGAGGAACCGGCGCTGCTCGCCGGCGACTGGAACGTGATCCCGCAGGCCGAGGATGCGGCCCGCCCGGATGCATGGCGCGAGGACGCGCTGTTCCTGCCCGAGACCCGCGCTGCCTATCGCCGGATCGAGACCCTCGGCTTCACCGACGCCTTCCGCGCGCGGGTGCAGGGGCCGGGGCATTATTCCTTCTGGGACTACCAAGCCAATTCGTGGGAGCGCAATAACGGCATCCGCATCGATCATCTGCTCCTGACGCCGCAAGCCGCCGACCTTCTGCGCGACGCATGGATCGACCGCGAGGTGCGCGGCCGCGAAAAACCCTCCGATCACGTGCCGGTCTGGATCGAACTCGACGCCTGATCACAAGGATCTAGACGGATCGATGGGCGCGCGGTGCCGACCGCGCGCCCTTTGTTTCATGGCCCTGGACCTCGCGATTCCGAGGCTGCCGGTTGCAAGCCCGCCCTTGCGCACAGCACCGATGGCACAGGTGCACATACTGAACTGTTCAGTTTACGAAAGATCCACCCTATCTCCTGTTCATCGCAACGAGACAAACCGGATCACCCGATGCACTTCGCACCACGACTTCACCAGACGGGCCTTAGGAGCACAGGCTTCGTGCCGTTCCGCGCTCCGGCCACTGCGAAGTTGTAGCGGGATGTAACGGGACCGGGTGCTGCGACAGATCGCGACAATGCCGCGATGGTAGCGCCCGGCCCCGGCCCCTAACTCTTGTGCAAGGCGCGCAGCCAGAGGCGGCCGCCACGACAAATACTTCGCCCCACCTCCCCGGGGCACACCTTGAAAGGACGAACCATGAAAAAATTCGCAATCGCCGCCGCCCTGATCGCCGCCACCGCCATGCCCGCGATGGCCGCCACCGACGGCTTCAGCAACCAGCGTAGCGTCACCAGCGCCGCCCATGTCGACCTCGACATCGTGCGTTCGAGCACCGATGGCCGCGTCGAGATCCGCGACGGCTCCAGCCTCGCCACCGGTGCCCTGCTGGGCAGCGAAGATGTCCGCGCCGGCCTCGAGAGCGACGTCCGCATCGACCTCGAGCACAAGCCGTTCCGCAGCCACGTCTTCGCCGTGCTCTATGACGCCGATGGCGAAGTGACCGCGACCAAACTGCTCCGCGTCGTCGAGTGATCCGATAAGACGGGCGCGGGTCTCCAGTCCCGCCCCGTCAAAGCCCTCCCCGGCTTTGCCCGTCGCCCTTCAGGCGGCGGGCATTTCGCATGTGACGTCATGCGCATGCAGCCAGGCCATGCGGGCCGTGAAGCGATCGGGGGCCAGACGGCCAATGGCCCCGAGCCCGGCATGCGCGATCCGGCGGGCCGGACCCGACAGGTGATAATTGCGGGCGTTAGCCTGCGCCGCGGCGATGGCGCGGCGCACCCGTGGGCCCCGCGTCGCCGCGAAGAGGTCCAATGCCGCATCGAGATCGGGTGACGCCTCCAACGCCCGCGCCAGCACCCAGCCATCCTCGATCGCGAGGTTTGCGCCCTGCGCCAGAAACGGCAGCGTCGGATGCGCGGCATCGCCAAGGAGCGTCACCCGCCCCTTGTGCCAGCGGGTCGGCACGGGGTGGCGGAACAGCCCCCAAAGCCGCAGCTCCTCCACCCGCTCCAACATCCGGCGAAGCTCGGGCGCAGCATCGGCAAAAACCGCGCGCAGTTGGGCCGGGTCCTCTGCATGGTCCCAGCCCTCCGGTGCCCAGTCCAACTGCTCGCGTACCGCCACGAGGTTGAGCCGGTTGCCGGGCAGCGGGTAGGTTACCACGTGTCGGTTGGGCAGCATCCAGATTCGCGCCTCGGCGTCGGCGTCGGCCTCGATGCCGCCCAGCACCGTGCGCCATGCCACCTGCCCCGTGAATTGCGCGGCTTCCGGCTGGGCAACCAACGGGCGCAGCACCGAGCGCAGCCCGTCGGCGGCCACGATCAGGTCGGCCTGCGCGGGGTGGCCCGTGTCGAACGCAAGGATTCCGGCGTCGGGGTCCGCCCCCACAACGCATCGTCCGGTGGTGACCCGCGCGCCAGAGGCCTGCGCGGCCTTGGCCAACAGCTCGATCAAGGCGGCGCGATGCAGGAATCGGTAGGGGTGAGAGCCCCGGTCCAGAGGGAAGCGCGCAATGGCGCGGCCCGAGGTGCCATCGGTCGGCTGCACGGCATGGGCACGGATCGAGATTGCGTCGAGCGCGGCCCCGAGGCCGAGCCGTTCGAGCACGGCGGCGCCGTTCGGGGTGATCTGGATGCCCGCGCCTATCTCGCGCAGCGCGGGCGCGCGTTCGAAGATCTCGACCCGATGCCCGGCACGCGCCAGACACAGCCCGGCGCAGAGCCCGCCGATCCCCGCGCCGGCGATGGCGATCGCCAAGCGGGGTGGCGTGGACGTCACGAGAAGGTCAGTCGTCGCGGTGGACGCGCTCGCGGCGCTCGTGGCGCTCCTGCGCCTCGAGGCTCATCGTGGCGATCGGCCGCGCGTCGAGACGGCGCAGCGAAATCGGCTCGCCGGTGATCTCGCAATAGCCATACTCGCCCTCGTCGATGCGGCGCAGCGCGGCGTCGATCTTGGAGACGAGCTTGCGCTGACGGTCCCGCGTGCGCAGTTCGAGCGAGCGATCGGTCTCTTCGCTGGCACGGTCGGCGATGTCGGGAATGTTGCGCGTCGCGTCCTTCATGCCTTCGATGGTGTCACGGCTGTCGGAGAGAAGCTCGCCCTTCCAAGCCAGCAGCTTGCGGCGAAAATACTCAAGCTGACGTTCGTTCATGAACGGCTCGGTCTCGGCGGGCCGGTAGTCGTCAGTAAGAAATGACTCGGCTTTCATGTGTGCTCCCGTTGAAGGGCCAGCGCCGGGTCCCCAAATCCACCCCGCGACCGGCGTACCCCTTATATGCCGCTCTCCTACTCCCTGCGTCACCTCCTGTCACCTTGTTTCTGCACTGCCGTGTCGCTGCGGCAACGCGAGGCGACGGCTTTAAAAACAGGCGTTTCGCAAACTGCGGCACACGCGTTGGTAGTGGGATCAACCTAGCATGTTTCGCGCAGAAAGTGCATATGACGGTGCGTCTTGCGCTGCGTCGCCGCGCCGCGGCGGCGATTGCTGGACAGGGCGTCCTCCTTGGCGCTACTCACGCCCTCGCGGTCGGAGCTGATCGTGAAACGCTCGGAGAGAACGCGATGATCCTACCACTTACCGGTCTTTTCATCGGGGCCGTTCTGGGCGCCTACCGGGCACGCCGACACGGCGGCGGGGCGGCGGACATGGCGCAATGGGGCGCGGCACATGCGCTGGCGCTCGGGATCGTGGGCCTGTTCGTGTTGTTGCTGCTCAGCCGCGTCGGAGCCTGACGTCGGACCATCTGAGCCCAGACCGACGGCGGGCGGGGCTCAGCCCGCCCGCTCGCCGCTGTGCCGATCACTGTCCTGACTGCGCGACGCCAGCTGATCGAGCAGCTGGCGCAGCCTGTCTGGCGTTTCCCGCTCAACGGGAAAGGCCTTTTGCAGCGTGCTGTCGCGCACCTGCTTGTCGAACTGATCATAATTCATGGTTGCCTCATTCAGTAGGACAACCCCCCTGACACTGTGACAATACCTCTAACCCGGATTCGGTTCCCGTCCGGTTAATCACACTTGACGCAATCTGTGGCGTATCGGACGCATGTGACACCCAAGAAACGGTGCTTGTGCGGACGAGTCCCGGCCACCATATTGCCATAATGCTCAAGCTCTCACCGCTCATCCTCGCGCTGCTCTACGGATTCGCCGTCTATCAGGTGTCTGTCTGGCGGACGCGGCGGTCTCTCGACACCCAATCGACCGAACTGGCTGAACCTCGGCTGCGGGCGGTCTGCGACAAGCTGGCCCGCGCGCTCGAATTGCCGCGCATCAAGGTCCATGTCTACGAGATCGCCCCGGTCAACGGCCTCGCCGCTCCGGATGGGCGGATCTTTCTTACCCGTGGCTTCGTCGAGCGCTTTGCCTCCGGCGCCGTCACGGCCGAAGAGATCGCCAGCGTCGTGGCGCATGAGCTGGGCCATGTGGCACTCGGACATTCGCGCCGGCGCATGGTGGATTTCTCGGCACAAAACGCGCTGCGCACGGCGCTCGCGGCACTGCTATCACGGATCATTCCGGGCTTTGGCGGTATGATCGCGGCCGGGCTGGCGCGGCTGGTGGCGGCCCGGATCAGCCGCGTCGACGAATACGAGGCCGACGCCTATGCCTCGGCGCTGATGATCAAGGCGGGCCTCGGGACCGCGCCGCAGAAATCGCTGCTGTCAAAGCTCGACAAGCTCGCGGGCGTCGGCGGCGCCACCCCGGCCTGGCTCATGAGCCACCCCAAGACCGAGGCGCGGCTTGCCGCGATCGAGGCCAATGAGGCCAAGTGGCTCAAGGCCTAGTCCAGCCCCGATCCTGCCGCCTCCACCGCCTTGCCCAACCGGTTCAGCCGCGCCTTTCGCAAAAGCTTGCGCGGCGTCCAGACCTCACCCGAAAGCCGCGTCGCCTCGGCCACCACGGCGTTCACGACCTCGCCCACCGGGCCGGGGCTGGCCTCAAATATCCCTAGCAGAAAGTTGTCGGGATCGGCGCGCGACAGCCCTTCCTCGGCCAGCACGTCGCGCGGAAAATCCTTGGCGTTCATCGTGACGATCACGTCGCAGTGCCCCGCCACCGCGCTGGCCAGCACGTGGATGTCGTTCGGATCGGGAAGCCAGAGGCGACGTTCGAGATCCGGGGCCACGGCCACCTCGGCGCGCGCGAACCGCGATGCCAGCACCGCGATTTCGCCCCGCGCGATCGCCTCTCCCTCTGGCCCCAGCTTGGCCGCCGCCCGCGCCCACTCTTCCGAGATCCGCGCGCTCCAGCGCGGCTCGAACAACCCACGGGAGGCGCAGCCCAAGAGCAGTTCGCGCATCACCGTGGGATAGAGGACGCAAGCGTCGAGCAGCACCCTCACAGGCGGAACACGATCGCCTTGAGATAGCCGCCTTCGGCCAACTGCGGCAGCACCGGATGGTCGGCCCCCGCGAAACCGGTGTAGCAGATGGCGCCGCGGCGCCCTGCCTTGCCGATGCCACGCGCGCAGGCGGCGCGGAACTTGGTCAGATCGGCGGCATGGCTGCACGAGCAGAGCACGAGATAACCGCCCTCCTCCACCAGCGATGCGGCCAGACGCGCGATACGTTCATAGGCGCGCAGGCCCGGCTCCAGCGCCGATTTCGACGGCGCAAAGGCGGGCGGGTCGCAAACCACGACCTCGAAACGGCGGCCTTCCTTGTCGAGGGCGGCCAGCGTGTCGAAGGCATCTCCCTGCCGCGTCTCGAAGCGATCGGCGAGCCCCGAGGCCTCGGCCCCCGCCCGCGCCAGATCGAGCGCCGGGACCGAGCCGTCGACGGCCAGCGCCGAGGCCGCGCCATTCGCCAAAGCGGCGAGGCCGAAGCCGCCGACATGGCTGAACACGTCGAGCACGCGGGCGTTCTTCGACAGCGAGGCGGCAAAGGCGTGGTTCGGACGCTGGTCGTAGAATAGGCCGGTCTTCTGGCCGCCCATCAGGTCGGCCATGTAGGTCGCCCCGTTCATCGGCACCGGCAGCGGCCCCTCGGGCGCGTCGCCGCGCAGCATCCGAAGCTCCTCGTCCAGCCCTTCGAGGCCCCGCGCTCTCCCTGCGCCGTTGAACACGACGCGGCGGATGCCGGTCGCGGCCAAGAGCGCGTCGGCGATGGTCTCGGCGGCGGCATCGGCCCAAGCGGCGTTGGGCTGCAGCACCGCGATGTCGCCAAAGCGGTCGATCACCACGCCGGGCAGGCCGTCGGCCTCGGCATGCACGAGCCGGTAGAATGGCTGATCGTAAAGCGCCTCGCGGTGGCGCAGCGCGGTGGCGAGCTTGGCCGCGATCCAGTCGCCGTCGATCACGGCCTCGGCGTCGCGGTCGAGCACGCGAGCCGCGATCTTGGAGCCGGGGTTCACCGTGACGACGGCCATGGGCCGCCGCTCGGCGTCTTCGAGGATCGCCAGCGCGCCGGGGGCGAGCGCCTTGGTGCGACGATCGAGGACCATCTCGTTGGCGAAGACCCACGGAAAGCCGTGGCGGATCGCGCGAGCGTCAGCCTTGGGCATCAGCCGGACGGCGGGATAAGGCGGGAGGTGCGGAAAGGGTGTCATGCGCTCTCCTACCCTGACCCGCGCGCCACGAAAAGCCGCGACGCGCGAAACCGGGCCCCGGATCGGCAAGATCTGACGCAAGGACGCGTTTTGCGATCCCAAGACCCGCCACGAAGGTTGTTAGCGCTAACGAACCGTGGTAACGCCGGGCCAACCCCTCTTTTCGACAGGAGACGCCAGATGGCCCTCAACCGCACGCTCGAAGCTGTCACCGACCGCATCCGCGCCCGCAGCGAGGGGCCACGTCGGATCTACCTCGACCGCATGGCCGCCGCTGCCGCCGAAGGGCCGCGCCGCGCGCATCTGACCTGCGGCAACCAGGCCCACGCCTATGCCGCGACCGGCGAGGACAAGGACGCGCTGGCCACCGGCCGCGCCCCCAACATCGGCATCATCACCGCCTACAACGACATGCTCTCGGCGCATCAGCCATTCGAGACCTATCCCGCGCTGATCCGCGAGGCGGCGCGCGCCGCCGGGGCCACGGCCCAGGTCGCGGGCGGGGTTCCGGCGATGTGCGACGGCGTGACCCAAGGCCAGACCGGGATGGAGCTGTCGCTCTTCTCGCGCGACGTGATCGCGCTCGCCGCCGCCGTGGGCCTGTCGCACAACGTGTTCGACAGCTCGGTCTATCTCGGCGTCTGCGACAAGATCGTGCCGGGCCTTGTCATGGCCGCCGCCACCTTCGGATACATCCCGGCGGTGTTTCTGCCCGCGGGGCCGATGACCTCGGGCCTGCCCAACGACGAAAAGGCCCGCGTGCGCCAGCAGTTCGCGAGCGGCGAAGTGGGCCGCGAGGAGCTGATGAAGGCCGAGATGGCCTCTTATCACGGGCCGGGCACCTGCACCTTCTACGGCACCGCCAACTCCAACCAGATGCTGATGGAGTTCATGGGCCTGCACCTGCCGGGCGCAAGCTTCGTGAACCCCAACACGCCGCTACGCGATGCGCTGACCGTCGCGGGCACCGAGCGCGCGGCGCAGATCTCGGCGCTCGGCAACGAGTTCACCCCGGCCTCCGACGTGCTCGACGAGCGCGCTTTCGTGAACGGCATGGTCGGTCTGATGGCGACCGGCGGCTCGACCAACCTCGTGCTGCACCTGCCCGCCATGGCGCGCGCCGCGGGCGTGATCCTCGATCTCGAGGATTTCGCGGAGCTGTCGGCGGTCACGCCGCTGATGGCCAAGGTCTATCCCAACGGTCTGGCCGACGTGAACCACTTCCACGCCGCCGGTGGCCTCGGCTACATGATCGGCGAGCTTTTGAACGCGGGCTTGCTGCACCCCGACACCCGCACCGTCGCGGGCGAGGGTCTGGAGCTTTACACCCACGAGCCCAAGCTCTCCGAGGGCCGGGTCTCCTACACCAAGGGCTCTGGCGAGACGCTCAACGACAAGATCCTGCGCCCGGCGTCGGACCCGTTCCAGAAGACCGGCGGTCTGCGCCAGCTTTCGGGCAACATCGGCCGCGCCGTGATCAAGACCTCGGCCGTCGCGCCCGAGCGCCACGTGATCGAGGCCAAGGCCCGCGTGTTCCACGATCAGGAGTCGGTCAAGACCGCGTTCCGCAACGACGAGTTCAAGGACGACACCATCGTCATCGTCCGCTACCAAGGGCCGAAATCGAACGGCATGCCCGAGTTGCACAACCTGACGCCGACGCTGGCGGTGCTGCAGGACCGGGGCCTCAAGGTGGCGCTGGTCACCGATGGCCGCATGTCGGGGGCGAGCGGCAAGGTGCCCGCCGCGATCCACGTCACGCCTGAGGCCGCCGATGGCGGCGCCATCGCGCTGGTGCGGGACGGCGATCTGGTGCGGCTCGACGCGACCTTGGGCACGCTCGAGGTGCTGACCAGCCTCGAAGGCCGCGAGCCCGCCCCCGCCGATCTGGCGGGCAACGGCAACGGTGTCGGTCGCGAGCTGTTCGAGGTGTTTCGCCAGAACGTCGGCGGCGGGGCCTACGGCGCGGCCGTGGTCGTCTGATCAATCGGTGGTCGCGTGGAACTGTCCCGTCAGGACATGCGGCTGATCGGTGAAGGGCGCGGTGAGGATCGTGCCCGTCACCGGCCCGGCCATCGCCCGGCCACCGCGCCCGCGCAGCGGACTGTCGAGCGCGATATCAAGACGCCGCCTCTCGCCCGCGAGCGGCAGCTCTGCCCCGAACCCCGCCGCCACTGTGCCGGTGCGCCGGTTGCCGTCCTGCGTCAGCACCAGTCGGGCATTGCCCGGCACCAGCGGCAGGGTGTCGATGGCGACCGTCTGGTTCAGAAACGCGCCGGATATGCCGTGCAGCTGCCCCTCGACCGGCAAGACCGTGGTGCCAGCCGCGAAATCGAGATCGAGCGTAAGCCCGCCCTCAATGCGCCCCGTGGGCGTCACGTCGGCCTGCCGGATATCGGCGACAAAGCCGCCCTCGTAACGGGCGCTGCCGCGGTCGGGCAGATCGGTGGAGGCGGGCAGCGCCGAGAGCGTGCCGAAGGCCGAACGATCGAAATACGGCGCCGGCAGGCCCGCCTCCTGCCCGCCGCCGCCGCATCCCGCGAGGACCATGACGCAGGCAAGGACCCTCATACCGCCACGCGCCATTGCCTTCCTCCTCCAGCCCCCTCAGGTTGGGTCGGAAACCTTAACCACACGTTAACGGAGAGCGATCCGTTACGTTTTCTTCTCAAAGTCGACAGGATTTCAACATGACACCCGAACATGCCTCCGAACTGACCGCCAAGGTCTGCGCGCTTGCCCCCGTCATCCCGGTGCTGGTGGTCGAGGATCCGGCCCATGCCGCCGATCTGGCGCGCGCCTTGATCAAGGGCGGATTGCCCGCTCTCGAAGTGACGCTGCGCACGCCCTCGGCGCTCGAGGTGATCCGCGAGATGGCCAGTGTCGAAGGCGGTGTCGTCGGAGCAGGCACGCTGCTCACGCCGCAGGATGTCGAGGCTGCCAAGGCGGCCGGCGCCACCTTTGGCGTCTGCCCCGGAGCCACCGACCGCATCCTCGACGCCTGCGAGGCCAACGACCTGCCGCTGCTGCCCGCCGCTGCCACGGCCTCCGAGGTGCTGCGCCTGCTCGATCGCGGCTACACGGTGCAGAAGTTCTTTCCGGCCGAGGTCAACGGCGGCGTGCCCGCGCTCAAGGCGATCGGCGCGCCGATCCCGCAGGTGAAGTTCTGCCCCACCGGCGGCGTCAGCCTCAAGAACGCGCCCGAGTATCTGGCGCTCTCCAACACGCTGTGCGTCGGCGGCAGCTGGGTCGCGCCGACCTCGATGGTCACCTCCGGCGATTGGGACGGGATCACCCGCCTCGCCGCCGAAGCCGCGCAACTCGCGCGCTGACGCTTTGGCGCGTGGCGGTTCAGCCCGCCACGCGCCCCGCGCGCCCGCCGCGCCGCTGCGGCGCACCGCCCGCCTCCAACCCTTGGGTCAGCACCTGCGTCATCGGGTGGCCTTCGGGTGCTGTGGCATGCCGCTCCAGTAGCCGCCGGATCGCCGGGGCGCTCTGCGCGCCCTCTGGCAGCGACAGCGCCCAATCCAGAAAGATCGAGCGGCATTCGCCAAGGCTGATGCCCTCGATCCGATAGGCCTCGCGCACCAGCCCCTTGGGGTCGATCTCGTCGCTCATCCTGCGTCTCCCGGCTCCACGCCCGTCAGGGCCATTGCGATCACCCCCTCTGCCCGTGCCGCCGCCGCGTCAAGAGCGCGGCGCAGATCGTCCAGCGTCTCGCAGCCGGCTTCGCGCAACAACAAACGCGCGCCGCCCTCGGCGGGCGTGTCGGGAAGCGGCCCGCCCCCCGTGAGCAGCCGCGCCACGCATTGCACCCGGCGCATCAGATCGCCGGTCTCGATCAGCACGCTTGCCCCCTCCTCGTCGATCAGCCCCGCAGCCTGCCCCGACCTGATCTGCGCGGGCACCTCCCGCTCGGGCGATCCGGCGCGCAGCGCGAGGCTCTGGGCAAAGAGCTCCACGTCCTGAAGCCGCCCCGCCCCGTCGCGCAGGTTCCAGCCGCCCGAGGCGGGCCGCGCCTCCGACAGACGCGCACGCATCGAGGCGAGGTCGGCCTCGACCGTCTCGCCCTTGGCTTTCTGCGCGAGCAGGTCCCGGCGGAACGCCTCGATCTCTTCGCCCAAGGCGGGCTCTCCGGCGACCGCCCGCGCCCGGGTCAGCGCCAGATGCTCCCAAGTCCAGGCCTCGTCTTGCTGGTAGGCACGAAACGCCGGCAGCGCCGTGGCCACTGGCCCCTGCCGACCCGAGGGGCGCAGCCGCATGTCGACCTCATAGAGCCGCCCGTCGGGCATCGGCGCGGTGAGTGCCGTGATCAGCCCTTGCGTAAAGCGCGCGTACCATGTGCGGGCGGGCAAGGGGCGCGGCCCGTCCGAGGCCTCGACCCCGTCCGCGTCGTAGATCACGATCAGGTCGAGGTCCGAGGACGAACTCAGCCGCCCCGCCCCCAAAGACCCCATCGCCAGAACCGACAGCCCGCGACCGGGGGGCGGGCCGTGACGGCGCGCCATGTCGTCGATCACCACCGGCACGAGCGCTGCGACCACGGCCTCGGCCAGCTCGGCATATTCCTGACCCGCCTTGCCAGCGTCGATCAGCCCGCGCAGGTGGTGCACGCCGATCCGAAAGTGGATCTCCTTGGCCCAGACCCGCGCCGCCCCGAGCCGCGCCTCGTGATCGGGCTGACGCGCCAGACGGTCGGCGAGGTCGGAGCGCAGCGCCTCGACGCCGGGCCAATCTGCGAAGAACCCGCCGCCGATTACCGCGTCGAGCACGCCCGAGTTGCGCGACAGATACTGCGCGAGGCCCGGCGCCGTGGCGCAGATATCGACCAGAAGCCGGGTGAGTTGCGGGTTCGCCTCGAACAATGAGAACAGCTGCACCCCCGCAGGCAGGCCCGCGAGAAACGCGTCGAACTGCGCCAGCGCCTCCTCGGGGCGCGCGGCCTCGGACAGGGTCTTGAGGATCTCCGGGCGCAGCCGGTCAAAGATCTCGACCGCGCGGTCCGAACGCAGCGCCGGATAGCCGGGCCACCGCGCCGTCACCTCCTGACCGAAATCGGGCGCATCGGTCGCGGCATGGCCGGGGGCAAAGAAATCCTCGGTCAGCGCGTGCACCTGCTCCAACCTCTCGGTCAGATCCGCCTTCAGCGCGTCGAGGTCGAGGTCCATGAAGGCCGCGAGCCGCGTGAACCCCTCTTCGTTCGAGGGCAGCATATGCGTCTGCTGGTCGCCGATCATCTGCACCCGGTGTTCGACCTCGCGGTGCGCGCGGTAGTGGCGGGTCAGTTCCTCGGCCACGTCGCTCTCGATCCAGCCCGCCTGCGCCAGTCGATCGAGCCCCTCGACCGTGCCGCGCACCCGCAAGCTCGCATCGCGCCCGCCCGAGATGAGCTGCCGCGTCTGGGTGAAGAACTCGATCTCGCGGATGCCGCCCCTCCCGAGCTTCATGTCGTGGCCCGGCAGGCTCAGCGCGCCGCCAAGCCCCTTGTGATCGCGGATCTTGAGCCGCATGTCATGCGCGTCGCGGATCGCGTGGAAATCGAGGTGCCGCCGCCAGACGAAGGGGCGCAGCGTATCGACGAACGCGGCCCCCGCGGAGAGATCGCCCGCGCAGGGCCGCGCCTTGATCCAGGCGGCGCGCTCCCATGTGCGGCCGACGCTCTCGTAATATTGCTCGGCGGCGGCCATCGACAGGCAGACCGGCGTGACGGCGGCATCGGGGCGCAGCCGCAGATCGGTGCGGAACACGTAGCCCTCGCCGGTGATGTCGCCGATCAAACCCGCGAGTTTGCGCGTGACACGCACCAGAATGCTGCGCGCCTCGTGCTGATCTAGGCCTTCGTAGCGGGTCTCATCGTAAAGACAGATGAGGTCGATGTCGGAAGAGTAGTTGAGCTCGAAGGCGCCCATTTTGCCCATGGCGAAGAGCACCATGCCCGCGCCGCTTTCGATGTCGGCCTCGGTCATGCCGGGCAGCTTGCCGCGCGCGATTTCGGGCGCGATCAGCGTCTCGAGCCCCGCCTGCAGCGCCGCGTCGGCGAGCCGGGTCAGGCTGCCCGTCACCTCTTCGAGCGGCCAGGCGCCGCCCAGATCGGCGAGTGCCGCGATCAGCGCCACGCGGCGCTTGGCCTGCCGCAGCCTCGGACCAAGAGCGGCGATGTCGTGGCCCTTGAGATCCGCAAGCTCGGCCGTGACGGCGGCTTCGGGATCGGCGCAGGCCGCTTCGAGCCAATCATGTTCGCGGCCGATCAGGTTCGCGAGATAGGGGCTGCACCCGGCGGTGCCGCCGATCAGCTCGGCGGTCGCCGGATCGGCCCAGCCGCAGAGCGCGCGGGCTTCGGTGGCCTTGTCGGTGTCGAGGGGGCGCGGGGCGCGGCGCAGGCGCGAGGCAATATCGGTCATGCGCGAACCGTGGCGCGACCCGAAGGAGGCGTCAATCGCCCCTGACCCCATCGGAGGGCCGAAAAATGTTAATACACTTCACATGACCCCTTGAAGGCGCGGGTCGCCTTTCCCATCTGCTGTAATGTGAAAGACATTCACATCCCCACAGGCCCGGCAGACGGGCCCCTTCCTCGAAGGAGTTCCTCGATGTCCACGACCGACATGCCCCTGTCCCACCGCACCCCGCGCGCCGGCATCAAAGACTGGCTCAACCGCGCCGAGGCTTGGCTCGACGCCCGCGGCAAGCCCGCCTGGATCGCTGCGATGGTGCTGGGCTTCATCGCCTTCTGGCCGGTCGGCCTCGCCCTTCTCGCCTACATGATCTGGAGCAAACGCATGTTCAGCAAATCCTGCCGCAGCCGCACCGCCCGCGTCTCGCCCTTCACGACGATGCGCTCCTCGGGCAACAGCGCCTTCGATGCCTACAAGACCGAGACCCTGCGCCGCCTCGAAGACGAGCAGCGCGCCTTCGAGAGCTTTCTCGAGCGGCTGCGCGACGCCAAGGACAAGGCCGAGTTCGACCAGTTCATGGACGACCGCGCCGCCAAGGCCCGCGAGACCGGCGCTACCGAGAACGGCAACGGCACCGATAATGGCCCCAACGGCGACAAGGACGCGGCCTGATCCCCGTCCCCCCATGATACGGCGACGGCCCCCTTTTCGAGGGGGCCGGGCCACTTGATCCACCCCGACCCGCATGAGAGGATCGCGCCATGACAGCAACCCCCACCTTTGCCGCCCGCCTGCGCGGCCTGCCCGACCCCGAGACCAGCCCCGAGTGCTATGACGGCGTGGCGTTCAAGCGCGCGCTGGCCTGGCTCGTCGATGTCACCGTGATCGCGGTGATCTGCGCGCTGCTGGTGCCGCTGACCGCCTTTGTCGGGCTGTTCTTCTTTCCGGTGATGATGATGGTCGTCGGCTTCTTTTACCGCGTCGCCACCATCGCCTCCGGCTCGGCCACATGGGGGATGCGTCTCATGGCGATCGAGCTGCGCGACGGCGAGGACCGGCCGCTCGACACCACGCAGGCCTTCTTGCACACCACCGGTTACGCCGTGTCGATGATGATGTTCCCGCTGCAGCTCGTCTCCATGGCGATGATGCTCCTGACCCCGCATGGGCAGGGTTTGAACGACAGCATTCTGGCCACCACGGCGCTGCGTCGTCGCCGTTGAAACGCAAGGTCGGGGGGCTGGACACCGGCCCAAGATCCTCAGGGGTCTTGGCAGCCGCCTACTCGAGCGCTAGCTTTCCTCGGATCACGAGCCGAGTGGACAGCCTATGCGCCATACCCTGCCCTTCGCGCCGCAATTCTATGTGACGGCCCCCCAGCCCTGTCCGTACCTCGCGGACAGGATGGAACGAAAGCTGTTCACCGCCTTGCAGGGCGAACAGGCAGAGCGGCTGAACGACTCGCTCTCCAAGCAGGGGTTCCGGCGCAGCCAGAACGTGCTCTACCGCCCCTCCTGCGCCGAATGCACCGCCTGCCTCTCGGCCCGGATCGACGTGAGCCGCTTTGCCCCCTCGCGCAGCCAGAGCCGCGTGCTCAGGCGCAACCGCGACCTCGCGCGCCGCGCCACCTCGCCTTGGGCCACCGAAGAGCAATACGCGCTGTTTCGCGACTATCTCGACAGCCGCCACGCCAGCGGCGGCATGGCCGACATGGACATGTTCGAATTCGCCGCGATGGTCGAGGAGACGCCGGTGCGCTCGCGCCTCGTCGAATACACCGACCCCAACGAGATGCACGATGCGCGCCACGGGCTGCGCGCGGTCTGTCTTACCGACATTCTCGATGACGGTCTGTCGATGGTCTATTCCTTCTTCGATCCCGCAGAGGACCGCCGCTCGCTCGGCACGCATGTGATCCTCGACCACGTGCGGATCGCGCGCGAGATGGGCCTGCCTTATGTCTATTTGGGCTACTGGGTGCCCGGCAGCCCCAAGATGGATTACAAGTCGCGCTTCGCGGCGCTTGAGCTGTTCCGCGCGGGCAAGTGGCAGCCGATGGGCGATCGCGACGACTACTCCGCCGAGACCCATCCGCTCTCGGTCGCCCCGATCTCCGAACAGGTGGCGCGTATCAGCCTGCCCGACACGCGCCCCGTGATCACCAGCTAGGCGCGCTCTCCGTCGATCCGGAACCAGCGGTAGCCATAACCCGGCAGCTCGATCTTGTCGCCCGGGGACAGCGGCTTTGCCACCGCCTCGTCGGGCCCGCCAAGCAGCGCCACGAGGTGGCTGGCGTCCCGGACCTTGGGCGCGCAGGTCACGGGCTTTTCGGACAGGTTGTGCAGCGTCAGCACCCGCGCCCCTCGCCACGACGACACCAGGCCCAGCACCGCCTCTGGCAGCCCCTCGATCACCTCCGTCTCGCCCCAGCCGATCTCGGGGCAGGCACGGCGACACCGCACCAGTTGCTGCACACGGGTGAGCAGGCTGCCGGGGCGGCCCCGCTGCGCCGCAACGCTGGTCTCGTGAAACCCGAGCGGGCCCTCCTCGACCACCGGGCGCACCGGGTCGGCAGCCCCGCGCGTGAATCCCCCCTGCGGCTCGTCGGCCCATTGCATCGGCGTGCGCACCGCGTCGCGCTCGTTGAGCGACAGATCCTCGCCCTGCCCGATCTCGTCGCCGTACCACATCACCGGCGTGCCCGGCAGCGCGAACAAGAGCGATTGCGCCAGCGCCACGCGGTCGAGATCGCCCAGCATCGGCGCGAGGCGACGGCGCAGGCCCCGGTCGTAGAGCTGCATGTCCTTCTCGGGACCGAAGGCGTCGAACACCTCCTGCTTTTCGGCCTCCGACAGCTTGTCGAGCGACAGCTCGTCGTGGTTGCGCAGGAAGGTCGCCCATTGCGCCTGATCCGGCGCGTCGTCGGGGCGCGAGGCCAGGGCTTCGGCGATCGGGGCCGCCTGCGACCGCGCGAGGGCAAGGAACAGCGCCTGATTCAGTGGAAAGTCGAGGATCAGGTGCATCCGCTCGTCGGCGCCGAACTCGCGCCCGCCAAAGTAGTCGGGCGCGGTCTCGCGCTCGATGTTGGCCTCGGCCAGCATGATGGCCCCCGCGCGCCGCCAAGACAGGAAATCGCGCATCTCCGAGAGCAGCAGCAGCGGGTCGCGGTCGGGCTCCTCGTCGAGGCCCTTGTATTCGATCAGGAACGGCACCGCGTCGATGCGAAAGCCCCAGACGCCCAGCTCAAGCCAGTAGCCCATGATCTTGAGGATCTCGGCGCGCACCGCCGGGTTGGCGATGTTGAAATCGGCCTGATGCGCATAGAAGCGGTGCATGTACCACGCCTTGGCGGTGCGGTCGTAGGTCCAGACCGCCTCCTGCACGCCTGGAAATATGATGCCTTCGGTGATGTCCTTCGGCTTCTCCTTGGACCAGACGAACCAGTCGCGGTAGGGGCTGTCCGGGTCCGAGCGGGCCGCTTGAAACCACGGGTGATCGACCGAGCAATGGTTCACCACCAGATCGACGATCACCTTGAGCCCGCGGTCGGCCGCGGCGCGCGCAAAGGCCACGAAGTCGCCCGCGTTGCCCGAGCGCGGATCGATGCCGTAGAAATCGGTGATGTCATAGCCGTTGTCGCGGTTGGGCGTCGGATAGAACGGGTTGAGCCAGACCGCCGTCGCCCCCAGCCCCTCGATATGATCGAGCCGGTCCGTCAGCCCCTGAAAATCTCCGACGCCATTGCCGTCGGCATCCATGAAGGTCTCGACATCGAGACAATAGATGACGGCGTTCTTGTACCACAAATCAAGCATCACTGGCCTCTCGGGGTTGCTGCCCCGCCACCTAGTGCGCCGCGCCCGGGCGGCGAGACGACAAGGGGCGGCGCGGATCGCACCGCACCGCCCCCGTCGGGTCAAAGCCTGTGGCCGGTTCAGCCGATGGTCGCGCCGTCGCTGCGTCGCACCGCCACGATCGAAGAGCGCGGCAGCGCCGCCGGATCGGGGAAGTTGTCGGGGTGCTGGATGCCGACGAACATGGTCTTGCGATCGGTCGAGAAGCAGGCCCCCGTGACCTCAGACCCCTTGGGCCCGGTCAGAAAGCGCGCGATCTCGCCGGTCTCGGGGTCGCCCACCAGCATCTGGTTGTTGCCCATGCCCGCGAAATCGCCCTCGTCGCTGTCGTCGCCGTCGGTCTGGATCCACAGCATGCCGCGGCTGTCGAACTTCATCCCGTCGGGCGAATTGAACAGGTTGCCCGGCGTTACGTTCGCCGATCCCGCATAGGCGTCCGAATGCACCTGCGGGTTGCCCGCCATCACGTAGAGATCCCACGCGAAGCCCTGTGCGGCGTGATCCTCGCCCTCGGGCCGCCAGCGCACGATCTGGCCATAGTTGTTCTCGGCCCGCGGGTTCGGGCCGCCGACCGGGGTCTCATCCCCGCCCGCGTTGGGGGCCACGGCGCGGTTCTTGTTGTTGGTGAGCGCGCAGTAGGCCTCGGCTTTCGCTGGGTTCACCGCGACCCATTCGGGGCGGTCCATGGTGGTCGCCCCCACCGCCGAGCCCGCCATCCGGGTGTGGATGTGGATCATGGCGGCGTCCATGCCGGTGGTCTCGGGCGTCAGCGCCAGCCACTCCCCGGTGCCGTCCTCGTGGAACTTCGCCACGTAGAGCTGCCCCTCGTCGAGCAGCCCCGTGGTGTCGCCACCTTCTTCGTAGGTGCCGTTGGAGACGTAGCGGTAGAGGAATTCACCGCGCTCGTCGTCGCCGAGATACACGACGACCCGGTTGTCGGCGGCCAATGTCACTTCGGCATTCTCGTGCTTGAAGCGGCCCAGCGCCGTGCGCTTGACGGGCTTGGAGGTGGCGTCCGAGGGGTCGATCTCGACCACGTAGCCCGCGCGGTTCGGCTCGTTGGGGTTACGCGACACGTCGAAGCGCGGGTCGAACTTCTCGTAGTCATAGCCCGACTCCGCCTCGATGCCGTAGCGATCAAAGCCCTCGGGCATCTGCATGTCGGTATCGGTCGAGCCGAAGTAGCCGTTGAAGTTTTCTTCGCAGGTCAGATAGGTGCCCCACGGCGTGCGGCCCGCGCCGCAGTTGTTGAAGGTGCCAAACGCCTCGGTGCCCGACGGATCGGCCTCGGTCTTAAGCAGATCGTGCCCGGCGGCGGGGCCCGAGATGGTCATCGGCGTGTTATGGGTGATGCGGCGGTTGTAGGGGCTGTCGAGCACGATCTCCCAGCCACGCGCGCCGTTTCGCACCTCGAACACCGCGACACCCTGCGCATCCTGGATCTTGCGCACGTCCTCGGCAGAGGCGGGCGTGCCGTCGGGGTTCTGCGGCAGGTTCACTTCGAGATTGGCGTATTCATGGTTCACCGCGATCACTTCGTGGCCGTCGATGTCGAAAAGCTCCATGCCGTCGGTGTTCTCGCCAAAGGCGCGCACCTGCCCTTCGGGCGTCGTGCCAAGCACCGGATCAAAGGCGGGCGCGTCCGAAAACAGCGGATCGCCCCAGCTTGCCAGCACCTCCCACTCATGGCCCTCGGGCACGTGGACCGTGAAATCGGTCTGCGCCGCGATCGGGGCAAACTCGAACCGGCTCGATTGCGCCAAAGCGGTCGAGCCTTTGAGCGCGCCCGTGCCCATGACGGCTGCCCCCGAGCCGAAGGCCACCAGCCCCGACAGAAAGCCGCGCCGCGACACTGCCCCGGCGACGACGCGGTCGAAATCGGTGGTCTCGTCGGTCGGGCGACGCAGCTCGTCGAGCGCGTCCCAGCTGATCTTGTTGATGTTGAAGCGCTTCATGTCCTGTCCCTTTCCTCGGGGCGCTGTGGCCCCCTCGCGCTCTGCTAGGGCGCTGCCGTGAAGGCGACGCGACGGTTTTGTAAGAGTTTTGTCACAAGGTTCGCATCGGCGGGAACCTGCGGGAACGGTGGGGCCGTTTTCACGTTGATGTGTCCAAAGACATCAGCGGAGGCCACAGATGGCGCATGCGAAGAACCCCGACGCCCATCCCGGCGACATCAACAAGCCCGGCTGGTTTGCCACCCTCAAACGCGTCTACTCCGAGATCGGCGACGACCACGTCAGCCTGATCGCGGCGGGCGTCGCCTTCTATGGCCTCCTTGCGATCTTTCCGGGCATCGTTGCCGCCATGGCCATCGCGGGTCTGTTCTTCGACCCCTCGGCGGTGGTGGATCAGCTGCAATCGCTTTCGGCCTTCCTGCCGCAGGACGCCGCCGACATCGTGCTGGGTCAGGCCAAGGAGGTCGCGGGCTCCGAAGAAGGCGGTCTCGGCCTCGCCGCGCTGTTCGGCATTCTGGTGGCGATCTACTCGGCCTCCAAAGGCGTGCAGTCGCTGGTCGAAGGGCTCAACGTCGCCTTCGAGGCCGAGGAAAGCCGTGGCCTCGTCTCCTATTACCTGCAGGTGCTGGCGCTGACGATCGGCATGATCATCGGCTTTTTGCTGATTGTCGCCGTCGCTGCCGGTCTGCCGCTGGTGCTGGGCGTGCTGCCGCTGGGCTCCTCGACCGAGCTTTTGATCAACGTCGTGCGTTGGCCGGTGTTGCTTATCCTCGTGGCGCTGGGCCTCGCCATTCTCTACCGCTATGGCCCCGATCGTGCCGAGCGCAAATGGCGCTGGATCACGCCGGGTGCCGGGCTGGCTTGCCTGCTGTGGCTCGTGGGCTCGCTGGGCTTTGCCTATTACGTCAGCACCTTCGGCGGCTATAACGAGACCTTCGGCGCGCTGGGCGGCGTCATCGTGCTCTTGATGTGGCTGTGGCTTTCGGCCTTCATCGTGCTGATGGGAGCCGAGTTCGACAGCGAAATGGAGCGTCAGGCCAAGCACGACCCGCAGCCCGAGGACGCCAAGAACGACCCGCTGATGGAGGATGCCAAGGCCGAGGCCGGTGGTTTCCCTGCCTCGTGAGATTTGCGTATCGACCGCTTCGCGCCACTGACTGATAAGAAAGTTACCCGAAACCGTTAAGGTGCGACATTTTTTCCGCCGAATGCGGTTGACCCTCCCGCCCGCCCGTGCATATCTGCGCGGGCGGAACGGAAAGGACCGAGGGCGATGGATCTCCTTCTTGTAATCGGTGGAGTGGGGCGCGTGGGCCGGTAACGGCAGGGACCATGACGGTCGACCATGCGCCTCCGGATCACCGGGGGCTTTTTTGTGCGCGCGGCGCGGCAGACAGACAGGATACGGCACGATGACAGGGCAGACGCAGACGGCGCAGACTGGCGGACAGATGACGGGCGCGAGAATGGTCGTGCAGGCGCTTCGCGATCAGGGCGTCGACACGGTGTTCGGCTATCCCGGCGGCGCGGTGCTGCCGATCTATGACGAGCTGTTCCAGCAAAACGACATCCGCCACGTGCTGGTGCGCCACGAACAGGGCGCGATCCACGCCGCAGAAGGCTATGCCCGCTCCACCGGCAAGCCCGGCGTCGCCATCGTCACCTCCGGCCCCGGTGCGACCAACGCCGTCACCGGCCTGACCGACGCGCTGCTCGACTCGATCCCGA
Source organism: uncultured Limimaricola sp. (assembly GCF_964022235.1). NCBI lineage: Bacteria > Pseudomonadati > Pseudomonadota > Alphaproteobacteria > Rhodobacterales > Paracoccaceae > Limimaricola > uncultured Limimaricola sp. Next base: position 37,225 of record NZ_CAXHZL010000011.1, on the reverse strand, counting down.
TCGTCGTGCTCTCGGGCCAGGTGCCGACCTTCATGATCGGCTCGGACGCGTTTCAGGAGGCCGACACCGTCGGCATTACCCGCCCCTGCACCAAGCACAACTGGCTGGTGAAGGAGACCGACAAGCTCGGCCAGACCCTGCACGAGGCGTTCCACGTCGCCACCGCCGGCCGCCCCGGCCCGGTGCTCGTCGACATCCCCAAGGACGTGCAGTTCGCCACCGGCGCATACGGCGGCAAGGAAACCCGTTCGACCCGCTACAACCCGCCCGTCAAGGGCGACGCGGCGGCGATCGAGGCGCTGGCGCGGGCGATGGAGACGGCCAAGCGCCCGGTGTTCTACACCGGCGGCGGCGTCATCAACTCGGGCCCCGAGGCCTCGAAGCTCCTGCGCGAGCTGGTCGCCGCGACCGGCTTTCCGATCACCTCGACGCTGATGGGCCTCGGCGCTTATCCGGCGAGCGGCGAGCAGTGGCTCGGGATGCTCGGCATGCACGGGCTTTATGAAGCCAACATGGCGATGCACGGCTGCGACCTGCTGATCTGCATCGGCGCGCGCTTCGACGACCGGATCACCGGCCGCATCGACGCCTTCTCGCCGAACTCGACCCGCGCCCATATCGACATCGACCCCTCCTCGCTCAACAAGGTGATCCGCACCGACATCCCGATCATCGGCGACGTCGCCGACGTGCTGGGCGACCTGTTGGCCGCGTGGTCCAAGCGCGGCCGCAAGACCGACCGCGAGGCGCTGTCGCAGTGGCAGGCGCAGATCGGCGAATGGCGGGCCAAGGATTGCCTGTCGTTCCGCAACTCCGAGACCATCATCAAGCCGCAATACGCGCTGCAACGGCTCGAGGCGCTGACCAAGGACCGCGACCGCTACATCACCACCGAGGTGGGCCAACACCAGATGTGGGCCGCGCAGTATCTGGGCTTCGAGGATCCGAACCGCTGGATGACCTCCGGGGGTCTCGGGACCATGGGCTACGGCTTTCCGGCGTCGATCGGCGTGCAGATGGCGCATCCGGATGCCCTCGTGATCAACGTCGCGGGCGAAGCCTCGTGGTTGATGAACATGCAGGAGATGGGCACGGCGGCGCAGTACCGCCTGCCAGTCAAGCAGTTCATCCTCAACAACGAGCGTTTGGGCATGGTGCGCCAGTGGCAGGAGCTGCTGCACGGCGAGCGCTACTCCCAGAGCTGGTCCGAGGCCCTGCCCGATTTCGTGAAGCTGGCCGAAGCCTTCGGGGCCAAGGGCATCCGCTGCTCGGACCCCGCGCAGCTCGATGACGCGATCATGGAAATGCTCGACTACGACGGCCCGGTGATCTTCGACTGTCTGGTCGAGAAGCACGAGAACTGCTTCCCGATGATCCCGTCGGGCAAGGCGCACAACGAGATGCTGATGGGCGAGGTCTCGACCGCCCATGCCATCGAGGCCGGCGGCGCGGTGCTGGTCTGAGCCACGGTCCGACCCTTGGACGTTTGAACGACATCTCAAAATGTCCCGGGCTCCGGCCCGGGGAAAGGACGACACGATGCTGAACATCAAGGAAGGCTCGACCAGCCACTCCGCCTATAACCTGCGTTCCACCTTCTCCGACGTGGAGGAGCGCCATACCCTCGCGGTGATCGTCGAGAACGAGCCCGGCGTGCTGGCCCGCGTCATCGGCCTGTTCTCGGGGCGCGGCTACAACATCGAAAGCCTCACCGTGGCCGAGATCGACCACACCGGGCACATGAGCCGCATCACCCTCGTCACCTCCGGCACGCCGCAGGTGATCGAGCAGATCAAGGCGCAGCTGGGCCGCATCATTCCCGTGCACGAGGTCCACGACCTCACCGTCGAGGGGCCGACCGTCGAGCGCGAACTGGCCCTCTTCAAGGTGCGCGGCGAAGGCGACGCCCGCGTCGAAGCGCTGCGGCTTGCGGACATCTTCCGCGCCAACGTGGTCGACAGCACGCTCGAAAGCTTTGTCTTCGAGATCACCGGCACGCCCGAGAAGATCGACGCCTTCGCCGATCTGATGCGGCCGCTGGGCCTCACCGAGCTGGCGCGCACCGGCATCGCCGCCCTGTCACGCGGCCCCGACGCGCGCGTCTGACGCGCGGACGAGCATACTGACGCCGCGCGAGGCTTGCCCCCGCGCGGCATTCCTGCCTTCCTATGCGCCTGACAAGGAGGGCCGGACATGGGCGCGCAGAAGATCATCATCGACACCGATCCCGGACAGGACGATGCCGTCGCCATCCTGTTGGCGCTGGCCTCGCCCGAGCTCGACGTGCTCGGCCTCACCGCCGTCGCCGGCAACGTGCCGCTCGACCTCACCCAACGCAACGCGCGCCAGATCGTCGAGCTTGCGGGCCGCGACACGCCGGTCTTCGCGGGCTGCGACGCGCCGCTCTCGCGCCCGCTGGTCACCGCCGAGCATGTCCATGGCAAGACCGGTCTCGACGGCATCGCCTTGCCCGACCCGACGCATCCGCTGCAGGAGCAGCACGGCGTCGATTTCATCATCGAGACGCTGCGCCGCGAGCCCGAGAACACCGTCACGCTCTGCCCGCTCGGGCCCCTCACCAACATCGCCGCCGCCTTCGAGCGCGCCCCCGACATCGTCGCGCGCGTGCAGCGCATCGTGCTGATGGGCGGCGGCTTTTTCGAGGGCGGCAACATCACCCCCGCGGCCGAGTTCAACATCTATGTCGATCCCGAAGCGGCCAAGGTGGTGTTCGATTGCGGGCGGCCCATTACCGTGTTGCCGCTCGACGCGACGCACAAGGCGCTCACCTCCAAGGCCTGGATCGCCGAAATGCGGGGCCTGGGCCGGATCGGCGAGGTCGTGGCGAGCTGGACCGACTTCTTCGAGCGGTTCGACACCGAGAAATACGGCTCCGAGGGCGCGCCGCTGCACGATCCTTGCGTCATCGCATGGCTGCTGCGCCCCGACCTGTTCTCGGGCCGCGAGATCAACGTCGAAATCGAAACGCAGTCCGATCTGACGCTGGGCATGACCGTGGCCGACTGGTGGGGCGTGACCGACCGTACGCCCAACGCGCTGTTCATCGGCGACGTCGATCGCGACGGCTTCTTCGCGCTGCTGAGCGAGCGGATCGGACGGCTTTGAGCGGACGCGGCGCGCGTTTCGACGTCGCGCGCCATGAGTATTTGAGGAATGAAGTGGCAGGGGGGCAAAATTGCTGCCGCTCCGCTTGGTTTGAGCGCGCGGCAGCATAGATGCAGCGCATGACCCTGCACATCCCCTTCGACAACTCCTATGCCCGCCTGCCCGCGCGCCTGTTCACCGAGCAGGCGCCCGTGCCCGTGGCCGCCCCCGGCTGGATCGCCCTGAACGAGGGCCTCGCCCGCGATCTCGGGCTCGACCCCGCCACGCTGCACACGGACGAGGGCCTGCAGGTCTTTGCGGGCAACGTCATCCCCGAAGGCTCCACACCCATTGCGCAGCTCTATGCCGGGCATCAGTTCGGCAGTTGGAACCCGCAGCTGGGCGACGGGCGGCAGGTGCTCTTGGGCGAAGTGGTGGGGCCGGACGGCATCCGCCGCGATATCGCGCTCAAGGGATCGGGGCGCACGCCTTACTCGCGCATGGGCGACGGGCGCGCTTGGCTCGGCCCGGTGATCCGCGAATACATCATGAGCGAGGCGATGCACGCGCTTGGCGTGCCGTCGACGCGGGCGCTGGCCGCCGTCAGCACCGGCGAGGAGGTGATCCGCGAGGCCGCCCTGCCCGGTGCCGTGCTGACCCGCGTGGCGCAAAGCCACATCCGCGTCGGCACGTTTCAGGTGCTGGCCGCGCGCGGTGACCACGAGGGGCTGCGCGCTCTGGCTGATCACACCATGGCGCGACATTTTCCTACCGCCGGATCGGTGCCCGAGATGCTGGCGCAGATGGTGGCGCGGCAGGCCGACCTGATCGCGCAATGGATGAGCCTCGGCTTCATCCATGGCGTGATGAACACCGACAACTGCTCCGTCGCGGGCGAAACCATCGATTACGGCCCCTGCGCCATGATGGACGCCTACCACCCCGCGCGCGTCTTCTCCTCGATCGACGTGCATGGCCGCTATGCTTACGGCGCGCAGCCGCAGGTCGCCTTGTGGAACATCGCGCAGTTCGCGACGGCCCTTGTGCCGTTGATGCCTGATCAGGCCCGCGCGGTGGACGACTTCACCGCGATCATCAACCGCTTTGCCGACCTCTACCAATCCGCTTGGCTCACCCGTTTCGGCGCCAAGCTGGGGCTGGCCGAGCCGCGCGCCGAGGATCGCGGCCTGATCGAAGACCTTCTCACGGCCATGGCCCGCGACGACGCCGATTTTACCAACAGCTTCCGCGCCTTGGCCGACGACGCGCCGGAGCCCGCGGGGGTCGACGCGGACTGGATCGCCGCATGGCGCGACCGCGCGCCGGACCTCGATCTCGCGCGGGCGACCAACCCGGTCGTCGTGCCGCGCCTGCACCTGATCGAGGCCGCGATCACCGCCGCCGTGGCGGGCGATCTCGCGCCGTTCCACGAGATGCTTGGCGTCGTCACCCGGCCCTTTCATCCCGACCCGGCGCTTTTGGGACGGTACGTCGCCCCGCCAGAGCCTCACGAAAAAGTCGACAAGACCTTCTGCGGCACCTAAAAGCGATAAGATCCTCCGTCATCCCCGTCGCAGGGCCGTCCGATCACGAGACCGCCCCGGTAAAGAGTATGCCCTTGAAAGACGTCAACGACCATACGGGTGAGCAGCGCGCCGAAGCGATCCGATCCTTGGGGATCATGGACAGCGAGGACGAGGCTGATTTCGACGAGATCACCGCCTATGCCGCCGAGATCTGCGGCGCGCCGATCTCGCTTGTCACGCTGGTCGACACCGAGCGTCAATGGGCCAAGTCGGCTTATGGCACCGAGCAGCGCGATTACAGCATGGACGAGTCGATCTGCGCGCATGGGCTGTCGGGCCCGGACTTCCTCGAAATCGAGGACACCGCCACCGATCCGCGCACCTGCGACAACCCGCTGGTCACCGGCCCCAGCGCGATACGCTACTACGGCGGTGCGATCCTCAAGCTGGGTGACGACACGCCGATCGGCGCGCTGTGCATCCTCGATCGCAAACCGCGTCGTCTGTCGGACGAAACCAAGCGGCTGCTGATCATCCTCGCGCGGCAGGTCACGCGCCGCATGGAGCTGCGCCGCGCGCTCGCCGCGCAGGAGACGCTGGCCAACGAGGTCGATCACCGGGTCAAGAACTCGCTGCAGATGGTGACCGCGCTGGTGCGGATTCAAAGATCACAGGCGCGCAGCGACGAAACCCGCGAGGCGCTCGCCATCACGATCGACCGCCTGTCGGCCATCGCCTTGCTGCACGCCGAGCTGCACAAGGTCTCGGCCCGCAACGAGATCGCGCTGCATCAGTTCCTGCCCGACATCATCCGCCATCTGGACGTGACCCTGCCGACGAACGTCGCGATCTCGCACAGCCTGATCCCGATGCTGGTGCGCTCCGAGGTCGCGACCTCGCTGGCGCTGCTGGTCAACGAAGCGATTACCAATGCCGCCAAACACGCGTTCCCCGATGGGCGCGCCGGGCGGATCGACGTGACGCTGAAGTTGAACGGAACGAAGGGCCGGCTCAGCATCGTCGACGACGGTGTCGGCAGCGACAACCTCGAAGCCGCGCTCGAAAGCGGCAGTGGCAGCGGCCTCGGTCGGCAGATCATCGATGCTTCGGTGGCCCGGATCAATGGCGAGATCAGCCGCGAAAGCGGCCCCGGCGGCACCTCGATCGAGGTGCGTTTTCCGGTGCCGCGACTGTTGCCCAACCATTGAGAGGCGCCGCGGCCCGCAAGGGGCCGCGGCACCGGATGGTTCACTCGGTGACGCGCACTTCGCGCATCAGGTCCGGCGCGCCGATCACGGCGCCGTTCGGACCCTCGCCACGCTTGATCGCGTCGAGCACGTCGAGACCTTCGGTGACCTTGCCCACGACCGTGTACTGGCCGTTGAGAAAGTCGCCGGGCGCGAACATGATGAAGAACTGGCTGTTGGCCGAGTTCGGATCCTGGCTGCGCGCCATGCCGATGGTGCCACGCTCGAACGGGATGTCGGAGAACTCCGCATCCAGATCGTCGCGCTCCGATCCCCCCATGCCGGCCATGGAGACGTCGCCGCCCTCGCGGCCGAACTCCACGTCGCCGGTCTGCGCCATGAAGCCGTCGATCACGCGGTGGAACATCACCCCGTCATAGGCCCCCTCGCGCGCCAGCGCGGTGATCTGCTCGACATGCTTCGGTGCGACCTCTTCGAGAAGGTCGATCTTGATCGTGCCGTTGGCCTGACCCGCGACGTCGATCTCGAGGCCGGTGGCGGCGGCGGGCGACGCGGCCAGCGCCAGCAGAACTGCGAGCTTACGCATCGGCGGCCACCTTGACCGAGATCATCCGGTCGGGATTTGCCGGCGGCTCGCCCTTGGCGATGGCGTCGACATGCTCCATGCCCTCGATGACGCGGCCATAGACGGTGTATTGGCCGTTGAGGAAATGGTTGTCGCTGAAGTTGATGAAGAACTGGCTGTTGGCCGAGTTCGGGTTGGCCGAACGCGCAGCCCCCAGCGTGCCACGGTCATGCGGCAGCTTGGAGAACTCGGCCGGGAGGTCGGGCTTGTCGGAGCCGCCCGTGCCGGCGCGGCGCGGGTTGTAGTCCTTTTCCATGTTGGCGTGCTCGACGTCGCCGGTCTGCGCCATGAAGCCATCGATCACGCGGTGGAAGGCCACGTTGTCATAGGCACCGGCGCGGGCCAGCTCTTTCATGCGCTCGGCGTGCTTCGGCGCGACGTCGGCCAGAAGCTCGATCGTCACGGAGCCGTCCTTCAGCTCGATGATGATGGTGTTCTCGGGGTCCTTGATCTCGGCCATTGCCGATCCTCCTTCTGCTTTGTCCCCGACATAAGGCCAGCGTGCGCGTAAGCCAATGGCTTGAGCGCCGCGCCCCCGGGCGCTACCTATCTGCCAACTCGAATTGGAAAGGACGGCTCATGGGCTGGAAGACGATCGACGAGATGGACCTCGCGGGCAAGCGGGTCCTGGTGCGGGTGGACGTGAACGTGCCGATCGAAGCGGGCCGCGTCACCGACGCGACCCGCATCGAGCGCATCGTGCCCACCGTCAATGACATTGCAAACAAGGGCGGGCGGGTGATCCTGCTGGCGCATTTCGACCGCCCCAAGGGCAAGGTCGTGCCGGAAATGTCGCTCAAGCAGATCCTGCCCGCTCTCGAAGATAAGCTCGGCCGCAAGGTCGCCTTCGCCGAGGATTGCGTGGGCGATGCGGCACAATCGGCGGTCGACGCGCTGAGCGATGGTGAGGTGCTGCTTCTCGAAAACACCCGTTTCCACGCGGGCGAGGAAAAGAACGACGGCGATTTCGCCCAGTCCCTCGCGCATCTGGGTGACGTCTATGTGAACGACGCCTTCTCGGCGGCGCACCGCGCCCATGCCTCGACCGAGGCGCTGGCGCGCCTGCTGCCCGCCTGCGCCGGTCGCCTGATGGCCGAAGAGCTCTCGGCGCTGGAAAAGGCCTTGGGCAACCCCGAGCGTCCCGTCGTCGCCGTCGTCGGCGGCGCCAAGGTCTCGACCAAGCTCGACCTGCTGTCGAACCTCGTCGAGAAGGTCGACACGCTGGTGATCGGCGGCGGCATGGCCAACACCTTCCTCGCCGCCCAGGGCCTCGATGTCGGCAAGTCGCTGTGCGAGCACGATCTCGCCGACACCGCCCGCGAAATCGCCCAGAAGGCCGCCGACAAGGGCTGCACGATCCTGCTGCCCCGCGACGTCGTGGTGGCGCGCGAGTTCAAGGCAGGTGCCGAAAGCGAGGTCGTCATGGCCGAGAACACGCCCGCAGACGCGATGATCCTCGACGCCGGCCCCGACAGCGTCGCCCATGTCGAGATGGCACTTGAGAAGGCCAAGACGCTGGTCTGGAACGGTCCTCTGGGGGCCTTCGAGATCGAGCCCTTCGACAAGGGCACGGTGGCCGCGGCGCAAAAGGCCGCCGAGCTGACCAAGGCCGGCAAACTCGTCTCGGTGGCAGGCGGTGGCGACACCGTGGCCGCGCTCAACGCCGCCGGGGTCTCGGGCGATTTCACTTATGTCTCGACGGCGGGCGGTGCCTTCCTCGAGTGGATGGAAGGCAAGGTGCTTCCGGGCGTGAAGGCGCTGGGCGCATGAGCGGAGCAGGACACATGGATACCGCACGCAACGATCTGGTCCCGCAAAGCCGTGGCTGGACGCTCATTACCGGGGCCTCCTCCGGCCTTGGCGAAGAGTTCGCCCGCATCGCCGCCCGCGGCGGTCGCCGGCTGATCCTCTCGGCCCGCTCCGAGGACAAGCTCGACGCGCTGGCCGCCGAGCTTGGCGCGCGCGTCGAGGTCGTGGTGATCCCCGCCGATCTCGCCCGCCCCGGCGGCGCCGAGCGGCTGTGGCGCGAGGCCTCCGAGGGCCGTCGCATCGAGATCCTCGTCAACAACGCGGGCCTCGGGCTGCAGCGGCGCTTTGGCGACGGCGGCACCGAGGAGGTCGAGAACCTCGTCGCGGTCAACGTCTCGGCGGCGACGATCCTGATGCAATCCGCCGTGGCGCACATGCGCCGCGAAGGCGCGGGCCACATCATGAACGTGGCCTCGGTCGCGGCCTTCATCCCCGGCCCCGGCATGGCGGTCTACCACGCGACAAAGGCCTATCTGCTGTCGCTGTCGGACGCGGTGTCGAGCGAGCTTCGCGCCGAGGACAGCGATGTCACCATCACCGCCCTCTGCCCCGGCCCGGTCGATACCCGGTTCTTCGAAGCCGCTGGCATGGCCGCCGAAGGCCCCTCCGGCCCGATGCGCCCGGCCCGCGCCCGCGACGTGGCGCAGGCGGGTTGGGAGGCGATGCTGGCGGGGCGCCAGACCGTGGTGCCCGGCGGCATGACCCGGATTGCGGCCTTCGCGGGCCGGGTGCTGCCGCGCGGTCTGACCGCGCGGATCGCAGGTCGCGCCTACGGGCGCGCCTGATTTCAAAACCCCGAGTGATCACGGGGGGTTGGTGGCGCTAACAGTGCCGCCCGGTGGCGCTAACAGGATTGTGAGCCACCGGGCGGAGGCCTAACGTTTGCCGCAGATGCAAACCGAAAGGCTTCCCATGCAGACCACCGACACCGTCCGCGACATCCTTCGCAACTACGAGGGCGAGACCCCCGGCGTGAAGGCCAACCTCGCCCGGATGCTGATGGCGGGCCGTCTGGGCGGCACCGGCAAGATGATCATCCTGCCCGTCGATCAGGGCTTCGAGCACGGCCCCGCCCGCAGCTTTGCCCCGAACCCCGGCGGCTACGACCCGCATTACCACTACCAGCTGGCGATCGACGCAGGCCTCAACGCCTATGCCGCCCCTCTCGGCATGATCGAGGCCGGCGCCGACACCTTCGCCGGCCAGATCCCGACCATCCTGAAATGCAACAGCGCCAACTCGCTGATGTCCGAAACCGCAGGCAAAAACCAGGCCGTGACCGCGAGCGTCGACGACGCGCTGCGTCTGGGCTGCTCGGCCATTGGCTTCACGATCTATCCCGCCTCCGACTGCGCGCTCGACATGTTCGAAGAGATCGTCGAGATGCGCAAAGAGGCCGCCGCCAAGGGCGTGGCCACCGTGATCTGGTCCTACCCGCGCGGCGAGGCGCTCGACAAGGACGGCGAAACCGCGATCGACATCGCGGCCTATGCCGCGCAGATCGCGGCGCTGATCGGCGCGCATGTCATCAAGATCAAGCTTTCGACCGATCATCTCTCGCTGCCCGAGGCCAAGAAGGTCTACGAGGCCGAGGGCATCGACGTCTCGACCCAGGCCGCGCGGGTGAAGCATTGCGTGCAGTCGGCCTTCGCCGGCCGCCGGATCATAGTGTTCTCGGGCGGGGCCAAGAAGGGCGCGGATTCGGTCTATGACGACGCCCGCGCGATCCGTGATGGCGGCGGCAACGGCTCGATCATCGGCCGCAACTCCTTCCAGCGTCCGCGCGAAGAGGCGCTGGAGATGCTTGGCAAGCTGCAAGACATCTATCTCGGCAAGGCCTGACCGCGGACCTGCCGCTTTGGACCTATCCAAAGCGGCATTCCGGCCACGCCTATCGGCAATAAGGCGCGGAGGCGGTGAAAACACGGTGTTTTTACCGCCTCATTCATGTCATCCTGCTCACAGCCGCCCGGTTCAAGAGGCGGCATACGAGGCACGGCAGAAATGAAACGCACCCCTTCTTTGGGCCCCGCCCTTTATCTGGTCGGCATGATGCTGATCGGACTCTACTTCACCTTTGCCGCCGTTCAGGGCGACTACGGCGTGTTCCGCCGCGCAGAGGTCGAAGCGGAGGCGCGGGGCCTGGAGAAGGAACTCGCCAGCTTGCGCGGCGAAGTGGCGCGGATGGAGAATCTCACCCGCCGCCTCTCGGACGATTTCCTCGATCTTGACCTGCTCGATGCCCGCGCGCGTGAAGTGCTGGGCATGATCCGCGCGGACGAAATCGTCATTCGCTGACCCAAGGGCAGCTTCACCCGCCTTATTTTGCTGCGCCGTGCCGATTTATCGTGCGCGGCGCTCGTCATTTCGCCCATCGGCAGATTGCCCTGTTGCATCCCGCGCAAGTTCTGTAAGTGATAGTTCAAGGCTAAACTATCCGTCACAGCGCGAAGGGAGACGCCATGGCGACCCGGAAGACCTCCGACACAGGCCCCGCCAAGGGTTCCAATCCTGCCCCAAAGGGCTCCAACATCCCCGCAGATGAGCTGAAGCACTACTACCGAGAAATGCTGCTGATCCGGCGTTTCGAGGAGAAGGCCGGCCAGCTCTACGGCATGGGTCTGATCGGCGGCTTTTGCCACCTCTACATCGGCCAGGAGGCCGTCGTGGTGGGGCTCGAAGCCGCGGCGGAAGAGGGCGACAAGCGCGTCACCTCCTATCGCGACCACGGCCACATGCTGGCCTGCGGCATGGACCCCAAGGGCGTCATGGCCGAGCTCACAGGCCGCGAAGGCGGGTATTCTAAGGGCAAAGGCGGGAGCATGCACATGTTCTCGAAGGAAAAGCACTTCTACGGCGGCCACGGCATCGTCGGCGCCCAGGTGCCGATCGGCGCGGGCCTCGCCTTCGCCGACAAGTATCTCGACAACAAGCGCGTGACCTTCACCTATTTCGGCGACGGTGCGGCCAACCAGGGCCAGGTCTACGAGACCTACAACATGGCGCAGCTGTGGGAGCTTCCGGTCGTCTTCGTGATCGAGAACAACCAATACGCCATGGGCACCTCCGTGCAGCGCTCGACCAAGTCGCCGTCGCTGTGGGAGCGCGGTGCCGCCTACGGCATCAAGGGCGAGGAAGTCGACGGCATGGACGTGCTGGCGGTGAAAGAGGCCGGCGAGCGCGCCGTGGCGCACTGCCGCGAGGGCAAGGGCCCCTACATCCTCGAGATCAAGACCTACCGCTACCGTGGCCATTCGATGTCCGACCCCGCGAAGTACCGCTCGCGCGAGGAAGTGCAGAAGATGCGCGAGGAGCGCGATCCGATCGAGCAGATCCGGCAGGTGCTGCTCTCCGGTCAGCACGCGACCGAGGACGACCTCAAGGCGATCGACAAGGAGATCAAGGAGATCGTCAACGAGTCCGCCGAGTTCTCCAAGGAAAGCCCCGAGCCCGCGCTCGAGGAGCTTTGGACCGACATCTACGCTGAAGAAGCCCCGCAGGAGGCCTGATCCATGGCGACCGAAATTCTGATGCCCGCCCTCTCCCCGACCATGGAGGAAGGCACGCTCGCCAAGTGGCTCGTGAAGGAAGGTGACACCGTCTCCTCCGGCGACATCCTGGCCGAGATCGAAACCGACAAGGCCACGATGGAGTTCGAGGCCGTCGACGAAGGCACCGTCGGCAAGATTCTCATCGCCGAAGGCACCGAGGGCGTGAAGGTGAACACCCCCATCGCCGTGCTGCTGGAGGAAGGCGAAGACGCCTCCGCCGCCGACAACGCGGGCTCCGGCTCTGACGCCAAGGTCGAAGCCAAGGAAGAGAACAAGGCCGAGGCCAAGGACATCGTTCCCGCCGATACGCCCGCCGCCTCTTCGCCCGCCGCCGCGGCGCCAAAGCCCCCGCGCACGCCGGATTGGCCCGAAGGCACCGAGACCAAGACCACCACGGTCCGCGAAGCCCTGCGCGACGCGATGGCCGAGGAAATGCGCCGCGCCGACAACGTCTTTCTCATGGGCGAGGAGGTTGGCGAGTATCAAGGCGCCTACAAGATCTCCCAAGGTCTTCTGGACGAGTTCGGCCCCAAGCGCGTCATCGACACACCGATCACCGAGCACGGCTTCGCCGGCATAGCGGTCGGCGCGGCCTTTGGCGGCCTGCGCCCGATCGTGGAGTTCATGACCTTCAACTTCGCCATGCAGGCGATGGACCACCTGATCAACTCGGCGGCCAAGACGCTCTACATGTCGGGCGGCCAGATGGGTGCCCCGATGGTGTTCCGCGGCCCCAACGGTGCCGCCGCCCGCGTCGGCGCGCAGCACTCCCAGGACTACGCCGCATGGTTCATGCAGGTGCCCGGTCTCAAGGTCGTCATGCCCTACTCCGCCGCCGATGCGAAGGGCCTGATGAAATCCGCGATCCGCGATCCCAACCCGGTGATCTTCCTCGAGAACGAGATCCTCTATGGCCGCTCCTTCGAGGTGCCGGTGATGGATGACTTCACGATCCCGCTCGGCAAGGCCAAGATCGCCCGCGAAGGCACGGACGTCACCATCGTGTCCTTCGGCATCGGCATGACCTATGCGCTCGCGGCGGCCGAAAAGCTCGCCGAGGACGGCATCGAGGCCGAGGTGATCGACCTGCGGACGATCCGTCCGATGGACACCGACGCGATCCTCGAGAGCGTGAAGAAGACCAACCGTTGCGTCACCGTGGAAGAAGGCTGGCCGCAGGGTTCGGTCGGCAACTACATCTCCTCGGTGATCATGCAGCAGGCCTTCGATCACCTCGACGCGCCGGTCATCAACTGCACGGGCAAGGACGTGCCGATGCCCTATGCGGCGAACCTCGAGAAGCACGCGCTGCTGACGACCGACGAGGTCGTCGAGGCGGTGCGCAAAGTGACCTACAAGTAAGGGGCGCGAGACATGCCAACGGAAATCCTGATGCCCGCGCTGTCGCCGACCATGGAGGAAGGCACGCTCGCGAAATGGCTGGTCAAGGAGGGGGACACCGTCTCCTCCGGCGACCTGCTGGCCGAAATCGAGACCGACAAGGCGACGATGGAGTTCGAGGCCGTCGACGAAGGCGTCGTCGGCAAGCTGCTGATCGCCGAGGGCACCGAAGGGGTGAAGGTCAACACCCCCATCGCCGTGCTGCTCGAAGAGGGTGAGTCTGCCGACGACATCGGCAGCGCCTCCGCGCCCAAATCGGGCGACGCCGACAGCCATACCGAACCGGCAGCGCCCAAGGCCGAGACCTCGCCCGCCAAGGGCTATGGCGACGACGGCGCGGCGGCGCAGCAGGCGAAGGGCGATGATGCCGCTCCTGCGGCGTCGGGTGCGTCCGGCGACCGCGTCTTCGCCTCGCCGCTGGCGCGGCGGATCGCCAAGGACAAGGGTCTCGACCTGAGCCAGATCAGCGGCACCGGCCCCAACGGCCGGATCGTCAAGGCCGACGTCGAAAGCGCCAAGCCGGGCCAGAAGCCCGCCGCGAGCGAGGCCGCCAAGGCCCCCGCCGCCGCAGCCGACAAGGCCCCCGTGGCGGCCCCTGCCGCCCCCGGCGCGCAGGCCGAGCAAATCCGCAAGATGTACGCGGATCGCGAGTTCGAGGAGGTCAAGCTCGACGGGATGCGCCGCACCATCGCGGCTCGTCTCACCGAGGCCAAGCAGACCATCCCGCATTTCTACCTGCGCCGCGACATCAAGCTCGACGCGCTGCTGAAATTCCGCTCCCAGCTGAACAAGCAGCTCGAAGGGCGCGGCGTGAAGCTTTCGGTCAACGACTTCATCATCAAGGCCTCGGCCTTGGCGCTGCAGGCGGTGCCGGATGCCAACGCGGTCTGGGCCGGTGACCGGGTCCTGAAGCTCAAGCCTTCGGACGTGGCCGTCGCCGTGGCGATCGAGGGTGGTCTCTTCACCCCCGTCCTGCGCGACGCCGAAAGCCGGTCGCTGTCGTCGCTCTCGGCGCAGATGAAGGACCTCGCCAAGCGGGCGCGCGACAAGAAGCTCGCCCCGCACGAGTATCAGGGCGGCAGTTTCGCGATCTCCAACCTCGGCATGTTCGGCATCGACAACTTCGACGCCGTGATCAACCCGCCGCATGGCGCGATCCTTGCGGTCGGCGCAGGCGTGAAGAAGCCGGTGGTGAACGACGCGGGCGAGATCGAAGTGGCCACCGTGATGTCGGTGACGCTCTCGGTCGATCACCGGGTGATCGACGGCGCGATGGGCGCGGAGCTGCTCAAGCAGATCGCCGACGCTCTGGAAAACCCGATGGTGATGCTGGCCTGATCGGCCCCGCCACGACGTTCGAAGGGGCCGCGCCACGAGGGCGCGGCCCCTTCTCTTTGCGCAGCTGTGCAGCGACTGCGTTGCGCGCTAGCGTCGCGTCGGTTCGCCGATTCATCTCGCCAATTCAGTTGGTTGGCGGCATCCTTTCGTCATGCTCGGCCTTGTAGGCCTCGAAGTCGTAATCCATCCCGTTGAGCATCGTGCTCCACATGCGGACGTTGGCGGCTGTCGCCACCGCCTCCCGAAGCTCGGCCTCCGACGCACCCGCGCTCATCGCATTCTTCTTGTGAGCGTAGACGCAGTAATCACAGGGAATCTGCGCGGCGACCGCGAGCGCGACAAGCTCGCGGGTCTTGGCATCGAGTTCCGCTTCCTCGCTGCCCAAGGCACCATAAAGCGCCATTGCCTCGTCAAAGGCGTGTTCAGGGTAAATGTTGCGAAAGAACTCGGGCGGACCTTGCTCACCCTGTGCGTCGGGCATTGCCTCTTGGGCCTCCTGCGCGCCGGCAAGCCCGCCAGCACACGCGATAGCGACCGCCATCATCATGCGTTTCATGGAACTTCTCCCACCGATTTTGAGACATGCAGAATCGGGCCTGCCGCCGCGATCTCGGCAAAGGCCGAAATGAGGTACGATTCAGATTTCGACCATACCACGAAACCGGGTTCGCTTCACGCGAAACCGTTGTGGCATGGCGTGGGATCGCTTCCGCTCCCGACCGAGCCCTGCCTCGGTCGGCGGCTTACTCGTCGTTGAACGTCTGGTCCATCGACACCGAAGGCTGGGCACAGCCCGCCTCGCCGACGATCCGCGCGGGCACCCCGGCGACGGTCTTGCAGGCCGGAATGTCCATCAGCACCACCGATCCGGCGGCGATGCGGGTGCAGTCGCCGATGCGGATGTTGCCCAAGACCTTCGCGCCCGCGCCGATCAGCACGCCGTTGCCGATCTTGGGGTGGCGGTCCTGCTCTTCCTTGCCGGTGCCGCCAAGCGTCACGGAATGCAGCATCGACACGTTGTCGCCCACCACGGCCGTCTCGCCGATTACCACGGAATGCGCGTGGTCGATCATCACGCCGCGCCCGATCCGGGCCGCCGGGTGGATGTCGACGCCAAAGGTCTCGCTCACACGCATCTGCACGAAATACGCCAGATCGAGCCGTCCTTGCATCCAGAGCCAGTGCCCAAGCCGGTAGGCCTGAATCGCCTGATACCCCTTGAAGTAGAACAGCGGCTGCAAGAACCGGTGGCAGGCTGGGTCGCGCTCATAGGTGGCGACAAGATCGGCGCGGGCCGAGACGACCAACTCCGCCTCGGCATTATAGGCCCCGTCGATGATCTCGCGCAGGATCTGCGCGGGCATCTCGTCGGAGGCGAGCTTGAGCGACAGCCGGTAGGCCAGCGCGCAGGCAAAGCTCTGATGGTGCAGCACACCCGAATGAATGAGCCCGCCCATCAGCGGCTCGGCGGCGATGGCCTCTTCGGCCTCGCTCCGGATACGGCTCCAGACCGGATCGATCTCGGCCAACTGCGCCTGTGGTTTCGCCATCGCCATGGCCTCCTGATGCCGCGTCCTGTCTAGCCCAGATAGGGCCCCGCCGCCAAGATCAAAGCCCCCGACCTTCGTCAAGGGCGTCGAGCACCTGCCGCAGCGCCCCCCGCGCCTCCGGCCCCAGCGACGGCGGCAAGGGCCGCGCCGGATGCCGCAGCGCCGCCGACATCAGCGATCCGTCACCCCAAAGGGGATGCGCCCGGCCCTGCCGCTTGCGCCAGGCATCGGCGGTGCGCGCCTCGGTGACGAGGCGCGCGGCCAGCGCCGGGCGCGCGCCGGGCGGCACCGCGAGCAGTGCCGCCATCGCGCGGTCGAGACAGCCCGGCAGGATCGGCCTCATGGCTGCACGGTGAGCGAGGCGAAGGGCCCCGGCCCGAAGGCGTCGGAGAGCTGCGCCACCTGCACCACGATCGGCCCCGTCGCGCCATCGGCGGCCCGCTCGGCGGCGCCGTAGGTAAAGGACGCCGCCCCCAGCTCCACCTCTCGCCTCACCACACCGGCGCGCAGGATGCGCAGCAAATAGGCCTCGCGCGCCTCGTCGAGCGGCACCTCGCGGCCCTCCCAGGCGTCGGCGCCGCTGCGCGCCCGCCGCACCCACGAGATAGCGAGATCGCCACCCGCCGCGCGGGCCGCGAGATGCGCGGGCGCATAGGGCCTGAGACCGACGCCCGCGAAGGCGCGGACCTCGTGCCGCCAGCTCGGATCGCTCACCGGTCGGCGCGCCGGGCCATAGCGGTAGTGCCGCTCCAGCCCCCGCGCCGCCGGGGCCAGATCGATCTGGCGCGGCACACCGTCGAGCAGCACGAGGCGGCTGCCCACGGGCCAAAGATCGGGCATCACCGCATCGGTCCCCGCCTGCCCCCTGAGTCGCAGCGACAGATCATAGACCCCCGGCGCCACCGGCTCGGCGCGCTGAAACTGCAGCACCTCCCAATGATCGCCGGTGCCGTCGCCGATCGCCACGAGGTTGGCCCCAGACAGCACCGCGGCCTCGCTGACGCTCGTCAGCCGCCCCTGCGCCAGCCGCACCCGAAGCGCCGGGCCGCGGTCCCAGACCCCGGGCGAAGCCGCGCCCAGCGCCGTCAGCGTCGTGCCGATGGTCGCGGCAATCGGCTGCACGAGGTTCAACCGGTGATCGGCGTCCTCGACGCCCGAGACCAGCGCGACCGCACCGGGCCAAGGCTTGGCCGTGGCGGCGAAATGCGGCGCGTGCGGGGTCTCCTCGCCGGTCAGCAGCGGCAGGTCGAGAAACACCCCCTCGACCGGCACCGGCGGAATATAGGCCACCGGTGTCGGCGCCTCCTCTTCGGCGCGCTGCGGCAGATAGAGGCCCGGCGCGGTGCGCACCGCCTCGATCCGCGCAAAGGTCGTCCGCTCGACCCGCTCGATGCGCCACGCGCCGCAGTTTTCATCCCCGGCCTCGCCCGTGGCCGCGATCTCCACCACGTCAGCCGCACCCAGCGGATGCGCCGACGGCGGCAACGCGAAACCGGCGGTCTCGCGTCCGAGCCGCATCTCGGCGAGCCAACGCGCGGCAATCCCCTGCGCCTCGCCTCGGGTGAGCGCCAGCGGCAGTTCGGCCGCCTCGACATGACGCGCATCGCCCTCCGGCACCGCCGCCTCGACGCTGGCCGCCTCCCCGGACCCGGTCGCGTCGACATAGCCCAGCCGCACCCGGCCCGGCAGCGCCGACGCCCCCTCGCGCGCGATCTCGAAGCTGGGCGCATCGGCACTTTCGCGCACCAGACGGCCGGGGTCGATCACCGCGTCGCGGCGCCCGTCGCGCGTGCGGAACACCAAAATCCCATCGCGCTCGACCGCGTCGAAGCCATGCGCCAGCATCAAGGGCTGCAATAGCGCCCGCGCGCTTTGCGGCTCATTGGCGACATAGCCGCGCACGAGGCCGAACAGCCGCGAGGTGTCGATCTCGCTCACCCCCGCTTGGGCGCAAATCTCGGCCACCACCGAGGCGAGGTCGCGGTGCGCGGTGCGCCCGGTGATCCAATGCCCGCGCGCCCAGTTCGCGCCATCGGACCAGACCTCCGACAGGCCCGGAAACCATGGATAGGGCCGCAGGTCCCAAGCCCAGACCAGCATCCGCTCGGTGTCGAGCATCGGCGCGCCGTAGACCTCCGACACCGGGTTGGCCTCCGCATCGGCAAAATGGCGATGCATGGCCCGCAGATACTGCATCTGGATCAGCTCGTCGCGGTGCCCGCGCGAGTGGTAGGGCAAGGAGGATTCCGAGGATTTGGGGTCGATGAACTTGTTGGGCTGGTTGGTGCCCCGGTCGACGGCGGCGCAGCCCAGCTCGGTGAAGCGGAAGGGCTTCGAGCGCGGCTGCCACGCGGTGGCTTCGGCCTGCCGCACCCCGTCCAAGCGCTCGTGATGCGCATGGCCCCACCAGCCCTTGAGATCCTTGTAGCGCCAGACCCAAGGCTCGCCGTCGCCATCGGTGATCGGCGTTCGGATCTGCGCCGCGCGGGCCTCGGGCGAATGGTAGAACCAGTCATACCCCTCGCCCCCCGCGACATTGCCGGTGAGGTAGTCGAGATCGTGGATTGAGCGGTGGTCTTGCGCGTCCAGATGGTCCCAA
Source organism: uncultured Limimaricola sp. (assembly GCF_964022235.1). Lineage (NCBI taxonomy): Bacteria > Pseudomonadati > Pseudomonadota > Alphaproteobacteria > Rhodobacterales > Paracoccaceae > Limimaricola > uncultured Limimaricola sp. Next base: position 18,513 of record NZ_CAXHZL010000011.1, on the reverse strand, counting down.
CCGTCGCGCCAGTCCGACAGCGGCATGTAATTGTCGATGCCGATGAAGTCGATCTGGGGGTCGGCCCAGAGCGGGTCGAGGTGAAACCGCTTGGTCGCGCCCCCCGGCTGATGGCCGTGGTATTCGGTCCAGTCGGCGGCGTAGGAAAGCTTGACCCCCGGCCCGAGGATGCCCCGCACCTCTGCCGCGAGATCGCGCAGCGCGGCCACCGCCGGATAACTGTCGCCCGCGCCCCTGATCGTGGTGAGCGCCACCAGCTCCGAGCCGATGCAGAACGCCTCGACGCCGCTTGCCATGGCGCAAAGATGCGCCTGATGCAGCACGAAGCGGCGCAGGCCCCAATCCTCGGGGCCTTCGTAGACCGGACCGTCGGGCGTGATGGTGAAATCCGCCGCCCGCGCGGTGCCAAAGATCGCCGCGACCTCGGCCTCGGCCTGCGCGGTGCGGTCGGTGCTCCCCGGCTGCCTCGGTGCCAGAGCGGTGGTGATCCGGCCCCGCCACGGCAGGGCCGCCTGCTCGGCCCCGCCCCACGGATCGGGCAACCCGTTGCCCGGAAGCTGGTCCATCAGGATGAAAGGATAATAGGTCACTTCAAGCCCGCGCGCGGCCATCGCGCGGATCGCCTCGATCACCGCGCGGTCCGACGGCGTGCCGCCGTACACCGGACGCCCTTCGAGGCGCGGCACCGCCATGGCCTCGGCGCGGCCCAACCCCGAGACACGCCACGCCATCTCCGCGCCGTCGGCTTCGGCCTGCTCGACCTTGGGGCGGATCGTGCAGTGCCCGGCGCGCAGATCGTCCCCGAACCACGACACCACGAGCGAGGCGGCGCGGCAGCGCGGCAGCTCCTCGACCAGATCGTCGAGCGCGGCGTCGGCGTCGCTCGGGCCCGAGGGCCCGTGCAGGTTCGCAGGCAGCCGTTCGGCAAAACCGGTCTCGACATGCACCGGCGTCGTCGCCAGAGCGTAATCCCCGGTGCCGGGGATCACCGCGACACCGCGCACCAGCTGCGCGATATCCTTGGCGCGGGCGGGATCGGCGACATCGGCTGGGCGCAGCACCTCGAAGGAGAACTGCGGCACCCGGTTGCCGAACCGCGCGAGGTCGAGATCCTCGATCACCACATAGGCCAACCCGCGATAGGCGGGGGCGCGACCGATCCCCTCCACGGCTTCGACCTTGGGGTCGGGAAGCTGATCGCCGCGCCCCTCGTAGAGCCGCCAGGTGATCTCGTCGCGGCCCAGCTCGACCCCGTCGGCCCAGATCCGCGCCACCCGCGTGACAGCCCCCTCGCACAGCCCGACGGCGAGGCTCACCGCATAGGAGAACTCGGTCACCTCAGGGTGCTGTGCGCCCTTGCCGCCGCCAGAGGTGCTGCGGCGCTCCTCGAACTCCGAGGCCCAGATCACCTGCCCGCCGATGCGCATCCGGCCCCAGAGCCGGGCGATCGGCTCGCCCTCGCCCGCCCCGGTGAGGCGAAACCGGTCGACGCGGCCCGTCTCGACCGGGTCGGCGCCGCCGCCCAAAAGCCGCGCGTCGATCACCCGACCGAGGCCCGAGCCGGCGGCGCGGCCCAACACCGCGCCCGACAGGCCCAGCACGCTGCCGCCGATCGAGCCACCCATGGCCATTCCGGCGGCTCCGAACACGATGGTCGCCATCAGCCGATCCTTTCCGTCAGTGCGAAACACGCGGCGATGCGCCGCCGCCACGGGGGGGTGAGCCGGCTTTCGACCACGCCGTGCCCCTCGTAGGCATGAATGAAGCTCGGACCCTCCGGTCCCGCCGCCAGCAGCCCGAGATGCCGCGCGGGCAGCCCCGCGCGCAGCCGAAACAGCAACAGATCGCCGGGCCGCGCCTCGGCCCATGCGATCTCGCGCAGGTGACGCGCCGCCGCCGCGTGCAAAACCTCACCGCCGCGCGCCTCGTGCCGTGGATAGGCAGGCACCGCCTCCGGCTCGGCTCCGCCGAGCGCGCCCCAGACGCCGCGCACCAGCCCGAGGCAATCGCAGCCCGCGCCCTGCCTTGCGGCACCATGCACATAGGGCGTGCCGATCCAGCCGCGCGCCGTCTCGACGATGCGGCTCATGCGCCCCCCGAGCGCGGCACCGCCATCAGCCAGTCGGTCCCCGGCAGATGCGGAAACCCGCGAAAGTTCAGGAAATTGTCGAATTTGAGCTGGCAGGTCTCGCCCCGCTTGTCGCAGCCCGCAACGAGGCGCAGCGTGGCCCCGGGGGCCAGATCGGCGCAGATCGGCTGCCACAGCTCGATCAGGCGCGCGTCGCCCTCGCAGCGGTCCTCGCGGATCGGGGCCGACAGACCGGCGCCCGGCCCGTCCACGACCTCGACGCGGCCTTGCGCGAACCAGCCCGCCTGCGGCCCGTCCGGCCAATCAAAGCGCAGCCGCGTGCCCTCGGCCTGCGCCAGGGGCCGTGTTTCGGCAAAGCCCGGCTGCCTCGCGTCAAAGCCACAGCGCGTATCGCCCAAGCTCGCGTCGCAGCGCGGCTGATAGACCCGGCCCAATGGCCGGTTCAAAAGGTCCGACAGTCCGCGCAACTCGGCCCGGAACACCGTGCCGTCGCGGCGGATCTCGCCCAAGAGCCCGCGAAATTCGAGCGCGCGCTGCGCGGGCTCGGCCCAGTTCACCCGCCAGATCCGCAGCGTTGCCCCGTCGAGCCGCCCCTGGGCGATCTCGGCCTCGGTGATGCCATCGTCCGAAATCGCGCCCAGCGCCTCGGCGGTGTCCGCGGCCAGCCCCGCGCCCTGCACCAGCGCGCTGGCGCTCATCCCGGTCTCGGGGCGAAAATCGATACCTTCGAAAGACAGCGCCCGGTCGTGATCGGTGAAACCGCGCACCAGCCCGTCGGCGCGGGTAAGCGCCCAGGCGCGGCACAGCGTGGTGATACCGCCCGCGAAGTGATCCTGCAGCCCGCTCACAGCCGGATCTCCACCACCGGGATGTCCGGCACCGTGCCCGCCTCGAAGCTCGCGACCGAGCCGATCAGCGTTTCGGTGTCAAAGCGCGCGGGCACGTCGAACTCGAACCCCGCCGTGACGAGGGCACCGATAGGTGGGGCCACGTCGAACCGCACGAGGCCCGTGGCGTGGTCGATCTCGACCCCCTCGCCCTCGATCACCGGATCGCCATCGACTGCCAGCCGCACGCTGCCCGCGACGGGCTTGGCGATCGGGCGCAGATAGGCCTGCGCGCCGGTCCCATAGCGTTTGACGAGCTGGAACGCGGTGGCGGTGTCGTCGCCCGTGCCGATCTGCTGATCGAGCTCCTTGACCGGGCGCGAGGCCGGGGCCGAGCGCCAGTCGAGCCAGTCCTTCCAGCGAAATCCGTAGAGCGGGCCGCGTCGCGCCTCGAAGAAACCCAGCACCGTCTCGATGTCGTCCAGCGCGCGCAGGCCAAGGCCCGCGTCATAGCGCCGCCGCGCGTCGGCCCAAGGGCTGTTGCGCTCCTCATGGCCGTTGGCGAGGGTGACGATCTCGCAGCGCCGCTCCGGCCCGCCGGTCGCGCCAAAGCTCAGCGCCACGGGAAATCTCACGTCGTGGAATGCCATGATGTTCTCCTCACCTGTCGCGGCGGCCGCGGTCGACGGCGCGCGCGATCTGCGCCGCCACCTGCCCGCGCGAACGCCTGAAGCCTTCGACGTCGGGCGTCGTGATGTTGATCGTCACCTGCGCGGCCCCGCCGCCGCCGCCCGCGGCGACGCCAAGCCGTCCGTCCGCGCCGCGCGACAGCGGCAGGATCGCCTCGGGACCCGCCTCGCCCATCAGCCCGGCGCCGCCGCGCATCGGAAAGGCCACCGGCCCCGACACGACGCCGCCCTGGGCAAATGGCGTCACCCGCCCGCCGGAAAACGCCCCGCCCTGCGCGAAAGGCATCAGGCCCGAGACCAGACCGTTCACGCCTTGGGCCAAGAGCCCGCCGAGCCCGTTGGTCACCGGGCGCATCGCGTTGCCATAGACGGTGTCCGACATGGTGCCCGCCAGCCCCTTGAGCGCGCCGCCCACCGATTTGCCGTCGAACAGCACGCCGTCGATGGCGCGGCGCAGACCGCCGGAAAAGCCCCGCTCGAGACGCCCCAGATCGCGCGTCGTCTCGGCCAGCCCCGAGCGCATCCGGTCCAGCTCTCGCGAGAACGCCGTGGCCATGCCGCCCGCCTCCTCCATGGCGCGTTCCAGCGCCTCGATCTCGTCCTCGGTCATGGTCTCTCCCCGTCAGGATATTGGCGGCACAGCTCCATCAGCCTTTCGCGGCCCATCGGCGCCTCGCCCGGTGGCCCGAGCATCAGCCGCAGCTCGGCGGGCGTCAGCGCCCAGAACGCGGCAGGGTGCAGACCCAGACCGCAGATCCCGGCGCGCATCATCGCCGCGAAATCGAGCCGCTTCATGCCGCCTCGCCAAAGGCGCGCGCCACGAGCAGGGCTGCAAGCCGCGCCGCCTCGACCGGCCCGCCCTCGATCTCGACCGCCATCAGATCGGCGGTGCGCCCCTGCCAGCCGCCACCCCGTAGCCCCGCGACGATGAGCGCCAGCACATCGCGCGCCGAGACCTCGCCGCCCTCGAGCCGGGCCACCAGCGCCGCGAGGCTGTCGCAGCCAAGCGCCTCCTCGAGTTCGGCCAGCGCGCCAAGCGTCAGCTTCATCACCTGCCGCGTCCCGTCGAGGATCACGGCCACCTCACCGGCACGCGGGTTGGCCATCAGATCGCCGCCTCGAAGCGCACCGGCCCCGCCGAGACCAGCGCGATCTCGAAGCTGGCCTCGCCGTCATGGCTGCCCGCGTAGTCGATCGAGGCGATCTGGAACGCGCCGGTCATGGTGCCGAAATCGGGGATCACCACCTGGAATTCGGGCGTCTCGCCGTCGAAGAAGATCTGCCGCGCCCGCGCATCGGTGGTCGCGTCGCGAAACACGCCAGAGCCCGAGATGGCCGCGGTGCGCACGCCCGCGCCGCCCAGCACCTCGCGCCAGCCCTCGCTCCCGAGATGGGTCACGTCGACGCTCTGGGCATTGAGCGTGAGCCGCGTCGCGCGCAGCCCCGCCATGGTCTCGAACAGCCCGTTGCCGGTCATGTCGATCTTGAGCAGGAGGTCCCTGCCGTTCTGAGCCGCCATCTGCGCGCCCTCCTTGTTGTGTTTCAGCCGTCTTCGCTGCGGGCGCGAAAGATCATGTCGATCTGCCGCGCGTCGCCGCTGCCCACCCGCCGCGCCCGCGCCTGCAGGAACCACAGCCCCACCAGCCGTCCGCGGGTCAGCTCGGGCATGGGTTCGGCCAGCGCGTCCGAGATGGCCGCCGCCGCCTCCTTGGCGCTGCGAAACCCCGCCGCGTCGCTCACCACGCTCACCGTGAGATCGTGCTCGGTGCCGGTCATGGTCGTGTCGGACCGGTCGCGCGCCTTCTCGGCCCCGAGCGTCGCGTAAAGCGGCGGCAGGGGCCCCGCGGGCAGCGCGTCGTAGATCGCCTCGCCCAGCAGATCGGTCAGCGGCGCGTGCGCCGTCAGCCGTGCATAGATCGCCGCCTGCAGCGCGGCGGATGTTGCATAGCTCATCGCGCCACCTCCTCCTCGGCCTCGCAGACGAGATACCGCCCCTCGGCGTCCCATTCGCGCACCGCGCGGATCGCAAAGACCCGGTTGCCTTCGCGAAACCGCTGTTCGGGCGTGGGCCGCATCGACGAGCCCGGCGGCGCCGCGCGCGTGGTGATGCGCAGCCGTACCCGGCTCAGCGCGGCGCCCATGCCGTCGAGATCGCGTCCCGAACGGGCATCGACCCGCGCCCAGACCATGCCCAGCGCCACCCAGCCGCGCGAAAAGCCGCCCGCGCCGTCGGGCGCACGCAGGGGCGTCTCCAGCATCAGGGGCCGGTTCAGCCGCACGGGCCTTTGCGCGGGCTTCATGCCCCGCCCCCCGTGCCAAGCCGCAGGCCGCGGAACCGTTCCGTCAGCGCCGTGACGCCAAAGGGCATGCAGCCCGGCCCAAGGCCGGTGTCGTGGCGGTATTCATGGTAATGCGCGGCCAGCATCATCACCGCCTGCGCGAGATCGGCGGGGATGTCGGACCACCCCGGCCCGAACCCCGCCTCGAAGCCGATCCGCGCCAGCCCGCCCGAGGGGATCTCGGGCAGGGTGACCGAGAGCGGCTCGAGATACGGTCTCTGGTCGTCGGCCACCGCGCGCCAGCGCCCCGCGGCCACCGGCACCACCCCCCCTTGGGCGTCCACCGTGTCGAAGGCCGTGACCGCGCGCAGCGGGGCCACCGGCAGGGGCTGGCGGCAGTCGTCGCGCCAGCGGGTCAGCTCGAGCGCGAAGCCGCGCGCCAGCAGCACCTTGCCGGTGCGGGCCTCGATCGCCGCGATGGCGGCGCGCAGAAATCCCGCGAGGCTCGTGTCCTGCAACCCGGTCTCGGCAAAGCCGGTGCCCAGCCGCAGATGCGCGCGAAGCCCCTCGACCGGCAGGGCCGCCTCGGGCACCGCTCCCGTTTCGATCAGTCTCATCACCCGTCCTTTCGAGGTCTCGGCAACTCAGCCGGGCCACCCGCGAAGGGGCGGCCCGGCCCATCCTCAGGCGATGCCGAACTTCAGAAGCTTGATCGCCGCGAAGTCGCTCACCGCGCCGCCGACGCGCTTGGTCGCGTAGAAGATCACGTGCGGCTTGGCCGAGAAGGGATCGCGCAGCACCCGCAGGTCGGGGCGCTCGGCGATGGTGTAGCCCGCCTCGAAATTGCCGAAGGCCAGCGCGCAGGCGTCCGTGGTGATGTCGGGCATGTCCTCGGCGATCAGCACCGGGTAGCCCAGGAGCCGCGCGGGCTCGCCCGCCGAGAGACCGTCGCTCCACAAGAAGCGCCCATCCGCATCCTTGAGCTTGCGCAGCGCGCCCGCGGTGCGCGAGTTCATCACGAAGCTCGCGCCCGCGCGGTAGGGCGCGCCGAGGCGGTAGACGAGGTCGATCACCGCATCCGCCGGGTTGGTGTCGTCAAAGCCGCCGTCGGTGCCGGTGGCGACATAGCCCAAGCTGCCCCAGCTCCAGCCGTCGTCGTCGACCTGCGGGTAGCTCAGGATGCCGGTCGGCTTGTCGATGCCGTCGCCCGAGACGAAGGCTGCGGCCTCCGAGCGGGCGAAGGTGTCGGCGATGCGGCCCGCGAGCCAGCCCTCGATGTCGAAGGCAGAGTCGTCGAGCAGGCGCTGCGAGGTTTTCGGCAGCGCCGACAGCTCGTGTAGCGGGATGGAGATGCGGTCGATCTGCGGCGTGCCGGTTTCGGTGCGAGCGCTCGTCTCATCGGCCCAGCCGGCCCCCGCCTGGGCATGGTCGATCAATACGTCGTAGGAGCCCGCGTCCACCGCCACCACGCTGGCGATGGCGCGCAGCGAGGCGGTCGCCCCCAGCACGCCGCGCACGCGCTCGGCGGTCTGCGGATCGACGAGATAGCCGCCATCGGCCGCGACGGTCGTGCTCATCGCCTTGCCCTCGAGGCCGAGGCCGCGCAGCCCGTCATCCTCGCCGGTGCGCAGATAGGCGCCGAAGGCGGCGCGGTGCGGCTGGCCTTCGGCCTTCGCTTCGAGAGCGGGGCGCGCGGCGAGCGCGGTCTTGCGGTCCAGTCTGGTCATCCGGTCGTCCTGTGTCTTGAGTTTCGTTCGGATCTCGGCCGAGAACCGGCCCAGCTCGTCCATCAGCCCGCCGATCTCGCGGCCAAGCTCACTGTCGTCGTCACGCATCGCGTTCTCCCCCTTCACCCCTGAGCAGGCACCGCGCCGCCCGCACCTTTGCCGCCAGCGCGTCCTCGTGCTTGACGCCCACGCGGGCCTCTCGCAGCATCGGGAAGGTCACGAGAGACACCTCCCAAAGCTCCAGCTCGTCGAGCCTGCGGCCCGCGCCGTCTTTCCTCGCGCGCCGCGTGCGGTAGCCGATCGACAGACCGTCGATCGCCCCCGCCGCGACCAGCGCCGAGGCCTCCCGGCCCTGCGCCACCTCCGTGAGGATGCGGCCCTTGACCCAAAGCCCGCGCGCGTCCTCGCGCACCTCGTCCCAGACACCGATCGGTCGCGCCGGGTCGTGCTGCCACAGCATCCGCACCCGGCCGCCCGCGGCCATCAGCCGCTTGAGCGAGGCGGCATAGGCCCCCGGCTCGACCACGTCGCCACCCTGATCGGGTTTGCCAAAGAGCGAGGCGTAGCCCGAGATCACCGCGCCCTCGCCGATCTCCAGCGGCCCGCTGCCCTCCGTGCCGCCCGCACAGAACTTGCGTTCCAGCTCCATCATCTTCTCCCTCAAAGCCCCACGATCCCTTGGGCCGCCTGCGCGCCGATGGCGGCCACGACGCCGTAGACGGCGAGCCAGAGCCGGCGCTCCAGCCGCTCCATCACCGCCTCGATCCGTTCAAGCGTCGCCGCGACTTGCGCGAATTGAAGCGCCACCAGCTGCTCATGCGCCTCGATGCGCATCCCCGGCGCGCAAGCGAAGCGATGCTCGCGCAGGTCATCCATCCGAGCCGACCTCGCGCACGGGCAGCCCCAGAAGCGCGCGCTTCTCCGCATCGGTCAGGAACAGCGCCTCGGAGACGCGCCGCCATTGCCCGTCGCGCTCGGCGGCCAACGCCGGCACCTGATCGAGATCGACGCGAAGCTCGAACCGCGTCTCGGAGAAATCCGACAGCCATTCGGCCAGCGCGCCTGCAACCCGCGCCATCAAGGGCAGCACGGTTAGGCGGTAGAAAGCGCGGTTGGCCTCCTGGTAATTGGCGTAGGTCGCGTCGCCGGGTATCCCGAGGATCATTGGCGGCACACCAAAGGCCACCGCGATCTCGCGCGCCGCCGCTTCCTTGGTTTTCTGAAATTCCATGTCCGAGGGGCTGAACCCCATCGGCTTCCAATCGAGCCCGCCTTCGAGCAGCATCGGGCGTCCGGCGTTGCGCGCCCCCTGATGCTGGCTCTCCATCTCCTCGACCAGACGGTCGTATTGATCGGGCGTCAGCCCCGCCTGCCCGTCGGCACCGCGATAGACGATGGCGCCCGAGGGGCGCGCGGCGTTGTCCAAGAGCGCCTTGGACCAGGCCGAGGCGGCGTTGTGCACGTCGATCGCCGTGGCCGCCGCGACAAGCGCCGAGAGCCCGTAATGGTCGTCCTGCGGGTGAAAGCTCTTGATATGGCACACCGGGCTCGGGCCATCGCCCACCGCGAAACGGTGCTTTCGCCCGCCCACGGCATAGTCGTAGGCCACCGGCCAGCCGTCGGCCCCCGGCACCAGCGCCACCCGGTCCGAGCGCAGCACGTGCAGCTCATAGGGCAGCCCCTCGGCGCCCACCGCCTCGACATAGCCGTTGCCGGTGAGCAGGATCTGCCCGACCAGCGCCTCGATCAGCTCGGCCCGGCCCTGACCGGGGTTGGGCCGCGCCAGAAGTGCCAGTGCGGGGTGCTCGTCATAGCGACGTCCGCGATCCTGAAGCATCAACGGCAGCGCCGCCGCCGCCTCGGAAATCAGCCGCACCGCGCGAAACCCCACCGGGTTGCCGACAAAGCCCGCGCGGGTGAGCGAGACCGTGTCCCGCGCGCTCCACGCCGGTCGTCCCGCGCCGGGCCAGGCGAGACACCGCCCCGCTGCCGAGGCCTTGTCCTCGGGTGCCCCCTTGTCGCGCTTGAAGAACTCGAACATCGCCGCCCCCCGCTGGTCGTCACTGCGTCTTAGCGAAGAGAATGACAGTGCGCGGTTGGGAAACCGGGAACGGGGCGCGCGGTGGTCCGGGGGGCCACGCAACACCTTGGATCGGAGGGGGCTGCCGCCCCCGCCGCGTGCCGCGGCCCCACGCGAGTATTTTTGGAGCAGAGTGCGGCCTAGAGCTGCCGGAGCCGTGGCCTGCGCCACGCCTGCGCCGGCGCGATCATCAGCTCGTGCAGGGCCCAGACCAGCGCATCCACCCGGTCGGGCGAGCCCGAGCCCGAAAACCCCCGCGCCGTCATCTGCGCCATCTGATCCTCGAGCGCGCCGAGACCGCGCAGGTGATGCACGCGGCCCTGTTCGTAGAGCGCCGCGACCGGCTCGGCCCGAAGCCCCTTGCCCCGGCTGGCCCGCAGCGCCTTGAACGGCACCAGCGGATCGACCTGACGCACCACCGTCTCGACCAGCGCGCCGCCCTGATTCACCTCGGCCACCATGCGCTCGGCCCCGTGCCGCGCCATCGCCGCGCAGGCCGCCCGCGCCCAGTCGAGCGGCGAGGCCGCCTCGACCGTGGCGTCCTCCAGCACATAGGCCCGCCAGTCCTGCGGCGGACCCTCCATCACCACACCGGCCACGACGATGCCGCAGGCGTCGGAGGTCGCGTGCGCGCTCACCGAGGGGTCGACCGCGACGACGATGCGATCGAGATCGGGGGCCGCGTCGGCCATGCAGCCCACCAGCATCTCGGCGGTCCACAGCGCCCCTTCGGCATCGGCGAGCAGCACGCCCTCCAGCTCCTGACGCCCCTGCCGCGTGCCCGCGTAACGGCGCTTCATCTCGTCGAGAAAGCCGCGGGCGAGGTTCGCGGCGTTGGCTTCGGTCGCGGCATGGGTGACCACCGTGCTCTCCGAAGCCAGCAGGTCGCGCAGCACCGGCGCGTTGCGCGGCGTCGTCGTCACGCAGGCGCGCGGATCGCCTAGACGCAGGCCGAACTGCAGCATGTCCCAGGCCTCGGCCCCGCGCTTCCACTTGGCCAGCTCGTCGGCCCAAGCCGCATCGAACTGCGGGCCACGCAGCGCCTCGAAGTCATGCGCCGAGAAGATCTGCGCCGTGGCTTCGTTGGGCCAAGTCAGCATCCGCCGCGTGGCGCTCCAGACCGGTCGCCGGTCGGGCGGCGAACAGGCAAGGATGCCGCTTTCGCCGAACACCATCACCTCGCGCGCCTGATCGAGCGTCTCGCCCACCAAGGCGACCCGCCGCGCGCGCCCGGCATCTCCGGGCCGCGCACCCTCGACCTGCGCGCGCACCCATTCGGCCCCGGCGCGGGTCTTGCCCGCGCCGCGCCCGCCAAGGATCACCCATGTCCGCCAATCGCCTCCGGGCGGCAGTTGATGCGGCAACGCCCAGATGTCGAAGAGCCAAGGCAGCGCCGCCAGCTCTGCTGCGTCCAGCGCGCCCAGAAACTCAGCCCTCGCGGCAGCAGGCGCGCAGGCGATCCAGTCGGCAACCGATCCGGCGCCGGGCGTCGTCGATGTCGATCTCTCCGGATGCGAGTCCGCCGTCCTGCCGCTTGAGCCAGTCATTGAACTTCCTTTCCACCTCGAACGCACCCTTAAGAGCACTCTCCAGATCGCTGATTTTCTTTTGCAATTCCTTTGGCTCGCCTGCTTCGGATCGCACATCGTCCAAAAGATCCGCCAAGGTCGAGCGCACCGAGGACAACAGCCCCCACGCGTCCTGCCACTCCTTGCGCCGTGCCGCGTCGTCCGGCCCCGAAGCGCGCGTCGTTTCACCCATGCTCATGCCTGCCCCTTGTTGTTTCAGCCGGAGAGCGGATACGAAAAAGGCGGCCCCGGATTGCTCCGGTGCCGCCTTGTCGTAACTCTCTCAGCTTGTCTGCAACTATACGTCAGATCGTCCCGAAAGTCAATCTTTGCGACGTGAAGGACGACCGGCAAGCGCCCGTTATATTAACGAAAAATCAATTCTGAGCTGCTGCGCGCTCGGCCTCGATCTTGCGCCATTCGGCGACGTTGCTGTTGTGCTCGTCCAGCGTCTCGGCAAAGGCGTGGCCGCCCGTGCCATCAGCCACGAAGAAGATGAAATCGGTCGTGGCCGGGTTCAACGCCGCCTCGATCGCCGCGCGACCGGGGTTGGCGATCGGCGTCGGCGGCAGGCCTCTGATGACATAGGTGTTCCAAGGCGTCTCGGCACGCAGCTCGCTCTGCCGCAGGCCACGGCCCAGCACGCCTTTGCCCTCGGTGATGCCATAGATCACCGTGGGGTCGGTCTGCAGCGGCATGCCCTGACGCAGACGGTTCACGAAAACGCTCGCCACTTGCGGGCGTTCGGCCGCGACGCCGGTTTCCTTTTCGACGATGGAGGCAAGCACCAGCGCCTCTTCGGGGCTTTCGAGCGGCAGATCGCCCGCCCGATCTTCCCAGGCCTGTGCGAGGATCGCGGCCTGCGCCGCTTCCATCCGGTCGAGCACCGCCTCTACCTGCGTGCCGGGCGCGATCTCGTAACTGTCGGGGGCAAGGCTGCCCTCGGCGGGGATCTCCTCGACGTCGCCATCGAGCGTATCGAGCGCGTTGAGCGCGTTGACCACCTGCCAGGAGGTCACGCCCTCGGCCATCGAGACGCGGTAGCGCGTGTCGGCCCGCTCGCGCATGGTCGTGTATTCAGGCGGGATCTCAACGCTTTCGGCGGTGGGGTCGAACTCGGCCAGCTCGGTATAATCGGAAGTGGCGGGATCAAGCTCGCGCACCTCGGCCAGCACCGCGTTGACGCCGATCTTGTAGAGGATCTCGGTGCCGCAGGTCGATGCCCCGCCGCGCGTGACGATCTCGACGATGCGCTCCATCGAGGACCGCTCGGGGATCAGGTGGCTGCCGGCCTTGAGCTGACCGGCCTTCTCGGAATACTCGGCCCCGATGCGAAACACCGAGCCCGAGCCGATCGCCCCTTGATCCACGAGCCGCTGGCTCACGGCGCGCATGTTTGTGCCCGGCTCGACCCGCAGGCAGATCGCGGCCTCGAGCGGCCCCTCGTCCGAATACGTGTTGACCCCCCAGGCGATGACGCCCGCCGCACCCGCGAGGCCGACGATCAGGAAGGTGATGGTGTTCGAGGCGAGGTGCCGCCACATCAGGAGGCGACCTTTCCGAACAGAACGCTCGCGTTGGTGCCGCCAAAGCCGAAGCTGTTGGAGAGCGCGATGTCGATCTTGCGCTCGCGCTTGGCGTTGGGCGCGAGATCAACGGTGGTCTCGACCGCGAGATCGTCGAGGTTGATCGTCGGCGGCGCAACCTGATCGCGGATCGCGAGAATGCAGAAGATCGCCTCGATCGCGCCGGCCGCCCCCAGAAGGTGCCCGGTCATCGATTTGGTCGAGGACATGGTGACGTTCGACACCGCGTCGCCCATCAGCCGCTCCACCGCGCCAAGCTCGATCGTGTCGGCCATGGTCGAGGTGCCATGCGCGTTGATGTAATCGATCTGGCTCGCTTCGATGCCCGCGTCCTTGATCGCCGCGCGCATCGCCCGCTCGCCACCCTCGCCGCCTTCGGCGGGGGCGGTGATGTGATAGGCGTCGCCCGACATGCCGTAGCCCAGCACCTCGGCATAGATCTTGGCGCCGCGCGCCTTGGCGTGCTCGTATTCCTCGAGCACGACGATGCCCGCGCCCTCGCCCATGACGAAACCGTCGCGGTCGGCATCATAGGGGCGGCTCGCGGCCTGCGGATCGTCGCGCCGCTTGGTCGAGAGCGCCTTGCAGGCGTTGAAGCCCGCGATGCCGATCTCGGAAATCGCCGCCTCGGCGCCGCCCGCGACCATCACGTCGGCCGAGCCGTATTTGATGAGCCGAGCCGCGTCGCCGATGGCGTGCGCGCCGGTCGAACAGGCGGTGACGACCGAGTGGTTCGGCCCCTTGAAGCCGTAGCGGATCGAGACCTGACCCGAGATCAGGTTGATCAGCGCGCCGGGAATGAAGAAGGGCGAGACGCGGCGCGGGCCCTTGTCGCGGATCAGCAGCGCCGTTTCGGCGATCGAATTGAGGCCGCCGATGCCAGAGCCGATCATCACGCCGGTACGCTCGCGGTCGTCCTCGGTCTGCGGGGTCCAGCCGCTGTCCTCGACCGCCTGCTGCGCCGCCGCGATGCCGAACAGGATGAAGTCGTCGACCTTCCGCTGGTCCTTGGGCTCCATGTAGTCGTCGGGATCGAAACGGATCGCCGGATCGACGCCCTCGCCCTGCGGCACCTCGCAGGCGTAATTCGTCGCAAGGTGGTTGGCGTCGAAGCGGGTGATGGTGCCTGCCCCGGATTTCCCGGCCAGGATCGCATCCCAGCTCGGCTCGACCTTGTCGGCCAGCGGCGTTACAAGCCCCAGCCCCGTCACGACCACTCGCCGCATCTGACCATCCTCTTCGCAATAACTCGCGTCCTGATACCGCAGGGCTTTGCACAGGAGCAAGAGCGCGGGGGGCGGGAAATGCCAGACGAGCCTTTCAGAGCCGAGTTAACGCGGATTTCAGCTTCCTTGGAGCATAGCTGGAGGGGAAGGAGACCTGCCATGCGCCTGTGGTTCGTGCTGATCTTGATCGTGATGGCCGCGCCGCTTCGGGCCGATCCGGCCTGCGAGGCGGTGGATGCGCTGGGTCGCCTCGTGACGACGACCGCCGCGGGCGACCTCGGCGGGCTCGAGCGCGAGCTGCGCCGCACCGACACCGAACGGGTGATGTGGAACCTCGCGGGCCACCCGCTCACCGTCCATCGCCGCGACATCGCGGCTTCGGTGACGCTTGCCGTGGAGGCGGTCGAGATGGCGCGGGTTCGGGGCCACGCGGCGGCGGCGGCGCACCTCACGACCGACACGGCGCGCGCGACCACGGGGCGGTTGGCCGCGCTCTTGTCGCGCCATGTCTGCGCGCCGGAGGATGCCGCAGCGGCGCGCGGGGCCGGTGCGGGCGAGCCCACATCCACGGGCGCGCCACCCGACGGGGTGATGGCCGGGATGCGCATGGCCAGGCTTGCCAGCCTCGGCGCGGGGGCGCTGGCCCTTTGCGCGCTCACGGCGCTTGGCGCGCATGTCATCGCGCTGCGACGCCGCAAGCGCAAGCGACAGGCCCAGCGTCACGCGGTCAACCTGCCCGCCCGGATCCGCAGCGGCACCGCCGAAACCGGAACCCGGCTGATCGACATCAGCCGGCTGGGGGCCAAGCTGCGCCTCGACCCCGAGTTCGAGCCCGCGGGTCTCAAGGGGGTGACGATCCTGCTGGGCGACCGGCGCATCGGTGCCACGGCGAAATGGCGCAACCGGCATTACGTCGGGGTGCAGTTCCTGCGACCGCTGCCCGACGATGCGGTGGCCCCGATCCTGACGCTGCCCGAGCCAGAGGGCGGTGTTGCCCCGCCCGGCTGAATAGATGCGCCGAAACGAAAACGGCACCCCGAAGGGTGCCGTGTCCTGCCAGGGTCCGAAGACCAAAGCCTTGTGTATTACTGCGCTTCTTTGATGAAGCGAACCGCATCACCGAAGGTCTGGATGGTTTCGGCGGCGTCGTCGGGGATCTCGATCCCGAACTCTTCCTCGAAAGCCATGACCAGCTCGACGGTGTCGAGGCTGTCGGCGCCCAGATCGTCGATGAACGAGGCGTTCTCGACGACCTTGTCCTCTTCGACACCCAGATGCTCAACAACGATCTTGCGCACGCGGTCGGCGACGTCGCTCATAACAATTCCTCACGTCTTTCCGGCCCCTTCGGGCCTTTTTGTCTTGCCCCGAAGGGCATTTTCATGCCCGAGCGGGCCGCTCACCGACAGGGGCCGAAACGGGCCACCGCCGGAAAATCTCGTCGTCCTTTAGCAGAGTTTCGGGGCCGCGCAAACGCTTTGTGGCGCGGCACCGGCCCCGTAATTCCCGCCTCAGAGCATCGCCATGCCACCGTTCACATGCAGCGTCGCCCCCGTGACATAGCCTGCTTCGGGGCTCGCCAGATAGAGCACCGCCGCCGCGATCTCGTCGGCGTCGCCCATGCGGCCCGCCGGAATCTGGCCCAGAATGCCCGACTTCTGCTCGTCGTTGAGCTTGTCGGTCATCGCCGTGGCGATGAAGCCCGGCGCCACGCAGTTCACGGTGATGCCCCGGCTCGCCACTTCGTAGGCGATGGATTTCGACATGCCGACCATGCCGGCCTTGGCGGCGGCATAGTTCGCCTGACCGGGGTTGCCGGTGGAGCCGACGATCGAGGAGATGTTGATGATCCGGCCCCAGCGGGCCTTCATCATCGGGCGCACCACGCCCTTGCAGAGGCGCATCGTCGAGGTGAGGTTCACCTCCAGAACCTGCGCCCAGTCTTCTTCGGACATGCGCATGAACAGGTTGTCGCGGGTGATGCCGGCGTTGTTGACGAGGATGTCGAGCCCGCCCATCGCCTCGATGGCCTGCTTGGGCAGCGCGTTGACCGCCTCGGCGTCGCCGAGGTTGCACGGCAGGACATGGGCGCGCTCCCCCAAGCTCGCCGCCAGCTCCTCGAGCGGGCCGGTGCGGGTGCCAGACAGCCCCACCGTGGCCCCCGCGCCGTGCAGCGCGGTGGCGATGGCGCCGCCGATGCCACCAGAGGCTCCGGTCACCAAGGCGCATTTTCCGGTCAGATCGAACATGTGTGGTCTCCTGAGACTTCGCTTGGCCAAGGGTCTAGCAGCAAGGCCGCGCCCGGACCACATCCCGCGCACCGAGGATTGGGCGCAGGATCTGAGTATTTGAAGAGTGAAGTGGCCGCAGCCGTCAGCCCTTAGCCGCCGCCACATCCTCGGGCGTGCCGATGGCGCGGGTCTCGGCCCCCTTGGCGATGCGACGGATCATGCCGATGAGCGCCTTGCCCGCGCCGATCTCCCAGAACTCAGTCACGCCTTCGCGCGCCATGAACTCCACGCTCTCGCGCCAGCGCACCGCGCCGGTCACCTGGTCGACCAGAAGCGTGCGGATCAGCGCCGGGTCGCAGACCGCCTCGGCGCGCACGTTGGCGACCAGCGGCACGGCGGGCTCGCGGATGTCGACGCCCTCAAGCGCCTCGGCCATGGCGCGGGCGGCGGGCGCCATCAGCGCGCAATGGAACGGCGCGCTGACGGGGAGCAGGATTGCGCGCTTGGCGCCCTTGGCCTTGGCGATATCGAGTGCGCGCTCCACCGCGGCACGGCTGCCGGAGATCACCACTTGGGAGGGATCGTTGTCGTTTGCGGCCTGACAGGTCTCGCCCTGGGCGGCCTCGCTCGCCACTTCGCGCGCCGCTGCGAGGTCGAGCCCAAGAAGGGCGGCCATCGCGCCCTCGCCCACCGGCACGGCGGCCTGCATCGCCTCGCCGCGCAGGCGCAGCAGCCGCGCGGTATCGTCAAGACGCAGCGACCCCGCGGCGCAGAGCGCGGAGTATTCGCCCAAGGAGTGGCCCGCGACATAGGAGGCGTCGGTGATTGAGACGCCTTCGGCCTTCAGCGCCGCCATCGCGGCGATCGAGGTCGCCATCAGGGCGGGCTGCGCGTTGCGGGTGAGGGTCAGGGTCTCGATCTCGCCTTCGAAGATCAGCGCGCTGAGCTTTTCCCCCAGCGCGGCGTCCACCTCGTCGAACACGGCGCGCGCCGAAGGATAGGCCTCGGCCAGCGCCCGGCCCATGCCGATGGTCTGCGATCCCTGCCCCGGAAAAACGAATGCGCGCATGGCCCTGCTCCCTTGTGATGCGGTGCGTCGGATCACCGCATAACGGCTCGGACGGGCCGCGACAAGAAAGCGTCAGGCGGCAGGGTCTGGAGGGCAGGTCTCAGGCAGCGGCGTTCAGGCCGCGTCGCGGCGGCGGAACAGCGGCACGCCCCGGGGCTGCGGCAGGCCGAGGTCGCCCTCGATCCGGCGCGCCAGCGCGGCCATGGCGTGCAGATCGCCCTGCGCGACCCGCACCGACAGGTTTTCGCCCGACAGGCGCAACTCGGCGCGCAGCAGCATGCGTCGGGCGTCGCTGCGGTCGCGGATCTCGGTGGCGCGAAATTCGTCAAAGCCCCAGGTCGCGACCTGTTCGATGCGCCCGTTCGGACGGCGCAGCACCTCGCGCACCAGGCGACGCTCGGTGTCGAAATGGATCTCGCTGCGGCTGCCGCGTCCGGCGTAGCAGATGAGCCCGCCGCCGAGCATCACCGCCACCACCATCTTAATCCACAGCGCCTCGTCGAGCGGCGCGCCCAGAGGCGACAGCCAGATCGCCCCCGCCGCCGCGGTGACGCCGAGCGCGAAGGCCCAGACGGCGAAGAGAACCATCACCGCGAGCCTGCGGCAACGACGGCCGCAGCCCAGCACCAGCGGCGCGGCATCATGACGGGGGCTCTGGGCGGCAGCGCTCATGGAGGGGGGTCTCCCGGACCTATGCTATCGGACAGGTCGATCCTCACCCGGGATCAGGGCGCGAATATGTCGGCAAGCGGGCGTGGTTGGGTTGAATGGACCCGGCGGCGCGCGGCACGGCGCCCTTGGGGCCGCGCCGCTTGCGCCGCCCCGTATGATCTGTATAAGGCCGCATCCTTCCGCGCATTCGAATGAACCGCGCAGACTCTCGTGAACGGGGAGCGGAAGGTCATCGCCCCGTTCTATGAAATGCGCCTGGAAACCGAACTGGAGTTCACATGCCGCTTTACGAGCATGTCTTCATTGCGCGTCAGGACCTGTCCAACGCGCAGGCCGAAAGCCTTGTCGAGCACTTCTCGACCGTCCTCGCCGACAACGGCGGCAAGGTGCTCGAGAACGAGTACTGGGGCGTCAAGACGATGGCCTACAAGATCAACAAGAACCGCAAGGGCCACTATGCCTTCCTGCGC